>NZ_JBNIEX010000003.1:0-365074 GCF_051842325.1 Idiomarina sp. ST10R2A5 | reverse complement strand
CGGTGTCTCGCCTGCTAGCTTTGAAAAGGCGTACTTTGAAAATCTACAGACTGTCTAGTGAAAGCTGGGAAGTCCAAGTAACGGCATCTGGCACTATATATGAGTTTGTGATGATTCATATGGTTACAGATAGCGTAATTGTCGAAAGTGGAGATTCAATTACTCCAGGACAACCTATTGGAGAAGTAAATTGCACTGGCGCGTTTGGTGGTGATCACTTGCACTTACAAGTGTATGAAGTGACCTATCCCATCAACCCAATAACTAACAAACCAATGCAAAAGAAAGTAGCGATTGATCCTGTTCCCCTAGCCGGCGGCGAAGCCTGTAGTAAAAAAGGATAAAAATCATGAACTATTTAAAACTAAATGTGATCCCTTTAGCGTTTTTGACTTCTATTTCAATGGCGCAGCAGCAAGTATTAAGTCACGATATGGAACCCAGTGAAGAAACAGTATTCACGATAGGTAAGGATAACTTTTTAGCCATAATGAAGGATAAAAGTTCTTACCAACTAAAAATAACTAATAGCTCCAATGAGGCCTTAATTCAAACAAATCTACCCTGGAAGCCAAGTCATTTAGAGACCTTCAATGACATTGAACGGTCCTTAATTGGCAGTTTGAAAAAAAACGGATTCAATGGTGATGGCAATTTAGCTGTTTTAGATTCGAAAGGAATAGTTAAATCATTCAAAAACGTATCTGATTATGGCTCTTTAAACAGTTCGGGCGGATTTTTTATTATTAGTAATGAGGTAGATAAGCCTACCCTCTCAACTTATAGTAAAAATTTAAAAGAAATTAGCTCTCGCAACTTTCCGAGCGAATTAGTTAAACGAAGTATGGTTTCGGTTTCAAAGGATGGAAAAGAGTTAGTATTCAGCTCTCCATCTCCCGATATGTCGCACCGAAAATCAATTACTAAGTATTCTGGGCATAATTTTTCTAAAGAAACCAAATATGAGTTTGGTGGGGCTCCTCTCTACCAGGCTGTCAGCTTTGGAGATAACGAGCTAGCGATTAACGTAAGCGGAAAGCTCGTTGCCTTTAGAGGCCAGACTGCAGTCTGGACTTACGAACCCAAGCCTTATTTTTCAGTAAATTTAGTCGCAACCTCGCAAGATAAAAACTACCTTGTCATCAAAGGCGATAGCGGTGAAGTCGCATTAATCAACAGTGAGGGAAACGAGCTATTTCGAGTAGATAATAGAAATGGTTCAGAGGTCTCTGTAAAAGGCAAGTTTGTCCTCGTGACAAACAATGGATTGGCCAAGAAATTTTCTCTCGAAACCGGTAAAAAAGTTCAAGAAAAAGATAAGTAGTATTTTATTAGTGATGGATGTGGATAGCCAAAGTCGTAAAAAGCAAAACTTGGATTTCTCAGCTTGCTCTATGTTATCTGCGACGTTTAAAACCGTACAAGAAACTAAAAATCAACTGATTCATGAAATTCGTTTAAACGGTAATTTTTAACAACCTTAATGTTATTTAAGAACTTTAATGTGCGCCGACAAAAAAATGTCGTGCAGTAATAAAGTCTCATCCTGATGTTAGCGTAAGCTAGTGATTTTAGGTTTTTAATACAGCAAAAAAATAGTTAGATGTGCGAGTGAAAATACCGTGCAGATTTCTGGCTCTATTCAACCACAGTCCGATTATAAACAAGATGAACAGCAGTGAAGATACAGTACATTTGATGGAATGTTAGTATGCTCCACTATTGTTACATACTTTTAACTGCCTTTATCAGCTTCACATCTAGGTATCATGAAACTAGCTATTCTTAATAGCCTTAATTCTTTGTTGAAATCACTGATAACTTATTGCTTTTGATGTTAATACGATAAACGTCCTCACCCCAATTGGGCGGATAAATAACTGTTTCGTTCTTGTTTACCTTAAGGTGACTAGTTACCTTTCCATCTAGTTGAACTATTAAATGTTCAGTATCATCGCTAAGTACTAAGTAATCGTTGCCGAAATACTCTACTTGGTAATTACCAGAAGCTTTTTTTCCTTTTTGATGAGCATGCCCTTTTAAATCTTTAAAGTCACTCACGATCTCGCCCGAAAGGTCGAGAATTGTATACTTACCCTTGTTATTTCCGAGGATTACCATTTTTTCCTTATTTGGTGACAACCTTAACTGCCCTTGATTCCACGGGACGCCCTCGCTCGAATAAATCCATTGTAAATCTTTTCCCTGATAAGCTCTCACCTCGTCATCCAACCGGGCTATAAGTAAGTCTTCTACATAGTACGCCTCATAAAAGAGGCTTTCTTTTTCTTTAAAATCCCATCTGTTTTCCAAGTTAGCTATTGAAAAACTCGTTATACTTTTCCAGCCGCTATCGTCATACAAAGTAAAATGGCGCTCATTATCGCTCATTATAACGGACGCTCCAGACAGATCGGCAATTGACCACGACTCTGAGAAAATTAACTGGTTATTGACAATATTTTTAAGTTCGAAATGATCGTCATAGTAAATAGCCAGGACATCGGAACCCTTTGCAAAATTGGCCCACTTCGCTCCATGAATTGATAACGAGAATAATGACTGGTCAGTTTCAACCTTGCCGTAGTGAATTACCCTGTTTTCAGTATCTTGAAGTAGGAATGCTGGTTTGGATTCGTTAAAAAAACCAAAGTTTACTGTATTGGGGAATGTCCAACGCTCGGTTTCGTTACCTCTTTTCACCCTTAGTACTTGGGCTCCTACCTCAGATTTTCCGAGTACAAACAGACCTTTTTCACCATAATTCTTAGCACTCAGAATACGTTCGAAGTCCATATTCAGAGTGTCATTGGCAATTGGTTGGCATGAAACAATAAGTAAAGTAATAAAAATTAAATATCTCATAGGGATTATTCCTCCTCCATCAATTTTTCGCAGTTCAAGCCACCTAAGTGCTCAATAGGATCAATCGGACTTGTTTCTTCACCAACCTTCGTCGGTTTTCTAGTGATAGGATCAATGGAAATAATTGGGATAGTCTCATCCAGCTCAAAGTGTAAGTGGGAACCAGTCACATTACCCGTCTCGCCAACGTAACCTATTACAGTACCTGGGTATACTATATCTTTGCGCGCAACATTTACTGAATCAAGGTGAATATAAGTGCCTTCATAGCTTCGACTTCCGTTTACCCAGGTTACTCTTACATAATTACCATTACCCTCTCTTATGCCATCTCCAGCGAAACCAACCTCGCTCACATAACCGAAGGCAACAGAATATGCTGGGATTCCTACTACACTTTGAAGGTCAATACCGTTGTGAGGCGTTTCTTTCCCGGTAATCGGATGAATTCTATCAGGCGAAAAAATATCGCCACTATCCATATGGTAATTATCAACAGTGTTAAGAGTTAGATCTTTAAAACAATTCGAAAGACCGTCTCCATCAGGATCAGTTTTTGAGTCGGTATAAGGTTTCACCTCTTCCCCGCTTCCTGTCAACCCTCCTTCGACAACTGAGCGAGGAGCATTTTGAGTTGCCTCGTATTCATCACGCCCGGTATCCCAACAAACAAGTTCAGTCCACGAAATCGGGCCGAACTGAGTATGAGCTGTCTTTAACGTTAGTCCACATTCCACACCTACCGGATATGCTGCATGACTATCAAAAGCTGATAAGCCGCTCAAAGCGATTGCTACAAAAAGCAACCCTTCCATCCTTGGCGTATTCATTTGAAAAACCTTTACTTATTATTTTAACAATAAAGTATCCTGAATTCAGATAATAACCGCAACACTCATGTAATGGGAAAGGTCGGAAGGAGGTCAGCTACCAACATGTGGTAGTCTTACTTTTCGACCAAAAAAAGTGAGTTCCAACATGAGTTATCGGCAGCTGACCGAGGGGCAACGATACCAGATTTCTGCGTTGCTCTCAGAAGAATTTTCACAACGAGAGATTGCAAGAAAACTGAATATTGCGCCCTCGACCATTCATCGAGAGTTGCGACGTAACAACAATTTGTGCGGGTCATATGACCCTCAAAAAGCTCAAGAGCGCACGTTAAAACGACGCTCCAAGCCAAAACCAAAAAGGGTTTGCGAGAATACTCGAAACGCTGTAGAGCTTATGCTCAAGATGGACTGGAGTCCGGAGCAGATATCAGCTATCTGTACGCGGATAGGTTATCCAGTCAGTCACGAGTGGATTTACAATTATGTACTGGCTGATTTTTATGGCGGTGGTGGTTTATTTACTCACCTACGCCATCGGTTAAGACGCTATAAAAAACGTTTGCATAAGCAACGTGGTCGTATTTTAGGCCGTCGCTCGATACACGATCGGCCTGCAATTATTGATGACCGGGAACGCTACGGCGACTGGGAAATCGATACCGTTATCGGCAAGCGCGGAACTGGAGCTATCGTTACGCTTTTAGAGCGTAAAAGCCGTTTTTATCTTGTGAAAAAAGTCACAAGCAAACATGCTGATGCCGTTGCTGACGCAACTATAGAAATGCTGCAACCCTTTAAAGTTATGGTGCACAGCATTACGGCCGATAATGGCTTGGAATTCGCTGATAACGAACGTATCGCAGAAGAGCTTGATACAGACGTTTATTTTGCTGAACCGTATGCTTCGTATCAGCGCGGCGCGAATGAAAATGCGAACGGCTTATTGCGTCAATACGTGCCAAAAGGTACTGATTTGCGCACTGTAACCAACAAGTTGATCGTCAAATATCAGCAGCGCTTGAATTTAAGACCCCGGAAAACTCTGGGGTTTATTCAGCCAGACTTAATTTTTAAAGAGCAATTGCAACAAGCTATGAGCGAGTGTTGCAGTTATTAGTTGAATCTAGGTAACATTAATTATTGATACTTCAAACTCCAAGTAAAAATGAAAAGTACATTACGCATTGAGGTTCGCGATTAGCTTGGGTTTTACTCAGGGCATGAATCGCCACATCGTTTAATCGTCCTGCTTTAACCGATCGCGCTGGTGGGTAACATAATTCTGAAGTCGATTTCCACGACCCCTTCTCAGTATGTAGCTTTATTACTAGGTATGATTCTTTATTACTACACCACACAAAAAAGGGCCTTTCGGCCCTTCCTTATTCAACAGTGACTGACTTGGCCAGGTTTCTGGGCTGATCCACATCGGTGCCTTTAATCAGGGCCACGTAGTAAGACAGCAGCTGCAAAGGAACGGTATAGACAATAGGTGCTATCACTTCGTCGCAATGGCAGACGTTAAGCACATTTAACGACTCATCGCCTTTGAAGCGGGCGTTTTTGTCGGCAAAAACGTACATCAAACCGCCACGAGCGCGAACCTCTTCAACATTCGATTTCAGCTTTTCCAGCAAATCGTTATTGGGGGCTACAACAATAACCGGCATTTCTTCATCAATAAGCGCTAACGGGCCGTGCTTTAACTCACCGGCGGCGTAAGCTTCGGCATGAATGTATGAAATTTCTTTCAGTTTTAACGCACCTTCCATAGCAATAGGGTACTGATTACCACGCCCCAGGAACAGGCTATGCTCTTTGTTGGCAAAGTCCTGCGCTAACTCTTCAATTTCATCCGCTAATGACACCGCTTCTTCCAGCTTGGCCGGCAAGGCCTGCAACGCGTGGACAACAGCTTCTTGCTGTTGCTCTGGCATGCCGCGGTATTTGCCAATACCTAAGGTCAGCATAAGCAGGCCGGTCAACTGGGTAGTAAAGGCTTTGGTTGACGCCACACCAATTTCCGCACCAGCGCGGGTTAAAAAGGCCAGGTCCGATTCGCGTACCATAGACGAGGAGCCCACGTTACAAATAGTCAGGCTGCCTTTATAACCAAGTTCTTTCGACAAACGCAGTGCTGCTAAGGTATCTGCCGTTTCACCACTTTGAGAAATGGTGACTAACAAGCTGTTCGGGTGAACATAAGACTTTCGGTAGCGGAATTCTGAGGCAATTTCGATATTACATGAAACGTTCGCCATAGATTCGAGCCAGTAGCGCGCCACCATACCTGCGTGGTAACTCGTTCCACAGGCAACAATTTGAACGTGCTCGATACCTTTTAAAATATCGGCGGCGTTTTCGCCAAAAGCATTATCCAGCACGCTGGTTTCGGACAAGCGGCCTTCCAGTGTGTTACGAACGGCAATAGGCTGCTCGTAAATTTCTTTTAGCATGAAGTGGCGATACTCGCCTTTCCCGCCTGCGTCATAGCTGACATCAGACTCAATAATTTCGCGCTCTACAGCGTTGCCTTCGGCGTCATAAATGTCTATTTCAGTGCGGTTAATGTCGGCTACATCGCCTTCTTCCAGGTAGATAAACTGACGGGTCACCGGCAATAAAGCTAACTGGTCAGAAGCCACAAAGTTCTCGCCAATACCCACACCAATAACCAGAGGGCTACCAGAACGGGCAACGACTAAACGCTCAGGGTATTGGGTATCCATAACCACGGTACCGTAAGCGCCTTCCAACTGACGTACTGCCGACTTAACGGCAGCCAGTAGATCACCATGCGTTTTGCGTTCGTGATGAATTAAGTGAGCGATTACTTCGGTGTCAGTCTGCGAGTTAAAGACATAACCTTCGGCTTTTAGCTCTTCGCGCAGGCGTTCGTGGTTTTCAATAATGCCGTTATGCACAACAGCAATTTGATCCTCAGAGCGGTGAGGGTGGGCATTAGCTTCAGTCACACCACCGTGCGTTGCCCAACGTGTATGCGCAATACCAATAGTCCCGTCTAACGGGTTCTGGTCTATAGCGTCTTTAAGTTCCTGTACTTTACCGGTACGACGCACACTTTTTAAATGCTTATCGGCGTCAATAACAGCCACACCAGCCGAATCGTAACCCCGGTACTCCAGTCGTTTTAAGCCTTCCAGCAAAATACCTGTTACTCGACGTTCAGACGTCGCGCCTACAATACCGCACATAAGTTAACTTCCTTTTTTCGACTGTGGACGTTGCCATCCGCTGATATTACGCTGCTTGCCCCGGGCTACAGCCAGTTCGTCATCTGCTACCGCCCGGGTAATGACCGAGCCGGCACCGACGGTTGCATTTTTACCAATAGAGACAGGCGCAACCAGAGAGCTGTTTGAGCCAATAAAAGCGCCGTCACCAATTTCGGTAAGCGCTTTATTCACACCATCGTAATTGCAGGTAATGGTACCTGCACCAATATTTGCGTATTCACCCACCTGAGTATCGCCAAGGTAGGTTAAATGACTGGCCTTTGAGCCTTTACCTAAACGGCTTTTCTTCATCTCGACAAAGTTTCCGACCTGCGCTTCATCCGCAAGTTCCGCTCCGGGGCGCAACCGCGCAAAAGGACCGACTTTGCAGCCTTTTGCCACTTTTGCATCTTCTATATGAGAGTTCGCGCGAATAACCGTGTCGTCGCCAATAACGGAGTTTCTAATGACACAGTTTGGCTCTATAACAACGCGGTCGCCCAGAACCACATTACCTTCAAAAACCGCATTAATATCAATAGTGACGTCGCTGCCGGCACTCAATTTACCGCGGCAATCAAAACGAGCAGGGTCAATTAAGGTCACGCCCTGAGTCATCAGCTCTTCGGCCTGACGCTGCTGCAATGCGCGCTCTAGCGAAGCTAACTGCTGGCGGTTGTTGGCACCTTCCACTTCCTGCGCGTTGTCAGGCTGTGCAGTAGCAATATTTACGCCTTCCTGGGCGGCCATTTCCACAATGTCAGTCAGGTAATATTCTTTCTGCGCGTTGTCATTGCTGAGTTGCTCAAGCCAGCCTTTTAGCTTGTCGCTGTCAGCTATCATAATACCGGTGTTTACTTCGTCTATAGCTAACTGCTGCGCATTTGCGTCTTTTTGCTCAACAATGCCGGTTACGCTGCGGCGTTCGTTACGCACAATACGACCATAACCTGTTGGTTCCGCTAACGTCATAGTCAGCAAGCCAAGCGAGGTATTAGCACTGGCTGTTACCAGCTTAATTAAAGTGGACTCGGTTAACAGGGGCACGTCACCATACAAAATAATGACTTTTTCATTGCTTTTAAGGTGCGGGATAACCTGTTGAACGGCATGACCGGTACCCAATTGTTCACGTTGCTCTACCCAGGTTAAGTCATCGCCGGCAATAGCCTGCTGCAGCTGATCGCCACCATGACCATAAATTAAATTAATGGCATCTGGCTTTAATGACCTGGCAGTATCAATGACGTGTTCTACCATCGGTTTATTCGCCACTTTATGCAGCACTTTGGGTAAGTCTGAACGCATGCGGGTTCCTTTCCCTGCGGCCAGAATAACAACGCGTAACTTCATATTAATGAGATCCTTAATTCAGTATCGCTTGCAGCAGCTTTATTACGTACACCTATTGTAACGACAAAAAAGGCCCTGTTGCACTAACAACAAGGCCTTTTACGTATTTTAACGCAGAAGTTTTAGCGCTTAAGCTTACGAATAACCTCAAGCTGAGCCAATGCGCGCGATAACTCGGCGATTGCCTCTGCATAGGTCACATCTGCACTTGAGTCAGCAATAGCTTCTTCAGCGCGTTTCTTCGCCGCTTCAGCTTCTTTCTCATCGAGATCGTCACCACGAACAGCAACGTCTGCTAGTACAATGACATGACCAGGCTGTACTTCTAACACTCCACCGGCGACATACAGAAGTTCTTCGTCGCCCGCTTCGCTGACATACCGAACCATACCTGGTTTGATTTTTGTCAGCAGGGGCGCGTGACCTGGGTAAATACCCAGCTCACCTTCGCTACCAGAGACCTGAACCGTTTGTACAACGCCTGAGAACAATTTGTCTTCAGCGCTAACAATGTCCAGATTTAATGTTTGTGTTGCCATTCAAACCTCCCGGTCGGTTACAGGTTTTTGGCTTTTTCTACCGCTTCTTCGATGGTACCAACCATGTAGAAGGCCTGCTCTGGCATATCGTCGTAATCACCATCCAAAATGCCTTTAAAGCCGGCAATAGTATCTTTCAAAGATACATATTTACCTGGAGCACCAGTGAATACTTCGGCTACGAAGAAAGGCTGCGACAAGAAGCGCTGAATTTTACGAGCACGAGATACAGACAGTTTGTCTTCTTCAGACAGCTCGTCCATACCCAGAATCGCAATGATGTCTTTCAGCTCTTTATAGCGTTGCAGTACTTCCTGAACACCCATTGCTGTGTCGTAGTGCTCATCACCGATAACCTGTGGGTCCAACTGACGTGACGTTGAATCCAACGGGTCAACCGCAGGGTAGATACCCAATGACGCGATGTCACGGTTAAGTACAACGGTTGCATCCAAGTGCGCAAAGGTTGTTGCCGGAGATGGGTCAGTCAAGTCATCCGCTGGTACGTAAACCGCCTGTACCGACGTGATTGAACCCGTCTTAGTAGAGGTGATACGTTCCTGCAGAACACCCATTTCTTCGGCCAGGGTAGGCTGATAACCAACCGCTGAAGGCATACGGCCTAACAGTGCTGATACCTCAGTACCGGCCAGGGTATAACGGTAGATGTTATCAACGAAGAAAAGTACGTCGCGACCTTCGTCACGGAATTTCTCAGCGATAGTCAAACCCGTCAAAGCAACACGTAAACGGTTACCCGGTGGCTCGTTCATCTGACCATAAACCAGTGATACTTTATCCAGAACGTTTGAATCGTTCATCTCGTGATAGAAGTCATTACCTTCACGAGTACGCTCACCAACACCAGCGAATACTGAGTAACCGCTGTGCTCGATTGCGATGTTACGGATAAGCTCCATCATGTTAACGGTTTTACCAACACCAGCACCACCGAACAGACCAACTTTACCACCTTTAGCAAACGGGCAAATCAAGTCGATGACTTTAATACCTGTTTCTAACAGTTCGTTAGTGTTTGACTGTTCTTCGTAGCTTGGTGCCGCACGGTGAATAGACATCTTCTCGTCTTCACCGATAGGGCCCGCTTCATCAATTGGGTTACCCAATACATCCATAATACGGCCCAGGGTCTTCTTACCCACTGGAACCATGATTGATTCACCGGTGTTTTCAGCGGTGATACCACGACGCAGACCGTCAGTTGTACCCATTGCGATGGCACGTACGATTCCGCCGCCCAGCTGCTGCTGAACTTCAAGAACCAAACCTTCTAAGCCACCTTCGGTCACTTTCAGTGCGTCGTATACTTTTGGTACAGCGTCTTGTGGAAATTCTAAATCCACAACGGCGCCGATAATTTGTACGACCTTACCTTGACTCATGACGTTTCCTCTAACTCTTCAATTCTGTTAACCGTTGCCGCGTTATACCGCTTCGGCGCCGGACACGATTTCCGAAATTTCTTGCGTAATTGCTGCCTGACGTGCCTTGTTATATCGCAATTGTAATTGGTCAATAATGTCTTCGGCGTTGTCGGTTGCAGCTTTCATAGCAATCATCCGAGCGGCTTGCTCACTAGCAAAGTTATCTACGACGCCTTGGTACACTTGCATTTCTACGAAGCGACGAATTAGCGTATCTAGAATACTTTCCGGATTCGGCTCATACAGGTAATCCCAGCTACCTGTCTGTACTTCTTCTTCCGATCCTGCTTGCGGCAATGGCAACAATTGATGAATGGTCGGCTCCTGGGTCATCGTATTCACAAACTTGTTGAATACAACGTACAAGCGATCAATTTTACCTTCTTCAAAGGCATCCAGCATAACCTGGATAGAACCGGTGATTTCTTTCAGCTCTGGCTTATCGCCCATACCTGAAACTTGCGCTTTCAACTTACCAAAACGCTTGAAGAAACCGGTTGCTTTGCTGCCTATTGCGGCAAAATCCGCTTCAACATCTTGCTCTTTCCATTCGTTAGCGTGCTTAACGACTTTCTTGAACTCATTACCGTTCAAGCCGCCACACAAACCACGGTCGGTAGAAACAATGATGTAACCCACACGCTTAACCTGACGTTCTTCCATAAATGGATGACGATATTCAAGGTTACCGCGCGCCACATGACCAATCACCTTGCGAATGGTGTCCGCATAGGGGCGACTAGCCTCCATACGTTCCTGCGCCTTTTTCATTTTCGACGCAGCGACCATTTCCATAGCACTGGTGATCTTCTGAGTATTACCGATACTCGAGATCTGAGTTTTTATCTCTTTACCGCTGGCCATGACGATTCTCCTGTTAACTCAACGACAAATGGCCGCTACTGCGGCCAGGTGCGATTACCATGATTGCGTTTGCTTGAATTTCTCAAGCGCGGCTTTCAATTGCGCATCGATGTCGTCGTTATAGTTGCCAGTTTTATCAATCTCAGCCATTAGCTCGGCGTATTCGCTCGCCATGAAAGATTGCAGCGACTCTTCAAAATCCATGATTTTGTCGATTTCTACGTCTTTCAAGAAGCCTTTTTCAACGGCATAAATTGATACAGCCATTTGAGACACGCTCATAGGCTTGTACTGTTTCTGTTTCATCAGTTCGGTTACACGCTGACCGTGCTCCAACTGTGAACGAGTCGATTCATCAAGGTCAGATGCAAACTGAGCGAACGCCGCCAATTCACGGTACTGAGCCAGGGCAAGACGGATACCGCCACCCAATTTCTTGATGATTTTCGTTTGTGCTGAACCACCAACACGAGAAACCGAGACACCGGCGTTAACCGCAGGACGAATACCTGAGTTAAACAAGTCAGTTTCTAGGAAGATCTGACCATCGGTGATTGAGATAACGTTAGTCGGTACGAATGCCGATACGTCACCTGCCTGAGTTTCAATGATAGGTAAGGCAGTTAAAGAACCAGTCTGGCCTTTTACTTTACCGTCAGTGAATTTTTCTACGTAGTCAGCGTTAACACGCGCCGCACGCTCAAGTAAGCGAGAGTGGAGGTAGAAAACGTCACCAGGGAATGCTTCACGACCTGGCGGACGACGCAGCAACAGTGAAATTTGACGGTATGCAACAGCCTGCTTAGAGAGGTCATCGTATACGATCAAAGCGTCTTCACCGCGGTCACGGAAGTATTCACCCATAGTACAGCCAGAATAAGCGGCTAAGTACTGCAGTGCTGCAGATTCAGAAGCAGAAGCCGCAACCACAATGGTGTTTTCCAATGCGCCGTGCTCTTCCAGCTTACGTACAACAGCAGAGATGGTTGAGTTCTTCTGACCAATGGCTACGTAAACACACTTAATACCAGAATCTTTCTGGTTGATAATAGCGTCTACCGCTAAAGCTGTTTTACCTGTCTGACGGTCACCGATGATAAGCTCACGCTGACCACGACCAACTGGAATCATCGAGTCAATTGACTTGTAACCCGTTTGTACTGGCTGATCAACCGACTGACGTTCGATAACGCCCGGGGCGATTTTCTCAACTGGCTCATAGCCGTCAGCTTCAATTGGACCTTTACCGTCGATAGGCTGACCTAGTGTGTTAACCACACGGCCCAACAGTTTTTCGCCGACCGGAACTTCAAGGATACGGCCGGTCGATTTTACTTTGGTGCCTTCCTGCAAGTCTGCATAAGGACCCATAACAACCGCACCAACAGAATCACGTTCAAGGTTCAGTGCGATAGCGTAACGATTACCAGGTAGCTCGACCATTTCACCTTGCAGACAGTCTGCAAGTCCGTGAATGCGAATGATACCGTCTTGTACAGACATGATGGTACCTTCGTTGCGGGCTTCGCTGGTGACTTCGAACTTCTCAATTCGCTGTTTGATCAGTTCTGCGATTTCATTTGAATTCAATTGCATGCTCAAGTCCCCAATTAGGATTGCAGTGCGTAAGCAAGTCTGTCGAGCTTGCCGCGCAAGGTGCCGTCAATAACGGTATCACCAGCTTCTATAACAAGTCCGCCAATAATGGACTTGTCGACACTGCAGTTCAGCTTAATTTTGCGTTGCAGGCGCTTCTCAAGTGCTTTACTCAAAGCCGTTTGTTGTGCTTTCAGCAGTTTAACCGCTGACTTCACATCTACAGTGACTTCTTTGTCGTGTTCAGCACGAAGCGTCTGATAGAGCTCACTAACCGCTGGAAGTACAGGCAAACGTTCATTTTCAGCCAGTACTTTAACGAAGTTCTTAGCGTTATCGTCGAGCTCATCGCCGCAAACACCCAAGAAAACATCTGTCGTTTTTCCAACAGTCGAAGAGCTGCTCAAAAATGAGGCAATAGTCTCATCTTGCGCTACCGCAGCAGCGAAGCTAAGCATTTCTGCCCACTTATCGAGCGCTCCCTGTTCTAAAGCAAAATCAAAAGCTGCTTTTGCGTAAGGGCGAGCGACCGTAGTCAGTTCTGACATAAGCTCAAACCCCTTTATTAAAGTTCAGCGACCAGTTTTTCAACAATGTCGCTATGAGCGTCTTTATCAATTTCACGCTCAATGATTTTCTGAGCCCCAGAAACCGCCAATACGGCGACTTGCTTACGCAGCTCTTCGCGAACGCGGTTACGCTCAGCTGTCACTTCTTCATGTCCAGACGCAACGATTTTTTCACGTTCTTCGTGGCCACGTTGAGTTTCTTCCTCAACAATTTTAGCACCACGTTTTTTCGACTGTTCAATGATTTCAGCGGCTTGCTGTTTCGCTTCTTTGAGCTGCTCGGCAATTTCTTGCTGGGCTTTCTCTAAATCTTTTTGAGCACGTTCACCGGCATTAAGGCCGTCAGCAATTTTCTTCTGACGTTCCTCAATAGCCTTGATGATCGGTGGCCATACAAATTTCATGCAGAACCACACGAACACGGCAAACGCGATCGATTGTCCAATTAGAGTAGCGTTGATATTCACAACGGACCTCCTTCAGTTGGTGACCGTCGAATAACGATTAGCCTGCTACCTGGGTTAAGAATGGGTTCGCAAACGTGAACAGCAATGCAACAGCAACGCCGATCATTGCGATAGCATCGATAAGACCAGCTACGATGAACATCTTAACTTGCAGCTGTGGTGCCAATTCTGGTTGACGAGCAGCAGCTTCCAGGAATTTACCACCCAGAATACCAAAGCCCAGTGCTGTACCCAGTGCAGCCAGACCGATCATGATTGATACAGCGATAGCAGTAAAAGCAACTACAGTTTCCATTGATTTCTCCAGTTTTTCAGTAGATTAAAGTTAAAAGTAAAGCTAAAAACTTTTTGTTTAGAACACTAGTGTTCAGATGAAGCCATGCTTAAGTAAACAATGGTCAGCATCATGAAAATAAACGCTTGCAATGTAATGACCAGAATATGGAACACAGCCCAGGCAAAGTGCGCTGGTAGCTGGAATAATCCAATCATTGCAATCAGAATAAATATCAATTCACCCGCATACAGGTTACCGAACAAACGCAGTGCCAGTGACGCTGGTTTTGCCAGTAACGTGATACTTTCAAGCACAAAGTTTACCGGCATTAACGCCCAGTGATTAAACGGGGTTAATGTCATTTCTTTGGCAAAGCCTTTCACGCCTTTGTACTTAATTGAGTAGATAATAATGAGCGCAAATACGCTGATACTCAGAGCAAAGGTTGTGTTCAGGTCAGTTGTTGGTACAACTTTCATGTAGACGTCATGCGGATCGTCAACAAAGCCTAACCAATAACCACCGTACATAGCGGCTGTTGGTAACCAGTCGACCGGAATTAAGTCCATCAGGTTCATCAGGAATATCCAGACAAAGATGGTTAATGCCAGAGGTGCAATCAGTTTATCTTTACCGTGAAAGGATTCTTTGACGCTGTTGTCGACAAACTCGACAATCATTTCGACAAAGCATTGCCATTTACCAGGTACCCCAGCAGAGGATTTTTTGGCTACTCTGCGGAAACTCCACAGAAACAGCACACCCAGTAACACGGACCAGAAGATAGTATCGACGTTCACCGCCCAGAACCCTTCACCAACCGTCCAATTTTGGAGGTGATGCTGGATATACTGAGTCGGAGTTTGTTCTCCACTTACCATGTTGTTTCCCAGTTAGGTTGATTTTAAAAATAAAACCGGTGCTATCCACTGCATGGTGACGGCGATAACGAAGCCGATAAGTAACCACACAGGATATAAATTTGTTATCAGCAGTGCGAGCATCAGCAGCAGTGCTGTTAGCAGAAGCTTAACGCCTTCGCCTAAAAAGAAGCTTTGTACAACTTTCTGATTAGCGCGTGCACCTGCATGTTTAAAAGCAATAAGTGCAAATAGTGCGTTGGGTATTACAGCGGTTAATCCGCCACAAAGAATACCTAAAGCCGACTGCGTATTCGAAACCAATATCGTGACAAGTGCAGCAACTAAGACCACAATAAATTGTGTGCCTACTATTCTTCCTGCCAGTTTTTTACCTACCGCATTGAGTGCCTGTGTCACGACCAAAACCTTTTAACTGGCGGCTATCTTTATGTGGCTTTCAACCAGCCACAATGAAACTCGCGCTAGTATAAAGATCTGCCATGTAATTGCAAACAAATTTGCCTGTAGGCAACGGTTTCTATGCCATTTAACAAAAGTTCTACAACAATCAATACATTGGAATAATTATTTGATGTGGGTCAGAATTCCATCCAGTTCGTCCAGGTTGGTGTAACTGATAACCAGTTTTCCTTTTCCTTTACGACCATGATTGATGGAAACTTTCGCGCCCAGAGTCTCAGACAATTTCGTTTCTAAATGTTCAATATTCGCGTCTGGTTCGGGCTTTTCAGTTTGTTTCGGGGGGTCGATAGTACGTCTGACCAGTTTTTCGGCGTCACGTACGGTCATATCTTTTGCGACAATTTGCTGCGCTACATCGGCTTGTTGTTCACCTTCTAATGCCAGCAACAACTTGGCGTGGCCCAGCTCAATGTCGCCACGTTCAAGCAATACTTTCACACCGTCCTGTAAATTATTTAAGCGCAGTAAATTCGTTACAGTAGTACGCGATTTACCCACAGCCTGAGCAACGTCCTGATGGGTCATCTGGAATTCATCCAATAAGCGTTGCAACGCTGTGGCTTCTTCCATTGCATTGAGGTCTTCACGTTGAATATTTTCAATTAACGCAATAGCAACAGCGGCTTCATCGGGCACGTCTTTGATTAGACAGGGAACCAGCTCCAGTTTGGCTAATTGGGCCGCACGCCAACGACGCTCCCCGGCAATAATTTCGTATTCGTCTTTGCCAACAGGGCGAACCACAATAGGCTGAATAATACCCTGAGCTTTCACTGAAGCGGCTAAATCTTCCAAAGCTTCGGGTGACATGTCTTTACGAGGCTGATAACGACCGGGTTTTAACTGTTCAACCGGCAGTTTCTGTAATTCGCCTTTAACTTCTTCCGTCACCTGTTCAGATTGACGATCAGAGTTTTGCTGATTACTGGTCAGTAAGGCATCCAGACCACGACCTAAACCTCGTTTTTTTGCCGACATGATTCGCTAAATTCCCTTGTTATGATTCTTCTGCTACTTCGTTACGATTTTCAGAACGTCGGATAAGTTCACCCGCTAAGGACAAATAAGCCTTTGAACCCGTTGATGATTTATCGTAATACATAGCCGGTGCACCAAATGAAGGCGCTTCAGCTAAACGCACGTTACGCGGAATGACTGTTCGGTAGACTTTGTCACCAAAGTGGTTTTTTAGTTGCTCTGAAACATCGTTAGCCAAACGGTTACGCGGATCGTACATAGTCCGCAAAATGCCTTCTATCTCTAGCCCGGGGTTAACCACATCGGCCAGCTGACGAATGGTTTCCATTAACGCAGTCAGACCTTCCAGTGCATAGTACTCACACTGCATTGGCACCAGAATAGAGTCAGCCGCAGCCATGCCGTTAACGGTCAACATATTCAACGACGGTGGGCAATCAATAAAAATGTAATCGTAGGTGTCCTGAACAGCTTTTAGCGCGTTACGCAAGCGTAATTCCCGCGCAAAAACTTCCATTAATTTAATTTCAGCGGCAGTTGCATCAGCATTTGCCGCGATTAAATGATACTTACCGTTAGTGTCTGTTACCGCAACGTCTTTAACCGGTTTTTCTTCAATCAACAACTCATAAATGCTGTTTTCAACATCGTACTTATCAACGCCGCTACCCATGGTTGCATTACCTTGAGGATCTAAATCGATCAACAACACTTTGCGACGGGTAGCAGCCATCGATGCAGCCAGGTTAACTGCTGTGGTTGTTTTTCCAACTCCGCCTTTTTGATTCGCAATAGCAATGGTTGTAGCCACGGGTTTTATAACCTCTTGTTGTTGTCGGATAATCGACTGTCGGTTGTTTTATGACCGTTTGCTTATAATGACGATATGTCGGCTCGCGTCAATGCCGGGAACGTTAATTTGCTCAATACTTTCAGTTTTATAGTTTGCTGACAGTTCGTCCAGTTCTTCTTGTGGGTATAAACCTTTAAGAGCGTAAAACCGTCCTTTATCTGAAGGTAGATGCTCACACCAGGAAAGCATATCATTAAGCGAGGCAAAGGCTCTACTGATTACACCATCAAACTTTTTTTCGTCCTGATAATCTTCAACCCGGGCCTGTACCGGCGTCACATTGGTTAATTTTAACTCGTGACAAACCTGACGAATAAAACGAATACGCTTACCTAAACTATCGAGCAAAACAAATTCTTTATCAGGTTCTGCTATGGCCAAAGGTAACCCAGGTAAACCCGGGCCTGTTCCAACGTCAATAAAACGTTGTCCCTGTAAATACTGACGAACCGCCAGACTGTCCATAATATGTCTTGTGAGCATATCCTTTGGATTTCTTACGCTGGTCAGATTATAGGCTTTGTTCCACTTGTCCAATAAACCTACTAACGCCAGTTGCTGGTCAATTTGGGACTCTGACAGGGTTAGTTGCGCTTGCTCCAATAATTCCTTTAACTGCTCTTTCACATCCCTTCCTTAAGCACTTTTACGCAATAAACCCTGTTTTTTCAGGTGCACCAGAAGCATAGAAATGGCCGCAGGTGTTATACCAGAAATACGAGCCGCTTTGCCTACTGTTTCTGGCTGGTGGTCATTTAGCTTAGCAATAACCTCATTCGATAAGCCTTTAATCTTAGCGTAATCGAAAGGTGAAGGAAGCAAAGTATTCTCGTGACGCTGCTGCTTCGCAATTTCATCGTGCTGACGCGAAATATAACCTGCATATTTAATCTGAATTTCAACTTGTTCAGCGGCTAATGGATCTTCTAATCCCGGAGCAAAAAAATCCGTCTTGGCAAGATCCTGATAATGGATCTCCGGGCGTCTCAATAACTCTTCGCCACTGACTTCTTTGGTTACAGGGCTTTTTACCAAGGCATTAATTTGCTCCACTGAGGCGTGGTCTTTATGCACCCAGGTGGTTTTTAACCGTTGTTTTTCCTGCTCAACAGCTTCCATTTTCTTATTAAATGCAGCCCAGCGTTCATCATCGACTAAACCAAGGTTCCGACCAATTTCGGTTAAGCGAATATCGGCGTTATCTTCACGCAGAAGCAAACGATACTCCGCACGCGAAGTGAACATACGGTACGGTTCCTGAGTACCCAAGGTTGACAGATCATCGATCAACACGCCCATGTAGGCTTGATCACGTCGTGGTGACCAGGAATCTTTATCCTGTGCCTGCAATGCGGCATTTAAGCCAGCAACAAGGCCTTGTGCTCCGGCTTCTTCATAGCCGGTTGTGCCGTTAATTTGGCCGGCAAAGAACAAGCCGTTAATGACTTTGGTTTCCAGCGATTGTTTAAGATCTCTGGGATCAAAATAATCGTACTCTATGGCGTAGCCCGGACGCGTAATATGAGCGTTCTCGAAGCCTTTAATTGACTGAACCAGACGCTGTTGAACATCAAACGGCAGACTGGTTGAAATACCATTAGGGTAAACTTCAAAGGTATCTAAACCTTCAGGTTCTACGAATATTTGATGTGAACCTTTTTCAGCAAAACGAACGATTTTGTCTTCGATAGAAGGGCAGTAACGTGGCCCTACACCCTCAATCACACCTGAATACATGGGCGAACGATCAAGCCCTGAACGAATAATTTCGTGAGTGTTTTCATTGGTGTGCGTAATGTAACAGGGGATTTGCTGTGGATGATCAGCACGCGAACCCATATAGGAAAATACCGGAGTTGGGTTATCGCCAGGTTGTTCCTGCATGACCGAAAAGTCGACGCTTTGGCTGGCAATACGCGGTGGTGTGCCGGTTTTTAGCCGCTCTACTCGTAACGGCAATGAACGTAAGCGTTTAGCTAAAGCATTTGCAGGAGGATCGCCTGCGCGGCCTCCTTGATAGTTATCCAGACCAATATGAATTTGTCCGCCAAGGAAGGTCCCTACCGTTAAAACAACGGTTTTAGCGGTAAATTTAAGACCCATTTGGGTAACAACCCCGGTAACGCGATCGTTTTCAACAATAAGATCATCACAACCTTGCTGGAATATCGACAAATTAGGTTGTGTTTCTAATGCGTAGCGGATCGCTTGTTTATACAGTTGGCGATCGGCCTGAGCTCTTGTCGCTCGTACTGCAGGACCTTTTGAAGAATTGAGTGTTCTGAATTGAATTCCGGCTTTATCTGCAGCTTTTGCCATGAAGCCACCAAGGGCATCAATTTCCTTAACTAAATGACCTTTTCCTATTCCACCAATGGCTGGGTTACAGGACATTTGCCCTAAAGTATCAATATTATGCGTAAGCAATAGGGTTTTAACACCTAAACGAGCGGCGGCTAAGGCTGCTTCTGTTCCGGCGTGTCCTCCACCGACAACAATAACATCAAAGTGTTGTTGGCTCTGTTCTGACATTCAATGTGACCTTTCGTTGAAGAATAGGAAAATAGCCGATTATTTTAACGCGATTTTGTATAAATCTAAATGGTTAAATTTCGTTCAGTGTTATTAAAGATCTTAAAGAAGATCAGTAAAGGATCTTATTTAGATCTTTTATTGTTATTACTACTAGTCAGCGGTTTTCTGTGAATAGATCGCTACAGCCCTTTTTTTATATAGCTCATATTAAGATCACTCTCTGTAGATAACCGGGGTTGAACTGGGATCATAGATCGTGGATAAGTGGGGTAGTTATACACAGATCAGTTTATCCCCAGTGTTATACCCACTCCATTGACAGTGCTTAAGTGATCTTATGCCAGCTTTAATCACAGGCTAAAATAACTGTGTATAAGCATGTGGGTATGATCACAGAGCCTTTACAGAATCAGTGATCGCGGGCAACCAGGTTAATGTTTTTTCTTCCGGATCGTCTTCCAGCATGTCTATTTCTAAACGATCAGCCAGTTTAATGGCACCGAGTTCCTGCAAACGGCTATCGCAATGACGACCCGCCTCGCAGAAGGTGTCGTAGCAGGACTCACCAATAGCGACAACTGCGTAGTTTAGTCCTGTTAAATCAGGGCTTTGGGGATCATTTATTTCATCATAAAAATCGAGCATAGAGTCGGCATAGTCGCCGGCGCCGTGACTGGCTAGAAAAACTAACCAGGGTTGATCGGTCGGGAGTTTTTCAAATTCTGGCTCGTAGTGAAGCTCGGTTTCGATACCTTGTTCGTTGAGTTTTTCGCTGACAGTATCGGCTAAAAACTCGGTATTACCGGAGGTTGTACCCACTAAAAGATGTAAAACGGTCATAAACTTTTTTGCTCATTTGCTACTATTAGAAAAACACGAATCATACAGGAGAACCCAAATGGTAAAAGGTCTTATAAAGGTATTAGTGGCTTTAAGTGCCGTAATAGTTTCATTCAATGTTTCAGCTGGTATAGAGTCGCCTAAACAAGTGTCTGAAAACCTTTGGGTTATGGGCACGCCTTCAGATGAACAGTTAGCGGAATTTGCGGATAACGGCGGTGATGTTGTTATTAATTTGCTTTCACAAAAAGAAATGATCGAAAGCGAGGAAGCTGCTGTTGTGACCCGTAATGGTATGGCTTATTACCATGTACCGGTTAATGGCGCAGACGGTGTTACCCTTGAGAACGCACGTATGGTTGATCGTATTCTATTAGAAAATAGCGATAAAACCGTTCTGGTGCATTGCGCTTCGAGTAACCGCGTAGGTGCACTGATGGCTTTGCGCGCGGGTTGGTTAGACGGAATGCCGGTGGAAAAAGCGTTAGAAGTTGGTCGTGAACATGGCATGACGTCGCTGGAAGATAAAGTGAAGACGATGCTTTCTGATTAACAAAAGAAAGGCCAGCTCTTATGAACTGGCCTTTTCCTTTATTTTAAATGCTCTTTTAAAAGTTCCGGTTGGCGCTCTGGTGTAAATATCTCAATCCAATAGCCGTCCGGGTCTTTAATAAAGGCAATGCCTTTCATTTTTCCATCGTTAGGGCGTTTTTGAAATTCCACGCCCATTTTTTTGAAACGCTCACAGGCAGCATCGATATCGGGAACTGCGAATCCAATGTGACCGAAGCCTTTCGGCTCTTCATTGCCACTGTGGTAAGACACTGAATCGTCGTTTTCATCGCCCCAGTTGTGTGTGAGCTCTAACATAGCCGGACGACCAAAGGTTTGTTCAATACGTTTGTCGTGGTCGGTTGACCAGTCTTTACGTTGCTCCGGTGAAATAGCAGCCATGAAATAAAGCGTGAATTCCATTTCAGGAAAGTCCAGGCGCTTTACCAGAGTCATTCCCAACACCTCACTGTAAAACTTTAAAGTGCGTTCCGGATCTTTTATGCGGAACATGGTCTGGTTAAAAACAAAGTCGTGCGTTGCCGGGTCATGTTGTTCCGATAACCCCTTGGCTTCATCAAAATGTCTGCTCATAATAGCTTCCTTAGTCGGTTCAGTAATTAACTGCTGTTACACTGTTTATTGGGTTTATTACGAGAGAGTTCAAGCGTGGCCTGGTCGGTTTATTTAGTGAAGTGTGCTGATAATACGTTTTATACCGGTGTGACAACTGACGTTGAGCGCCGCGTTAATGAGCACAATGAGGACGATAAAAAAGGGGCGAAATACACACGTGCTCGTCGTCCGGTTGAGCTTGTCTGGAGTGAGGTGCACCCTAACCGCTCGAAAGCATGTCAGCGTGAGTATGAAATAAAACGTTGGTCTCGCAATAGAAAAACTGAACTAACCGGTTGAGTTGAGTCTTTTTTGTCCGGTTAAAAGGTGTTCAATTATGGAGTCTTTTTCTTTTAAGCCGAGCTTATCACTAATTTGGGTTAGCTTTATGACTCGATGGTAAAAGCGTGCTTTGCGCCTTTTGTATTGGCTTTCGGTGAGTTTCTCGGTGTCCAACTGGTCAATTTCTTCTGTCAGTGTTTGCAATAAAGTTTGGTAACGAGCTTTTAGGCTTGTCGGGTAAATTAGACGATAAGCAACTAATGCAAGCAATGGTGCGGCAACCACGGCTAAAGCAATGGTAATAGAGTGACCAAGATGGAACGAATAAGCTACTGAAGGCTGCATTAGTAGTAAGAAGACCAAATTAAAATCCATGCTGCCGTTGGCAGTTTTTTGATGAGACATAGGAAACCCGGCCAACAAAATAACGGGCATTAACGCCACTAACATCCAAAAAATGGCATCCTGATATTGCCAGACAGCAGCTTGTATTAGTATGGCGGTCAGAGCTCCTGCACACTGTCCAAAAAATACATACTTCATGGTCAGGGCGGGGTTATCGGCAGTTGAAAATAATGTCAGCATAACCGACGCGCCTAACATTAAATAAGCCAGCTGAAACCATTCGGTATACCACCAGGCTGCACCAATTAGGCTCATTATAACCAAGGTTCTTATAGCCGCCTGACGAGCGCCTCTCCAGTCGCGGTGTAAAATAGTTTTGGTCAGCAGGGTTGAGCTGGCCGTTTTGCCTGAATCCCGAAAAGATAAACGGTCATTGGTGGCTTCAACAAATTCACTGAACCGTCTTTTTAATGCATCGTTTTTAATCAGTTTCAGGGCTTTTCTGAGAGGTTCAATAATTTCGGAACGTTTAGCGGAAGAATTTAACTTATTTGATGATTCTAGTAAGTGATTACTTACTTCTTTGTTTTTTTCTGGTTCCTGAATATTGAGTTCGGTTAAAAACCCGAGCTGACTGTTAATGATTAAACGTAAGGTTTTGGCCGACTCATGAGCGCTGACAGAACCAGTACCATGATCGAGTAATTGAGCTTCTATGGCCGCTAACTGCGACAACTTTTCAGACAGGTTAAGTGAAACCTTATCCGGTTCAGCAAAATAATGACTGATATCCTGTAAATTAGCGGCGGTAAGTCGGCGAAGTTGGTTAATTAAAGTTTGTTCCGCGCGTTTATAAGTAAAAGCCCAACCAATAACTAACGAGGTTATAATACCGACAAATACTGTAAGCAAACGGTCGATACCCAGTGGCATCAAAGCATCTGGGCTTTGTGTCAGAAGAACGACCATTGAGGCAGAGTACCCGGCCAAAATGGTGCCGTAGGAAATAAGACCGTGCAGTAAATTGCCGGTGTAAACACAGAAGGTTACCCAGAGTGATAAACCAACTACCAGCCAGATGATCTCGCCGCCGGCAGAAACAACCAGTATCATTCCAAACATGGTGCCCAGCAAAGTACCTAAAGCACGATAGGCGGCTTTTTCTACGAGAAGACCACGAGTTGGCTGTGAAACAGCCCAAACGGTCATAGCGGCCCATTGAGGGTGTTCTAATCCAAGTGTCCAGGCAAAAACAAGTGACAAACAGCCAGCAATGCCGGTTCTGAACCCAAACCGGAGCCGGACGTAGTCAAACCCCCATTGCGCTAACTTGTCTTTCACTTTTGTTCCTTAACCACGAAAGTCTTATATTCGAGGTTGTTGATTATAAAGCATCGAGTCAAGAGTGACTCGGTAGTACTGTCGCGGAACCATATGATGTAAAATGCCATTTTATTGAAACAAAAACAGCAAAATTTGTTTTTATTAGTAGGTTACGGAGAGTACAGAAATGAACCCCATTGCTTTGGTTTTACTTGCTTTTGCTATGTCCACAGATGCGTTTGCGGCCGCGATAGCTAAGGGTGCGAGTTTAAATCGTCCAAAATTTTCTGAAGCGTTAAGAATGGGGCTTATTTTTGGGTGCATCGAAGGGCTAACGCCTATTCTTGGCTGGTTATTAGGTCGCTCCGCTTTGAGTTATGTTGAAGCCTGGGATCACTGGCTGGCGTTCGGTCTGCTGTTGATTCTTGGCTTACACATGATCGATCAGGGATTAAAACCTGACGAAGAAGCGGTTAAACCGGTTAAGCACTCCTTTATTAAACTTGTGATTACTGCTGTCGGCACCAGCATTGATGCTATGGCAGTGGGCGTCAGCCTGGCATTTATAGAAGGCGTAAATATCTTTATCGCAGCTGGGCTTATTGGGTTGGCAACAACCATAATGGTGACTATTGGGGTTCTCTGCAGCCGCGCTGTCAGCAATCTATTTGGCCATCGGGCAGAAATTATTGGCGGAATCACGTTAATTTGTGTCGGGGGATGGATCCTGTTTAGTCACTTACAACAATAATTATTACGGTTTTCGTCTATTACTTCCCAATACAGAAGGAGCCAAAAATTTGACCCAACAGATCATCTGAGGTGAACTCACCGGTAATTTCATTGAGGTGCTGTTGGGTCAGACGTAGCTCTTCAGCTAGTATTTCGCCGGCCATGTTGGCTTCGAGTTGCTCCTGACCCTGCAGTAAATGGGTTTTTGCTTTAGCCAGAGCTTCTAAGTGCCTGCGTCTGGCCATAAAGCTTCCTTCTGCAGTTGTGTTGTACCCAACACAATGCTTTAAGTGCTCGCGCAGTAATTCAATGCCGTGGCCAGTTTTGGCGGATAAATGAATAACCGGAATACCGTTGTGCTCATCAATGCCGGTAGGCTCTTCCGATAAGTCGACTTTATTGCGGATAACGGTGTAGGGCATGTCTTCAGGTAACTGAGCGAAAAATTCCGGCCATATGTCGTCAGGATGAATGGCAGAAGTCTCCTGACTGTCGACCATAAATAAAACGCGATCTGCCTGACGAATTTCATCCCAGGCGCGTTCAATACCTATTTTCTCAACGTGGTCCGGGCTTTCGCGTAAACCGGCGGTATCAATAATATGCAGCGGCATGCCGTCTATTTGAATATGTTCTCGCAGAACATCACGGGTGGTTCCGGCTATTTCGGTAACAATGGCGGACTCGCGACCTGCCAGAGCATTAAGCAAGCTGGACTTACCCGCATTAGGACGTCCGGCAATTACAATGCGCATACCTTCACGCATAAGCGTTCCTTGCCGGGCCTCTTGTTCTATATGGAACAGGTGGTCAATAATTTCAGCTAAATCGCCGGAGACTTTACCGTCGGAAAGAAAGTCGATTTCTTCATCCGGAAAGTCGATGGCTGCCTCAACGTACATGCGTAGGTGAATAACGGCATCAACCAGCTGGTCAATTTTATGAGAGAACTCACCTTTTAAGCTTTGTAATGCGGCTTTAGCGGCTTGCTCCGAATTGGTATCAATTAAGTCGGCAATAGCTTCTGCCTGGGTGAGGTCAAGCTTGTCGTTCAAAAACGCTCGTTCACTAAATTCACCAGGTCGTGCAGGACGAATACCGGGAATTTCCAGAATGGCCTTAATGATCATGTCGATAAGAACGGGTCCGCCGTGACCTTGCAGCTCTAAGACATCTTCGCCGGTAAAGGAGTTAGGGCCAGGGAAATAAAGCGCAATGCCTTCGTCCAGCAGTTGTTTTTGTAAATCGTAAAAAGGCAGGTATTCGGCTTTACGAGGTTTGGGGCAATGGCCTAACAGTTTTTCAGCAACATCTTTACAGGCTTTGCCACTAACGCGAACAATACCAACACCACCGCGTCCGGGTGGCGTGGCCTGAGCAACAATGGTGTCGTCAAAGTCTGTTTCAGTTGTCATTTTTCATTGCTCCCAAAAGGACTAAAGCCCGGCATAAGCCGGGCCTTAATGCTTGATTACTTCTTCTTGTTCCTAACGTCTATTCCTTTCTTCTCTAACCCACGGTATATGATCAGCATTTGTGCAATGGTAATCAAGTTACTGACCAGCCAGTACAGTACCAGACCTGATGGGAACCACAGGAAGAAGACGGTAAAGATAACCGGCATATACTGGAACAGCTTCTGCTGCATTGGGTCAGCCGTTGGTGTTGGCTGCAGTCGCTGCATCAGAAACATACTGGCACCCATTAATATTGGCAGAATGTAGTATGGATCCTTGGTCGATAAGTCCTGAATCCAGAATACAAATTCTGAATGACGCAGTTCGACACTTTCCAACAGCACCCAGTAAAGCGCCAGGAAGATTGGAAGCTGCAACAGCATTGGCAAACAACCGCCCAGAGGATTTACTTTTTCCTCTTTATAAAGCTTCATCATGGCGCTCGACATTTTCTGTCGGTCGTCGCCATAGCGTTCGCGAAGGGCGGTCATTTTAGGCTGCAGCATACGCATTTTAGCCATTGATACGTATTGCGCTTTGGTCAATGGGAACAGCAATGCTTTGACAATAACGGTGGTCAGAATAATGGCCAGACCCCAGTTAATGACCAGGCTTTGTAAAAATTGAAGCAGCTTAAATATTGGCTGAGCTAACCACCAAAGGAAACCGTAGTCGACGGTTAAGTCCAGGTGCTCAACTATTTGCGCCATAGCGTCCTGATCTTTAGGACCCAGATAAAGCTGTGACTCAATGACTTTTGAGCTGCCGGCCTGAATTTCGGTCATCGGATAAATGACACCAATAATTGCCTGGCTGCCATTCGCAACACGTGAGAACAAGCGGTTAGGCTGGCCCTGTTCAGGTATCCATGCCGAAACAAAGTAGTGTTCAAGCATACTGACCCAACCGGTCTGCGAGGTGACGTTCAGCTTTTTATCCAGCATGTCGTCAAAGTCATACTTTTCAAACTTGTCATCGTCATGCGAGTACGCTGCACCAAAGTAGGTTGGCATAATCATGCTGCCACTTTCGCCAGTACCCATGGAGCGCTTAAGTTGTCCGTAGAACTGAGTATTCAGCGCGTTAGCTGTATTGTTCTCAATCTCAAAACGAACGTCGACGTTGTACTTTCCGGGAGTGAAAGTAAATACCTTACGATAGATTGCGCCGCTTTCCGTGGTGTAGGTTAACGGAACTTCGATAACGTCAGTTTCGGACTGATAGCTTTCTTTTTCGTAGTTATAAGACGGACGACCGTCACCGCTCGCATCGATACCATCCGGGCCAATTAAGCCAGACTGTGCGACGTATACGCTATTTGATCTATTCTGTAATAGCTGGAAACGCTCTTCGGTTCCTAAGTCCCTGGCGAACTTAAGTAACTCTGTTGAAACAACGTCACCACCGCGAGTATCAATTTCGACATCAAGCACGTCGGTGCGGACGCGAATGGTTGTTTCTGATTGTTGGCTAACAACGGGCTGATCACCTTCCGGTACATCTGCCGCAGCTGAACCACTTGAAGGCACATCGCTGTTTTCAGTGTTATTGCTCGATTGCGTTACTGTCGCGGTTTCGTTTGCTTTTGTTCCGGGTGCGGTCTCCACCATCCAATTTTGGTATAGGAAGAATGACACCACTAAAAAGGCAATAAATAATATCGTGCGTGGCGAATTCATAGTGATTTCGTCTCTGTTGGCTGTTTTAGTAAAGATTCGGATTCGTTGCTATTTTCTGGCTTAATTTCTTGCTTACTGGGCGGAACCGGGTCATAACCGCCTTCGTGGGCAGGATGACATTTACCAATTCTTACTGCAGCAAGGCCAATACCTCGGATTGTACCGTGTTTTTGTATAGCCTCACAGGCATAATGCGAGCAAGATGGATAAAATCGACAACGCGGGCCTAGCAATGGGCTAATAAACCATTGATAAACCTTTATGAACGCGATTGGTATTGTTCGCAACGCTTTGCTAATTTTCGCCATAAATAATTCAATGTATCCCGTAATGCGGCGTTATCCTGCTCGACAATACCCTGCTTGGCAATAATTACAATGTCAAAACCGGGGATTTTGTGCTGTCTTAAACGGAATGTTTCACGTATCTGGCGTTTTATGCGGTTTCGGTCAACAGCGCGCTTCGCTCGCTTTTTACTGACAGTAACACCTATACGTGGATGCCCTAACTCATTGGGGGTTGCCAACATAGTGACATGAGCAGTAACGGCTTTTACAGGAGGGTTTGAGAATACAGTCTGGAAATGAGAGGGAGTTAACAGACGTAACTCCCTTCCATATGAGATACTTTTATGCACTCAGTACTTTGCGACCACGAGCACGGCGACGAGCCAATACTTTACGGCCGTTTTTACTTGCCATGCGAGCACGGAAGCCGTGAGCACGTTTGCGTTTTAATACGCTTGGTTGAAATGTTCTTTTCATAACTAATATTCCATCGGTCAGTTTGCTATTTCCCACGCTGGCCGAAAAAGTTGAAACCAAACGTGAACGGAATTTTTTAGAGCGCGGATCTTACCGATCTTTTCGCATTGAGTCAATGATAAGAGGCGGTTTTAGGCAATAAAACCTAAATTAATCTCATCCACAATCTGTAGCAACTATAACATTAAGAATGTGGATAAAATAACAGTTATTCACTTTTTAGATGATTTTTCTGTTTTGGTAAAGTGGCTGGTTACAAGCAAGTTATGCGCCAGTTCTGCCATCAGTGACTATTTTTTATCTCCTTTATTCATGCCGTTTTCAGGCAGTTTATACTAGCGAAGATTAACTGAGTGAAGTACAATCTTTGGTTATGATAATAAAAAACGATCCAGGAGAAGAGTGTGAATAATTCGCTTTGGCAACAATGTGCAGAGCGACTGCAATCGGAGTTACCGTTACAGCAGTTCAACACGTGGATCAGACCTCTTCAAGCCAAACTTAATGGCGAGACTTTGACCTTATTTGCGCCGAATATCTATTCGGTCGATTGGGTGCGCGATAAATACCTGAAAACCATTAATGCGTATTTGGAATCGATGTGCGATGACAAAGTACCGAATGTTGTTTTAAAGGTTGGGGAAGCATCGCCAACACAAAAAGATAACGGTTCGCAACAACGCGCTGCAGCAACGCGCAGAAAAACGCCGAATTTCTCGTCCAGTAATGCCGATACTGAAGTACCATTTGAGAGCAATATTCATCCTGAATACACTTTTGACAACTTTGTTGAAGGTAAGTCGAACCAACTAGCCCGAGCGGCAGCTATTCAGGTAGCTGAGAATCCAGGCGGTGTTTACAACCCTCTCTTTGTCTATGGTGGCACGGGTTTAGGTAAAACGCACTTATTGCACGCAGTTGGCAATGGCATTATGGCGCACAAGAAGGACGCCAAGGTGTTTTATATTCGGGCAGAGCGTTTTGTTCAGGACATGGTTAACTCAATTCGCAACAGTTCGACCAATGAATTTAAACGCTACTACCGCTCTGTTGATGCTTTGCTAATAGATGACATTCATTTCTTTGCGAATAAAAAAGGCTCTCAGGAAGAATTCTTTCATACTTTCAACGCACTGTTGGAAGGTAATCAGCAAATTATTATGACCAGCGATCTTTACCCGAAAGAAATAGATGGAGTAGAAGATCGGCTGAAATCCCGTTTCGGTTGGGGCTTGACCATTGCTATTGAACCACCGGAATTAGAAACGCGAGTTGCTATTTTAATGCGAAAGGCGGACGAACGTGGGTTACATATGCCACACGAAGTCGCCTTTTTCATTGCCAAAAGGCTGCGTTCAAATGTGCGCGAACTTGAAGGCGCGCTGAACCGGGTTGTCGCGAATGTTCAACTTACCGGCCGACCCATTACTATCGATTTTGTGCGCGAAGCGCTGCGTGACCTAATTGCCGCTCAGGAAAAGTTGGTCACTATTGATAACATCCAAAAGACAGTCGCAGAATATTATAATATTAAGTTAGCTGACATTTTGTCTAAGCGCCGGAGTCGTTCCGTAGCGCGTCCACGACAGTTGGCCATGGCGTTGGCGAAAGAATTAACCAACCACAGTTTACCGGAAATTGGTGACGCTTTTGGCGGGCGTGACCACACGACGGTTTTACATGCTTGTCGAAAAATACAAGAATTAAAAGATGCGCAGCACGACATAAAAGAAGACTATAGAAATCTTATTCGAACGTTGTCGTCATAAGGTATGTCGTTATAAACAGGGGACTCAGTCATGAAATTTTCAATTAACCGCGATGCTTTTCTCAAGCCACTGCAGGTTGTGAGTGGTGCTGTTGAAAGGCGGCATACGTTACCAATTTTGTCGAATTTGTTATTACAGGTAGATAACGGCCAGCTTAAATTGACCGGAACAGACCTGGAAGTTGAACTGGTCTCCTCGGTACCGCTGGAATCTGCAGATATGGATGCAGCGGTTACTGTACCAGCTAAGAAACTTCTGGATATTGTGCGGAGCTTACCGGAAGGTTCAACAATTGAGTTCACTTCACAGGAAGACAGCGCAACCGTTAAATCAGGTCGTAGTAAGTTTAAGCTTAGCACTCTGTCGTCAGACGACTTCCCAAATATCGATGACTGGAAAAGTGACATCCATTTGGTGACTGAGCAGGCCATATTGAAGGACTTAATGGAGAAAACCCATTTCTCAATGGCGAACCAGGACGTCCGTTATTATTTAAATGGTATGTTGTTTGAAACGGATAATGGCATGTTGCGCTCTGTTGCAACCGACGGTCACCGTTTGGCGATGAGCACTTGTGCCATTGACCAACCAGGTCTTGCACAACGACAGGTTATTGTTCCTCGTAAAGGGGTGGTTGAGTTACTTCGTCTGTTAGGCGATGACGATCAGGAAGTGTCGGTTTCTATCGGAAACAACCATATTCGCGTTGAAACACCAGAGCTGGTGTTTACCAGTAAACTGGTTGATGGTCGTTTTCCTGACTATCGTCGTGTTTTACCAAGTGGCGGTGATAAAGTTGTGGTCGCGCATCGCGATGCTTTACGTCAGTCTTTTGGGCGCGCTTCAATTTTATCAAATGAAAAATTTCGCGGTGTGCGCTTGAATTTAGGCAGTGGTGAGCTTTGTATTACTGCGACAAACCCTGAACAAGAACAAGCGGAAGAAGTTATTGAAGTCGATTACCAAGGCGATGATCTTGAGATAGGCTTCAACGTTAGCTATTTGCTAGATGTCTTAAATAACATTGATGACGAACAGGTTTCTTTTACTCTGTCTGACTCAAACAGCAGTGCACTAATTGAACCTCAGCATGACGAGTCTTGCTGTTACGTTATTATGCCCATGCGTTTGTAACCCTGCCTCATAAATGTTCATTGAGACATTGAATTTAAGCCACTTCAGAAATTTTTCGGAAGTGGCTTTGTCCCCCAGTCCCCAAATTAACCTAATTACTGGAGACAACGGTTCCGGTAAAACGAGCCTGCTTGAAGCTATTTATTTACTCGGTTTCGGTCGTTCTTTTCGTCCTGGCGGTTTTCGTCAGTTAATTAAAGAGGGTAATAGCGGCTTTACCGTATTTTGTCGCTCTAAAGATTACTCTATTGGCGTTCGACGCAGCGGTGATGGTGAGCAGTCGTTAAGATTAAATGGTGCGAATGTTCAGCGGATGTCAGATGTTGCCCGTTTAGTGCCGGTACAGTTGTTAACCCCTGAGTCTGTAGATATTCTTTTAGAGGGTCCTGGTCAGAGAAGACAGTTTATTGATTGGGGAGTGTTCCACGTGGAACATTCTTTTTATTCGGACTGGGTTGCTTACACCCAATTGCTTAAACAAAGAAACAGTTTACTCAAACAACGCTCGCTTCCCGTGCGGGAAGACAAATATTGGAAAGAGCAGTTGGCCTATTATGGTGAACGCATTAGTAAAAGTCGCGAAAAATACCTAGAAGAACTTAATGATTATATACAAGAACTAGCGAAATCTTTTCTCTCCGATGTTACAATGGAGGTTCGATTAAAATCGGGCTGGGATACTAGCCAAAGTTTATTTGACGCCTTAGAAAGCCATACAGAGAAAGATAAGAAATACGGCTTCACCTCAGTTGGGGCACATAAGGCAGATATCAAAGTGATAGCAGATGGTGTGGAAGTAAAGCATCGCTTATCTCGCGGGCAGCTAAAAACCGCGATAACCGCTTTGAAATTAGCGCAAGGGAAGCATTATCAAAAAATTAAAAAGCAACCCTGCATCTATTTGGTCGATGATTTAACGTCAGAGCTTGATTCAAGAAACCAGGCGTTACTTTGTCGTGAGTTAGAAAATCTAGACGCACAAGTGTTTATCACCGCAATTACTGGAAAGCAGTTGTCGGATAAATTTCAAAAATCACCTCGAATGTTCCACGTGGAACATGGGGTAATAAACGAATGATATCGAGATAATACTATGGAAGAAAATAATTACGGTTCATCGAGTATCAAGGTTCTCAAAGGGTTGGATGCGGTTCGTAAACGCCCAGGTATGTACATTGGTGACACAGATGATGGAACGGGTCTGCACCACATGGTTTTTGAAGTTGTCGATAACTCTATTGACGAAGCCTTAGCCGGCCATTGTTCAGAAATTATGGTTACCATTCATTCTGATGGTTCAGTAAGTGTGAAAGATGATGGTCGCGGAATTCCCGTTGATATACACGAAGAAGAGGGCGTTTCAGCTGCACAGGTTATTATGACTGTATTGCACGCTGGTGGTAAGTTTGACGACAATTCTTATAAAGTGTCTGGTGGTTTGCACGGCGTTGGTATCTCCGTTGTAAACGCGCTGTCTGAACAGCTGCAGTTGACCATTCGTCGACAAGGGCAGGTTTACGAACAAACTTATCATATGGGTGAGCCGGACAGTGACGTAAAACCTGTAGGTGAAACCGATACTACAGGGACAGAGCTTCGTTTTTGGCCGAGTCACGAAACCTTCACGAATACTGAATTTCACTACGATATTTTGGCGAAGCGCCTCAGAGAACTTTCATTTTTGAATTCGGGTGTTGGCATACGCTTGCGAGATGAACGTGACGACCGTGAAGATGTTTTTAAATACGAAGGTGGTATTGCCGCTTTTGTTAACTACTTAAACCAGAACAAAACACCCATTCATCAAAAGGCTTTCTACTTTACGCTTCAAAGAGAAGACGGTATTGGTGTAGAGGTAAGCATGCAGTGGAATGATTCCTTCCAGGAAAATATTTACTGCTTTACCAATAATATCCCACAGCGTGATGGTGGTACTCACCTGGCAGGTTTTCGTGCGGCATTAACTCGTACGTTAAACACCTATATGGAAAAAGAAGGTTTTACTAAGAAAGCAAAAACCTCAGCAACCGGTGATGATGCCCGTGAAGGTTTAACTGCAATTATTTCAGTTAAAGTACCAGACCCTAAGTTTTCTTCTCAGACAAAAGATAAACTCGTTTCTTCTGAGGTGAAGTCGGCTGTAGAGCAGTCAATGAATGAGCAGCTAGCCGATTATCTGTTAGAAAACCCAGGCGAAGCCAAGCTTATCATCAATAAAATTATTGATGCGGCTCGGGCGCGTGAAGCGGCTCGTAAAGCTCGTGAAATGACTCGCCGTAAAGGTGCTTTAGATATAGCGGGGCTTCCCGGTAAGCTGGCCGATTGTCAGGAAAAAGATCCTGCACTGTCTGAACTCTACATTGTGGAGGGTGACTCTGCAGGCGGTTCAGCGAAGCAGGGGCGTAATCGCAAAAACCAAGCGATACTGCCGCTAAAAGGTAAAATCCTTAACGTTGAAAAAGCACGTTTTGATAAAATGCTGTCATCGGTTGAAGTCGGAACTTTAATCACAGCAATGGGCTGTGGTATTGGTCGTGACGAGTACAACCCGGATAAAACACGTTATCACCGTATTATTATAATGACGGATGCTGACGTTGACGGTTCTCACATCCGTACTTTGTTGCTGACCTTCTTCTATCGCCAAATGCCGGAGATTATTGAGCGTGGTTACATCTACATTGCTCAGCCTCCTTTGTATAAGGTGAAAAAAGGTAAGCAAGAAGTCTATATTAAAGACGATCCGTCATTGATTCGTTACCTGACCAGTTTGGCGTTGGACAACGCGTCGTTACACGTTAACGAAACCGCTCCGGGTATTGCGGGTGAAAAGCTGGAAGAGCTGGTTAACGGCTACCAAATGGCACAGGAAAATATAAAACGCCTGAGCCGTCGTATGCCGGAACGTTTTCTGCAGCGCCTGTTCTACGCGCCTCGTCTAACTGATGAACGGTTGAAAGACAAAGATTATATGGCCAAGTGGGTCAAGACACTAAACGATGACCTAACAGCCAGAGAAGTCGATTCAGCAACCTATACCGTCTCTTTGCATGAAGATACTGAACGCAGAATGTGGTTGCCGACAACAACCATTCGTCAGCATGGGGTTGATACCGATTATCCACTTAACTACGAGTTCTTAATGTCAAAAGACTATGAACAGATAGTGACGCTTGGCGAAAAAATCGACTCGCTGGTAGAAGAAGGTGGCTACGTTCTCCGTGGTGAGAAAAAGCAACCAATTAACCATTTTGTTGACGCTGTTGAATGGCTTATCAATGAGTCTAAGCGTGGACTTTATGTTCAACGCTATAAAGGTTTGGGAGAAATGAACCCTGACCAACTGTGGGAAACGACCATGGACCCTGAAACCCGTCGTATGCTTCAGGTTACTATTGAAGATGCTATTGGCGCGGATCAGTTATTCACCACCTTAATGGGTGATGAGGTCGAGCCTCGTAGAGCATTTATAGAGTCTAACGCGCTTAAGGTTGCTAACCTCGACGTCTAGTTAATAGACAAAAGATATCAGCATAAAAAAAGCCGGCTCATGCAAAATGAACCGGCTTTTTATTTTTTAAATCAAAGACTTACTGAAGAAGAGATATGTCTGCTATTTCCAGGAACAGCTGGCGCAATCTGAAGAGTAAGTTAAGTCGGTTCACACGAACTGTATCGTCTTCCGCATTAACCATTACATGTTCGAAAAACGCATCGACAGGCTCTTTAAGCTCTGATAACTGTGTAAGGGCGTCACTATAATCACCGTTAGCAATAAGCGGCTTAATAGCGCTTTCAGTTTGCGTTACTAAACGATAAAGGGCTGTTTCGGACTCTTCTTGTAAAACAGACTCATCAACTTTTCCTGATATTTCTTCTTTAGACTTTGCGAGAATATTCCCAACGCGCTTATTGGCGGCTGCTAAACTTTCGGCAGAGTCCAGAGATTTAAATGACTGAACAGCCTTAACGCGTTGGTCGAAGTCGGTTGGCTTTGACGGCGATCGTGCCAGTACTGACTGAATAACATCAACCGAAATACCTTGCTCCTGATACCAAGGGCGGAAGCGGCCAAGCAGGAATTCAAATACGTCGGCAGCTACTGTTTTATTGGATAACTTGTCACCAAAGCCTTCTACTGAGGCTGCCAGTAACTTGTTTAAATCGAGTGCGAGATCGCGCTCCACCAGTGTGCGTAATAAACCTAAAGCTGCGCGGCGAAGAGCAAAGGGGTCACGATCCCCTTTGGGTACCTGGCCAATACCAAATATTCCGACCAGCGTATCCAGTTTGTCGGCTAATGCGACGGCACAGGCCTCTTTGGTTTGAGGTAATTCATCACCGGAAAAGCGAGGCCAGTAATGTTGCTCAATTGCCTGTGCGATAGTTTCACTTTCACCGTCGTTAAGTGCATAGTGTTTACCCATAACACCTTGAGTCTCAGGAAACTCTGAAACCATATCGGATACCAAGTCAGCTTTGCACAGCAGGCCGGCTCTTTGTGAAGCTTTTACGTCAGCGTTTAACTGGTTGGAAATTTTACCGGCTAACACGGAAATGCGACGTGCTTTGTCACCAATACTTCCGAGTTGCTTCTGGAAAAGTACAGAATCCAGTGCTGAAAGGCGAGACTCCAGTGTCTTTTTCTTATCGGACTCAAAGAAAAACTGTGCATCAGCCAGGCGAGGGCGAACAACCTTTTCATTACCTTTAACAATTTGTTGCGGGTCGCGACTTTCAATATTGGTGATGAAAATGAATTGAGATAATAAATTACCTTTACCATCTTCAACCGGGAAGTAACGCTGGTCGTCTTTCATGGTGACAATGAGAGGTTCCTTTGGCACAGCCAGAAAACCCTGATCGAAACTTGCGGTTAAAGCTACGGGCCATTCCACCAGTGCAGCAACTTCCTCAACTAACTCGTCATCCTGAATAACCTGGCCGCCGAGTTCCGAAGCAAGACGTGAGATCTCCGATTGAATTGTCTCAATACGCTCTTCGAAGTTAGCGGTTACTTTCGCTTGACGCAGCTTTTCAAGGTAGTTGTCGACATGATCAAGCTCAAAACCTTCAGGAGAATGAAAACGATGACCCTGAATAAAACGAGCGCTCTTAGTTTCCAGAATTTCAGATTCGATGAGCTCGCTACCCAGCATAACGGTCAGTGTATGAACCGGGCGAATGAACTGTGCGGTGCTGTCACCCCAGCGCATAGGCTTAGGAATAGGTAGTGTTTTAATGGCGGCTTCCAGCATACCCTGAACTAATTCAGCGAGCGCCTGGCCTTTTACTGTTGCCTTATGCAGCAGCCATTCGCCCTTGTCTGTCTTTAGACGGTCAGCCTGCTCAACGGTAATACCATTAGAACGAGCCCAGCCTTCGGCGGCTTTTGTCGGATTACCTGAATCATCAAAAGCCACATTAACAGCGGGACCGCGTTTCTCTACTTCTTTATCCTGCTGCTCGGTCTCAACCTGTTTAACCAGCACAGCTAATCGACGAGGAGTGGCATAAGCTTCAATACTATCAAAACTCAATTCAGCGCTTTTTAAACCAGACTCAATACCCGACTTTAAGCTGTCGCGCAGTGACTTTAAGGCTTTTGGAGGCAGCTCTTCGGTACCTAGCTCAATTAATAAGTTTTCTTTTTGCACGGCTTGGCTCTCCTTAGTTCGCTGCTGGGTTGTTTTTATTGTCGGCTAAAGGGAAGCCCAGAGCTTCGCGCGCCTGGTAATAAACTTCGGCAACGGCTTTTGCCATGGTTCTGACACGAAGTATGTAGCGCTGCCTTTCGGTCACAGAGATAGCATGTCGGGCATCCAGCAGGTTAAACGCGTGAGACGCTCGCATCACTTGCTCATACGCAGGCAAAGCTAAAGATTTTTCTATGAGCAGTTCGCATTCTTTTTCACAGTCGTCGAAGCGACGGAAAAGCACATCAACGTCAGCGTATTCAAAGTTGTAAGTCGATTGCTCAACTTCGTTTTGATGAAATACATCGCGGTACAAAATTTTTCCGCGTGGCCCGTCTGTCCAGACCAGGTCATAAATGCTGTCCACACCCTGAATGTACATGGCCAAACGCTCCAGGCCGTAGGTAATTTCTCCGGCCACGGGGCGGCACTCTAAACCACCGACTTGCTGGAAGTAAGTAAATTGAGTGACTTCCATACCGTTAAGCCAGACTTCCCAGCCCAGACCCCAGGCGCCCAGAGTAGGCGATTCCCAGTTGTCTTCTACAAAGCGTATGTCGTGAGTCAGTGTGTCAAAGCCAAGCATTTCTAAAGAGCCCAGGTAAAGTTCCTGAATGTCTTTAGGTGAAGGCTTCATAATGACCTGAAACTGATAGTAGTGCTGTAATCGGTTTGGGTTCTCGCCATAACGACCATCAGTAGGGCGGCGGCAAGGCTGAACATAAGCAAAACTGGCTGGCTCCGGGCCTAATGAGCGTAAAAACGTCATTGGGTGAAAAGTGCCTGCACCCACTTCCATATCTAATGGCTGAACCACGGCACAGCCTTGCTGAGCCCAGTAGTCCTGAAGAGCAAGAATAAGCCCCTGAAAGGTTTTCACATCGTATTTCGACATACGCATTCTCTGCTTTTTTATTTGTGGTTGACCAATGGTCGAAAAATATGCGTAGATTATACCCTCTGACGCGCCTTGGTTATAGGGGAAGGCATGACAAATAATGAACCAGAACGTTGTTCCTGGTGTGAATCTGCTGATGATTACCGTGCGTATCACGACAATGTCTGGGGAAGGCCGGTACGTGACCCGATAGAACTATTCGCCAAACTGTGTCTGGACGGGCAGCAGGCGGGTCTTAGCTGGTTAACCATATTGCGCAAACAAGCGGGCTACGAAAAAGCCTTTTTGGGTTTTGATCCGAAAGCTATTGTGGCAATGAGTGATGTTGATCGCGAACGGTTGTACAGCAACCGTGATATTATTCGTAGCAAGGCGAAAATCGACGCGATTTTCACTAACGCCGAAGCCTTTTTAAAGTTAGATGCAAAGGGCATTAAGTTTGAACAATGGCTTTGGGCGTTTGTTGGCGGCTCACCGATTATTAATGTGTATCGGACGCAAAGTGAGGTTCCTACAGAAACAGAGGCTTCCCAAAGCATGGCAAAAGCGTTAAAAAAGGAAGGCTTTAAGTTTGTCGGGCCGACCATTTGCTATGCTTTTATGGAAGCAGTTGGTATGGTGAACGACCATGTTACCAGCTGTCATTGCTACCAGCCTGTTGCTGAGCAAATGAAACAGTTTACGTTGTAAAATGAGCGAAGGACGAATGATAGAAATTACACTTGCGGATTATAGTAATCCCAAACACCGTAATGCCGTTATAGCTATGTTGGATGCTTACGCTAAAGACCCAATGGGTGGTGGTGAAGGTATATCAGATGAAGTTAAAGAAAGTCTGATAGATGAAATGGCAAAAAGAGACCATGTCTTTTCTTTGCTGGCCTACGATGGTGATACCCCGGTTGGCGTTGCAAACTGTGTAGAAGGCTTCTCAACTTTTGCAGCAAAACCGTTAATGAACATTCATGACATAGCTGTTATACCAGAATACCGGGGCCAGGGCGTTGCGCGTAAACTTCTGGAAGAAGTAAAAACACTGGCAGAATTCCGTGGTTGCGTGAAGCTGACTCTAGAAGTTTTGGAAAACAATGACCGTGCCAAGCAGGCCTACAAAAACTTTGGCTTTGAACCCTACGAACTGGGCGAAGTGGGTCAGGCTGAGTTCTGGGAAATGTATTTAAATAAAGATAAAGCCTGATACTTGAATGTCAGGCTTTTAGTGGGACTTCCTAACCCAGTAGCGGTAAGGCATTTCTTCGGTTTCAGAGCTCAATAATTCATGCTCCATAAATTCGCAAAAGCCCGGAATATCCCGGGTTGTTGCGGGATCATCCGCAATAATCAGCAATACCTCACCAACCTTCATTTTACGAATAGCCGCACGAACTAACATTACGGGCTCTGGGCATTTAAGGCCAAGGGTATCGAGTTCTTTGTCGCAGGTAATTTGAGTCATTAGCGTTAATAAATTAAGTGAAATTAACGGAGAGTTTAACACTTTCGCGCTTAATAGGTGAGGGGGAGAGGAGCCATTTGGCAGCTCCTCCTTTTATTTAACGCAGGGTACTCAGAAACACGCCGTGAACCCATCCCTGGGGGCTTGACTGCAGCCATCCATGGCTGCAGACAGTTTCTGAGTACCCTACGTCAATTAACAGCGGAGGAGCTACCAAATGGCTCCTCTACTGAGAGCGTCGTGTTACACCGCCCTAGTTTTGCTGTTTCTTTTAAACGCGTTCGAAGACAGTAGCAATACCCTGGCCAAGGCCAATGCACATGGTTGCTAAGCCAAGCTTCGCGTTTTTCTCTTCCATTAAGTTGATTAGCGTCGTTGAGATACGTGCGCCAGAGCAGCCTAATGGGTGACCCAATGCGATAGCACCACCGTTCAGGTTCACTTTCTCTTCCATCTTGTCGAACAGTTTTAAACCTTTAAGTACAGGTAGTGACTGTGCGGCAAAGGCTTCGTTCAGTTCAACAACGTCGATGTCGTCAATAGACACACCAGCACGTTTCAGTGCTTTCTCAGTTGCCGGAACGGGGCCGTAACCCATAATGGAAGGATCGCAGCCTGCAACGGCCATTGAGCGAATCTTAACGCGTGGCGTCAGACCCAGTTCTTTGGCTTTATCAGCAGACATAACCAACATGGCAGCTGCGCCGTCAGACAAGGCTGACGATGTACCTGCGGTTACCGTACCGTTGGCAGGGTCAAACACCGGGCGAAGCTGTGACAGGCCTTCTGCGGTGGTTTCCGGACGAATAACTTCGTCTTCAGTCACGCGTACCAGTTCGCCGTCGGCATTGTGGCCGTTAATTGGGTAAATCTCTTTAGCAAAGCGGCCTTCAACTGTCGCTTCGTGCGCTTTCTTATGAGAGCGCGCGCCGAATTCGTCTTGTTGTTCACGGGTAATACCGAATTTGCGAGACAACAATTCAGCAGTCATACCCATGCTGCCCGACGCTTTTGCTACAGACTTATTCATGCCCGGGTGAAAGTCGATGCCGTGAGTCATTGGTACGTGACCCATGTGCTCAACACCACCGGCCATAAAGATCTCGCCGTCGCCGTTCATAATAGCGCGGGTAGCGTCGTGCAATGCCTGCATGGATGAGCCGCACAGACGGTTAACGGTAACACCGGCTACTTTGTGTGGAATGCCGGCAATTAACGCTGAGTTACGCGCAATGTTAAAACCTTGCTCTAAGGTTTGCTGTACGCAACCCCAGTAAATGTCTTCCAGTTCTTCCGGGTCAACTTCCGGGTTACGCTCAAGCAAGCCCTTCATCAGCGCAGCTGAGAGGTCTTCGGCACGAGTATGGCGGAAAACACCATTTTTTGAACGCCCCATTGGCGTACGAATACAATCTACAATGACGATGTCTTTCATTTTAATAACCTCCTCAAGCCTTACTTCGCGCTGGTTGTGTCAAAGTAAGATTTACCGGCTTTAGCCATTTCGCGCATGCCGTCGGTAACCTGATAAATTTCACCCAGGTGCGCGTACTTGTCCGCCAGTTGAATAAAGTTGTCCATGCCAAGCGTTTCCAGATAACGGAAAGGGCCGCCGCGGAATGGAGGGAAGCCTAAGCCATAAAGCAGCGCCATGTCTGCTTCGGCAGCAGAGCCCACAATGTCTTCTTCCAGACAGCGAACCACTTCGTTCACCATTGGGATCATGCAGCGAGCAATGACTTCGTCTGCGTCCAGTTTTTTGCCTTGTTCACAGCCTAGTAACTCATAAGTCGCCGGATCAGCTTCTTTGGTTGGCTTACTTTTTTTGTCGGTGCCGTAAACATAGAAGCCTTTGCCGTTTTTCTGACCGTAACGCTCAGCAGCTGCCAGTTTAGCAATGGCGCTGGACTCGTCGCGTTTCATGCGGGTCGGGAAGCCTGCTTCCATAACAACGGTACAATGATCAGCTGTGTCGATACCGACAACGTCGCTCAAGTACGCAGGACCCATAGGCCAGCCGAACTGCTTCTCCATAACCTTGTCGATGCCGACGAAATCAACGCCTTCATCAACCATGCCGGCAAAGCCTGCCAGGTAAGGGAACAATACGCGGTTCACTAAGAAGCCCGGGCAGTCGTTAACAACGATAGGGGTTTTGCCCAGTTTCAATGCATAGGCTACTACGGCATTAACAGTGTCATCTGAAGTTTTCTCGCCACGAATAATCTCAACCAGCGGCATTTTATGTACCGGGTTAAAGAAGTGCATCCCGCAGAATTTTTCAGGGCGCTTCAGGTTCTTAGCGAGCTCTGTAATAGAAATGGTCGAGGTGTTTGACGTTAAAATAGCATCATCACTGATAACGCCTTCAATTTCAGCAAGCACCGAACCTTTAACTTTCGGGTTTTCAACAACGGCTTCAACAACAATATCGACGTCTTTAACGGCATCGTTCAGCAGCGTAGGTGTAATAGAAGATAAGATTTTAATCATCTTCTCGTTATTGACTTTACCGCGCTCTACGCCTTTTTTCAGGATCTTGCCGGCTTCTTTCATGCCCAAGTCTAAAGCGTCTTGCTTTATGTCTTTCATTACAGCCGGTACGCCTTTAAGGGCAGACTGGTAAGCGATGCCGCCGCCCATAATGCCTGCGCCTAAAACACCCGCTGTTTTGATTTCTTTGGTTGCTGCTTTGGCGTACTTCTTAGACTTACTTTTAACCGCCTGGTCCGCCAGGAAGATACCAACCTGTGCCTGACACGCTTCAGTTTGGGTCAGATCGAAAAATGCGTTGTTTTCAGCTTTTAATGCGCCTTCACGGTGTTCGCGTGCGCCGTTTTCAATTGCTTCTAACGCCTTGTGCGGTGCCGGGTAGTGTTTACCGGCTTTGGCTGCAATTAAACCTTTAGCGGTAACCAGAGTCATCATCAACTCGGTGTCGTTGGCTTTTAACGGCTCTAACTTAGGCTGACGCTTGGCTTTCCAGTCTTGCTCTCCGGCAGCGGCAGCTTTCGCTAAATTCAACGCCGCTTTTGTCAGGTTCTCTGGCTCAACAACGGCATCAACGGCGCCAACGCTCAATGCATCAAGTGCTTTATTGTTTTTACCTGTGGTGATCCACTCTAAAGCGTTGTCCGGACCAATAACGCGTGGTAAACGCATGGTACCGCCAAAGCCCGGGATGAGACCCAGCTTAACTTCTGGCAGGCCGATGGTTGCTGTGGTGTCCGCTACACGGTAGTCACAGGCTAATAGTGCTTCACAACCACCGCCTAACGCGAAGCCTTTAACTGCCCCAACGGTGGGTACCGGCAGGTCTTCCAATTGGTCAAATACGCGTGATGCTTTTGCTACCCAGCTGCGGGTTTTTTCCTGATCAGAGAATAGTGTCAGGAACTCAGTAATGTCAGCGCCTACAATAAAGGTCGATTTGCTGCTGGTGACAATGACGCCACGTAAATCGTCAGTGTTTTGTAATTTTGTCAGTGCTTCACTGAATTCTTCTAATGTTGCCTGGTCGAATTTATTAACCGAGCCTTTCGCATCAAATTGTAATTCTGCGAAACCTGGTTCGATAAAATCGACCCGAATGCTTTCACCTTGATAGATCATCTTGGGTCTCCCACGACTTCCATTAATTTGTTGCTATAAAGAAACTGATTCTGCTATAGCTTTGGGTTAAGGTAGAGAGAGTTTGGCGCGAATACGCCAATTTTTCAACGGTTATTTAAACATGCGTTTGAATTAATGAAAAAGCAGTCGTTTATCATACGTTACAGTGCACCATTGTTTTTCGCGTTATCGCTGTTTAGTAGTGGTGCAGCCCAATCTGAACCTGTTGATAGTGAACAACGGGAGCAGCAGCGTGAGCTATTCAAAAAAGCAGAATACGCCGCTAAGCGTGGTCGTCTGAATGAATACCGTCAGTTATTACAGAAGCTGGAGGGCTACCCGCTCGTTCCGTATCTGGAACTGACAAGGCTGGAGCAAGTAGGCTATTTGGCTAATGAAGACCGGGTTTTGGCTTTTCTGGAAAAGTATGACAACACACCACTCGACTGGCAGCTAAGGCAGCCGTGGCTTACTTACCTGGCAGGGCAAGAAGAGCATGCACGCTTTATTCGCGACTTCCGGCACCCGGGCACTTTGACTCACCGTTGTCAGTTTATTGAAGCGCAACGAGAAAAAGGTTTGGGGGACGGGCCTTTCCGTCGCCAGGTTGATGCTATTTGGGAACACGGTTTTTCACTTCCTTCAGCCTGTGATCCCATTTTGAAGGAATGGGAAAGCCTTGACGGACGTACTGATGAGAAAGTTTGGAATAGACTGAAGATGGCAGCTGAACGCGGTAACCCAACGTTACTGCCTTACCTCACAGGGTTATTACCGGAGTTACAGCAATATCTGGGTGAGTTTTATCATAAAGTGCGCTATTCACCGGCGGCCATTGAAGACGGTTCCTGGTTTAAGGGACGTTACCCTGAAAAAGAAGCCCAGATAACGACTTTTGCACTGACAAAGCTTATTTGGCGAGATGAAAATATTGCCCTGCGCAGTTATAAAAAACTGAAGCCCGAGCTACCCTTTTCAGAGGCGCAGGAAGAACGCATAGCAGAAGAGTTTGCGGTTGCGCTAAGTTTGAAGTCTCATCCGGAAGCGCGCGTCTGGCATGACCGTGTTCCGGTTAATGCGCTCAATGAGCGAGTTCTTCAGTGGCGTTTAGCTATTTACCTTAAAGACAAAGATTACGAAGGTCTGCGTGATGCTATTCAAAGTCTCCCCGTTGCTATTCGGCAAGGGAACCAGTGGCGTTACTGGCTTGCGCGCACGCAGGAAATTACCGGGAATGCATTAGTTGCTCAGCAACTCTACGAAGATTTATCCGACGAACGCCATTATTACGGCTTTCTAGCCTCTGCAAGGTTACAGAAACCGGTTAGTCTTGAGCACGAAAAGCTTGAGGTGAGTGTGGTTCAGCTTGAACAGATTCGAAACCATCCGAGTGTCCAGCGTGCATACGAGCTTATTCAGCTTGAGCGCTGGGTGGACGCAAGGAGAGAGTGGAATCACTTATTAACTCAACTTGATGGTGAAGAGCAAAAGGTCGCAGCGTATCTTGCCAGCGAGTGGGGGTGGCACGATCAAGCCATATGGACATTAGCGCAAATTGGTCATTTTGACGCCGTGGGCATTCGTTTCCCATTAGCTTATAAAGACATATTAGGAAGGGCATCACAGGCCGCAGGAATAGATGAAAACTGGGCTTTAGCCATTACCCGGCGAGAAAGCAACTTCCGGCATGATGCTTATTCCAGCGCGGGCGCCAGAGGCTTAATGCAAATACTGCCCGGCACCGCCAAACAACTGGATACCAAAAACAACAGTTGGCGTCGTTTAAATGACCCGTCAGTCAATGTGCGATTAGGAACTCATTACTTGAGTCGCCTGAAACATCGGTTTGAGAATAACTGGCTATTAGCTACGGCAAGCTATAATGCAGGATACTACCGTGTGAGAGAGTGGCTACCGGAAGAGCCTGTTTATGCCGATGAGTGGGTTGAAACCATCCCTTACCATGAAACCCGAGATTATGTAAAAGCGGTATTGAGTTACCAACAAATTTATAGGATGTTAGGTGGTAACGAGGATAATTTGTTTGAGCAAGTTGTTGATATGACCATTGTTGAGACTGAATAAGGCGATTCAATATGACTGCGACAGCAGATTTGTGGCCGTTATTTCCTGACCATATAAAGCAGCTTCAAACCCGTGCGGAGCGACTCTGCAAACGAGAAAATTTAGATTTACTCGCAATACATTCAGGACAGCAAAAGCGCTGGTTTCTGGATGACATGAATTATCCTTTTCGTGCGAATCCTCATTTCAAGGCTTGGTGTCCGGAAACGCAGCTTCCTAATGCCTGGGTCATTATAAAACCCGAGACCCGTCCAACGCTCGTTTTGCTCAATGCTCCGGACTTTTGGCATACAACAGCAAATTTAGAAAGTGAACCCTGGCTAGAAGAGTTCCACGTGGAACACATCAGTTCGCCTGAGGCTATAGAAAAGCTCTTACCTTATGATAAGAAAAACGCCGCCTACCTGGGTGAACATATTGAAGTAGCAAAAGCGCTAGGCTTTGAGAACATCAACCCAGACCCGGTTCTTCACTTCTTTCATTATCATCGTTTGTTCAAAACAGACTATGAAATAGCCTGCTTAGCGCAAGCTAACCATATTGCCGCAGAAGGACATATTGCAGCGGCAGAGGCCTTTTTTAAAGGCGACTCCGAGTTTGATTGCCTGTTGAATTATATGGCGGCGACACGGCAAGGGCAGAATGAAGTACCGTACAATCATATTATTGGGCAAAATAAGAACGCGAGTGTTTTACACCATTGGTTACCGGATAAAAAGCCACAAGTGTCGTTAAAGTCTATGTTGGTTGATGCCGGCGCGGAAGTTTGCGGTTACGCTGCCGATATTAGCCGGACTTGGTCGGCAGAGCATAATGAGTATGAAGAGCTGATAGCGGCTCTTGACCAAATTACGTTAGCGCTTATTGATAAAATGAAGCCCGGTATGGAGTTTCCTGTATTGCATCAGTTGGCTCACGAGCAAATTGCTAACGTGCTTTTTGCCTTTGGTTTTGTCAGTTGCAGTCCCGAGCAAATGATTGAAGACGGCATAACGACGGTCTTTTTCCCGCATGGCCTGGGCCACCCGCTAGGACTGCAAGTGCACGACGTTGGCGCTGCTCAGGCTGACGAGCGGGGAACCCCCATACCGTCGCCAACAGGCCACCTTACATTAAAAACAACCCGCACTGTCGAGCCGCGCCAGGTGTATACCATTGAGCCCGGTATTTACTTTATTGAACCTTTACTGCAAAAGCTGGCGGGTTCTCGCAATAAGCACGTTATTAATTGGAAAAGGGTGGATGAGTTTCGCCCATTTGGCGGTGTGCGGATTGAAGATAACATTGTTATCTATCGGGAACGAAATGATAACCTTACGCGACAAACGTCTTTGGATGCTTACGTGAAAAAGGTTACCCGTCTTGCATGATCAAGATTACGATATTCCGGTCTCTGAAGCTGAAGTTGAAATAGAGATAAAAGGCAGTCGTTTTATCGCCTGCCTTGCGCATACCGACAATGAAGCCAGTGCCGCTGAATTTTTAACTGAAGTACAAAGAAGGTGGCCAAAAGCTTCGCACTACTGTTCAGCCTCCGTGTTTTCTGCTCCGAATAATAGTCAACGTTTAGCCTCCAGTGATGACGGAGAGCCTTCCGGAACGGCTGGAAGGCCTATGCTTATGGCGCTGCAAAGCAGTGGTGTAGGGGAGATTACGGCAATAGTGGTGCGCTACTTTGGCGGCGTAAAGTTAGGGACAGGTGGTCTTCAAAGGGCCTATACGGAAGCGACCGTCACTGCGTTAGCGGAGCTTGAAAAAGAACGTCGGGTTTTCAAACAAGGGTTTCAGTTGCACTTTGCCTATACCGACCAGGGCGATGTAGAGCCGATTTTATTTGAAGCTGGCGTTGAAACTGCATCGTCGGAATACGGAGAGAGTGTGTTGCTGACTGTGTTATTAAGACCCATAGAGGTAGAGACGCTGCAGAAAAAACTACAGGCCGCTACCCGAGGCCGGGTTCAGCTAAAGCCTCTTAATTAGAAGAACATTGCGCTGGGCTGGAAGACTTTCTCAACCTGATCAATGTACTTTTTATCCAGCAAGAACAGAATAACGTGGTCGTCCGAGTGAATAATGGTTTCGCTGTGCGCCATGAGTACTTCATGTCCCCGAACAACGGCGCCAATAGTGGTACCTGGCGGAAGTTTAATGTCTTTAATGGCCTTTCCGACGACCTTAGAGGTGTCTTCATCACCATGTGCAATGGCTTCGATGGCTTCAGCAGCGCCTTTACGCAGCGAGTAGACGTTTACAATATCCCCACGGCGTACGTGGGTGAGTAAGGCTGAAACTGTGGCGCGTTGTGGCGATATAGCAATATCAATTTCCCCGCCCTGAACCAGGTCAACGTAAGCACTGCGCTGAATCAGTACCATGGTTTTGCGGGCTCCCATGCGCTTAGCCAACATAGCCGACATGATGTTTGCTTCGTCGTCGTTGGTTACCGCAATGAAAACATCAATATCCTCAACGTGCTCTTCTTCCAGCAGTTTTTGATCGGAGGCGTCACCGCGGAAAATTAATGTATGCTCAAGGCTTTGTGACAACTCTTCTGCGCGCGCTTCAGATCGCTCTATCAGTTTGACCCTGTGGTCAACTTCCAGCTGCTTAGCCAGACCTGCGCCAATATTGCCACCACCGACAATCATGATGCGTCGGTATTTGTCTTCAAGCTTCTGCAGTTCCTGCATTACCGTGCTGATATGACGAGTATCTGCAATAAAGAAGACTTCGTCATCGGCTTCAATAATAGTGGTTCCTGTCGGGCGGATAGGCTTGCCCTGACGATAAATGGCCGCGACTCGAGTGTCGATATTGGGGATGTGCTCTCGCAGAGTAGAAATTGCGTGTCCAACGAGTTTCCCACCATAATACGCTTTTACGGCGACCAGACTGGCTCTGCCGTTAGCAAACTCCATAACCTGCAAAGCGCCGGGGTAATCAATTAATCGTCTGATGTAGTTAGTAACTAACTGTTCCGGAGAAATGATGTGATCGACCGGCGCGTCCTGGTTATGAAATAGCTGATCTTTATAACGGATATACTCTTCGGAGCGGATTCGGGCTATCTTTTTCGGTGTATTAAAAATGGAATAAGCGACCTGACAGGCAATCATATTGGTTTCATCGCTACTGGTTACGGCAATCAGCAAATCTGCGTCGTCTGCACCAGCTTTACGCAATACGTCCGGATGAGCGCCGTTACCGACGACAACGCGCAAGTCATATTTGTCCTGCAAGTCGTCCAGTAAGTCGTTATTGGTATCAACTATGGTGATGTCGTTGCGCTCACCAACCAGGTTTTCTGCCAATGTGCCGCCGACCTGGCCAACACCGAGTATGATTATTTTCATTGGGCTTTCTTCAGTCTCGCGTAAAAGAAACCATCCCCGGCATATTGTCCGGGAAGCAATTGCAGTGTGTCATGCTCTGCTGTTATAGGTATCAGACTAGCACCAGATTGCTGCTGTAGAAAAGACTCAATTTGAGTTTGGTTTTCCTGACGCAGAATAGAGCAGGTTGCATACAGCAGTTCTCCGTCTGGCTTAAGTAGTGGCCAAAGTGAGCTGAGTATCTGCTTCTGTAACTTTGCCAGTTCGCTGATGTCTTCAGCGCGGCGTAACCATTTAATATCCGGGTGTCGGCGTATCACACCGGTTGCGGAGCAGGGGGCATCCAGCAGTATGCGGTCGAATTGCTCGCCGTCCCACCAGTCATTGGTCGTGGCGACATCTGCACAGTGAATAACAGCGCTTAAACCAGCACGCTCTAGGTTTTCATCCACTCGCTCAAGGCGCTTGGGGTCGATATCAATAGCCTGAACCGGTTGTTCAAAGCTGTGCCGTTCCAATAAATGGAGTAACTTACCGCCGGGAGCGGCGCAGCAGTCGAGTACACGATGCGCAGCATCTACATTTAGAAAGTCTGCTGCCAGCTGTGCGGATCTGTCCTGTACAGACACATGGCCACGGGCAAAGCCGGGGAGTTTCTCTACCGGGCAGGGAGAGTGCAATTGAATTGCATTGCTTGCGCTGGCATCAGCCTCAGCTGCAATGCCGCTATCCTCAAGCTGCCGTAAATAGTCATCGCGAGTGGAAAATCGCTCATTCACACGTAACCACATAGGCGGGTGAGTGTTGTTTTCCGCCAGAATGTTATCGGCATGCTCGGGGTGGTCATTGTTAATGGCATCAAATAACCAGCGAGGATGATTCTGCATTGAATCACAGGGTAACTCACGTTGGTGTGAGTCATCGGCTGAAGGAGCTTCGCGCAATAACTGACGCAGTATACCATTCACTAAGCCTTTATGGTTTCTTTTACCCAGTATACGAGCGGCTTCTACGGTTGCACTTACGGCAGCGTGATCTTTAATTCGTTGGCAATACAATTGATAGGCACCAACCAGTAACAGGTAATGCAATACTTTTAACTTACCTTTGAGGGGCTTATCCAATTTTGCGCCAACCAAGCGATTAAGGCTGGGCAGAACGCGCAAAACACCGTAACTAATCGCACTGGCAAGACGTTTATCTGCGTCGGGTAATTTGCTGGTTGCATAAGGCAGGGCCGCCGAAAGCGACTCGCCTTTTTCTAAAACCTGAAACAGGGCACTCGCAGCCGCCGCCCGGCTTTGTGCACCGTGACCGCTGCCTTCGGATTTCTTCTGCTGACTCATAGTAATTCCAGTCCGGGGCTAAATACGCTGCTGTAACCGTTAACCAGCGTACTGGCAGGCTGCACTTTTTTGCCCGGCATTTGTGCCTGGGTAATACGCAAAAGGCCATCGCCAGTGACAATGTCTATGCCTTCGTGCGTGCTGCTAATAATAGTTCCGGGCCTTTTGTTACTGGCACCCTGAACTAATTCAGCAGCATGAATTTTAATCGTATTCTGCTGAGCCTTTAAATTGTCTGACTGACACCAGCTCATGGGCCAGGGGTTAAATGCCCTTACGCAGCGTTCAATAAATGCGGCTGGTTGCGTCCAGTCTATTTTGCCTTCCTGCTTAGTCAGCTTTTTTGCATAGGTGGCTTCGCTGTCACTTTGCGGTTTGGCCTGGCGTTGATAACTTTCAAGGTCAGCTAATACTGTGATTAACGCTTTTGGACCAAGGCTTTCAAGTTTATGATAAAGCGAAGCGGAGGTCTCCTGCGGGCTAATAGCGCATCGTTCTTCATGCAGTACCGGACCTGTATCCAGACCGGCTTCCATCTGCATAATGCAAACGCCTGACTCGGAATCTCCCGCCCATATGGCGCGTTGAATAGGAGCTGCACCTCGCCACCTAGGCAATAAAGAGCCATGAACATTCAGACAACCTTTGGCCGGGATATCCAACACGGCTTGCGGCAGCAATAAACCATAAGCAACAACGACCATTACATCGGGTTTGAGCTCTGCTAAAGCCGACTGAGCTTCTTCCGATTTTAACGACTCTGGCTGGTAAACGGGTAGTTGGTGTTCAACTGCCAGTTTCTTAACGGCGCTCGGTTGCGGCTTTTTGCCGCGTCCAGCAGGGCGGTCGGGTTGGGTGTAAACACCGACTATCTGATGAGATTTATCAAGCAATTGCTGTAAGTGTTGTGCGGCAAAATCGGGCGTGCCTGCAAAGACTATCCGCATTACTGTGCTTCCGCCGCATACTTTTCAGCCAAACGCTGTTCTTTCTCTAATTTCTTACGAATACGCTCGCGTTTCAGTGGCGATAAATAATCGACAAAGAGTTTACCCTCTAAGTGATCAATTTCGTGCTGAATACAAATAGCTAAAAGGCCTTCTGCCGAACGACTGAAACGTTCACCGTTTTTATCTAAAGCCGTAACCGTAATTTTTTCCGCACGTTCTACTTTTGCATAAACGCCGGGAAACGACAGGCAACCTTCGTCATTCTTGAAATGACCTTCGGCTTCGGTTATCTCCGGGTTAATAAACACCAGCGGTTCGTTCTGATCTTCGCTGCAGTCAGCAACAAACAAACGCTTGTGCACATCGACCTGAGTTGCGGCAAGGCCAACGCCTTGCTCTTCATACATAGTTTCGAACATATCATCGATAACCGAGCGGATGCTGTCATCCACTTTGTCAATCGGCTGTGCGACTTTGCGTAACCGTTCGTCTGGATATTTCAGAACCGTCATTTTTGCCATTAGAACCTCCAAATCTTCATCTACCCTTAGTTTACCTTAAATCGGTAGGTCAAGGACAGTCTGTGAACACACAGGAATTATGTGTATTAATGGGGATGACACGCGCATCAAACAAGGTACAGAAAGCGGCACGGGAGTGTGACAGCTGGCAAACGCTGTTTGAGCGATGGGGGCAATCGCTAAAACCGGTAGACTCGCGCTGGCTGAAAGCGGCTGAGAACTGGTGTCTAAGTGATTATCAGGGCGTTATATCTTACTTCAGCGACGATTACCCGGCATCGTTAAAAGCAATCAGCAATCCGCCCTGGTTACTCTACTACAGAGGTCGGAAAGAGTTGCTTAAAGGGGTCTGTGTGGCGGTTGTAGGCAGCCGCAAAGCGAGCCATAGCGGGCTGCAGGTTGCTGACTGGATCAGTGAAAAACTGGTCGCGTCGGGTATTGTTATGGTGAGCGGCCTGGCAATGGGCATTGATGCCCAGGCGCACAAAACTGCCGCAGACAAAGGCAAAACCATTGCCGTTTTGGGAACCGGAATTGATCAATACTACCCTCGACGAAACAAAGCCTTGCAGGATTTCATTGCCCATCAGGGCTTGTTAATTTCTGAGTTTCCGCCCGGACAAACCGCAAGGACAGATCATTTTCCCCGGCGTAACCGTATTATTAGTGGTATTAGTCAGGCGGTTGTTGTGGTTGAAGCGGCCCGTAAAAGTGGTTCGCTCTCAACGGCAATACACGCGTTGAATGAAGGGCGTGAAGTCGGTGCTGTTCCCGGGTCGGTTTTGTTGCCGGAGCATCAGGGGTGTCATTGGCTGATACAGCAGGGGGCAAAGTTAATCAACACACCACAGGATGTTCTAGAGTGGTTTTCGATTAACCCAGCTCAAGCACCGGTTTCAGAAGAGCGACAATATCTTGATGAAAGCTTGGCAAACAATCGATTGTTCGCTAGTCTGAGTTCAGAGCCACGAACAATTGATGACATGGTACAATTGTCCGGACTCGAGGTTGCTGAAGTCATGGAGAAAGTAGTGTTACTCGAATTAGAAGGGCTAGTGGCAGCCGTACCAGGCGGTTATATCAAAGTGGGGAGGCGCTAAAGTATGTTTGATATCCTCATGTACTTGTTTGAAAACTACATTCATTCCGAAATGGAAGTTGTGGTAGATCACGATGAGTTAACCAATGAACTTACACGGGCTGGTTTTCGTCACCAGGAAATCCAGAAGGCTTTGGCGTGGTTAGAGCGCCTGGCCGACTTACAAGAAATGGAAACCAAGTCTTACCTGGATGTTGCCCCGCAGCAGTCTACGCGTATTTATACAACGGCGGAGATGTCGCGGTTAGATAGTCAGAGTCGTGGTTTCTTAATGTATTTAGAAAATCTGGGTGTGTTAGATTTCGCGACCCGCGAAGTGGTTATTGACCGTGTAATGGAACTTGAAACTGCGAACTTTACTCTGGATGACCTGAAATGGGTTGTGCTGATGGTTCTGTTTAATGTTCCCGGTCAGGAAGCCGCCTACGACCAAATGGAAGGTTTGTTGTTTGAGGAAGCTGAAGGGCCCTTGCATTAATGTCATCAGATGAGCGCTGCCCGCGTTGTGAGCGACCGCTGGTCATTAAACATGTTGGACATAATAGCTTTCTTGGCTGCACAGGGTACCCTGACTGCGACTATAAACGAGGTCTTCGCGAACAATCTGAAATTGAACCCGAGGACCTTGGTGTTGCTTGTCCGGAGTGTGGTAAAGAGCTGCAATTAAAAAGTGGCCGTTATGGTTTATTTGTTGGTTGTAGCGGGTTTCCCGACTGTGAGTTTGTGACCGAGCCCAATGCTGACGAAGAGAACGCTATTACCTGTCCGGAATGCGGCAGTGGTCAGCTGCATCAAAAAACATCACGACGCGGCACCGTATTCTACGCCTGCGATCAGTATCCCAAATGCCAGTTTACGGTGAATCAACCACCGGTTGATGAAACCTGCCCTAAATGCCAATACCCAATGCTGGTGAAAAAGAAATCCGCTGCAGGAATTCGGAAAGTCTGCCCGCAAAAGCAATGCGACTATAAGTCGGACGCGCTATAATCTGACTCCTTAAGAGGAGGGTATATTATGGCAGATAAGTGGGAAGCAGCGCATAACGCAGTAAGAACAGGCGTTATTGCCTACCCGACAGAAGCAGTATTCGGACTGGGCTGTGACCCAACCAATGAAGTTGCTATTCAAAAGTTGCTAAGCCTGAAACAGCGGCCAGCTGAAAAAGGGCTCATTTTAATAGCTGCGGACTACAGCCAACTACTCCCTTTTGTTGAAGACTCCGCTATTCCGCAGGACAAACGTTTCAGTGTTTTGTCTCATTGGCCGGGCCCCGTCACCTTAATTCTTCCGGTAAGAAAAAGTGTATCGCCATTATTAACTGGCGGCAGAGACACCATAGCCGTGCGGGTTAGTGCGCATGAACCTGTCAGAGAGCTTTGCCGCGCACTTGGTCATGCTTTGGTATCTACCAGTGCCAACTTAACAGGCCAGGAGCCGGCAAGAACGGCAGCGGAAGTGCGCCTGCAATTTGGTGACAGCGTGGACTGGATCATGGATGAAGCGACTGGTGGAGCTGCTAATCCAACTCGTATCATTAATCCATTTAATAATCAGGTTGTCAGAGACGATGCATAGTGACTATTTAAAGCAGGTAAAAAGCTACCTGATGTCGTTGCAGGACGCTATTTGTGAGCAGTTAGCGCTAACTGATGGTCAGCAAGGCTTTCAGGAAGACAGCTGGGATCGGCCCGGCGGCGGAGGCGGTCGTTCCAGAATCATAAAAAACGGTGAGGTTTTTGAGCAGGGCGGCGTCGGTTTTTCGCACGTTTACGGTGAGAAAATGCCTGCATCGGCAACAGCACACCGTCCTGAGCTGGAAGGTCGAGACTTCAATGCCTGTGGTGTTTCTCTGGTAATGCACCCCAAAAACCCGATGGTACCTACGGTACATATGAATGTGCGGTTTTTCATTGCGCAAAAAGAAGGCGAAGAGCCGGTCTGGTGGTTTGGCGGTGGCTTTGATTTAACACCCTTTTATCCATTTGAAGAAGACATCATCGAATGGCACCAACAGGCAAAAGACGCTCTGGACTGCATTGATGAAAAGCTTTATCCGGAATATAAAGCCTGGTGTGACGATTACTTCTATCTTAAACATCGCGATGAAGCTCGTGGCGTGGGCGGTATTTTCTTTGACGACCTTAATGACCGCTCTTTTGACGAGTGCTTTGCTGTAATAAAAGCGGTGGGCGATGCTTTTACCAAAGCATACTTACCGATTGTTGAGCGTCGCAAAGCCCTGACGTACACACAGCAGCAGCGCGATTTCCAGCTCTATCGCCGTGGACGTTATGTTGAGTTTAACCTTGTCTGGGACCGCGGAACCTTGTTCGGGCTACAAACGGGTGGCAGAACCGAATCTATTTTGATGTCGATGCCACCGCTGGCTCGTTGGGAATATGACTGGCATCCGGATCCGGACTCGGCCGAGGAAAAGCTTACCAGCTACTATCTGAAACCACGAAACTGGTTAGCCCTATGAAGCCAGTTATTCATCTGGGGGTTTTTGGAAACCCAATTGAGCACAGTTTGTCCCCGCGTATTCATTCGTTGTTCGCGAAAGCGCAACAGCATCCGGTTGAATATCGTCGTTACTTGTCGACTCCCGGGCGATTTTCCCGAAACATAGCGCAATTTTTTCGCAGTGGCGGGAAAGGGTTAAATGTCACGCTACCTTTTAAGCAGCAAGCCGCGGAATTAGCAACTGAATTAACTAAGCGAGCGCAAGAGGCTGGCGCGGTCAACACTCTGGTTGCGATGGGAAATGGTCAATTACTGGGTGACAATACCGACGGTGAAGGCCTAATTAAAGACTTGGAAGAAAAAGGATTTAAAGTAAGTGAACGCTCACTTGTTGTTTTTGGTTCGGGGGGCTCTGCCCGGGGAATATTGCCTTTGCTGTTGCAGCAGCAGCCTCGCCGTATCTATTTAGTGAACCGGACTGTCGATAAAGCACTGATGCTGAAGTCTCAGCTGGAAAACCTGGGTGTGTTAGCTGCTGACCGTATTCAGGTGCTTGCATCGGCTTTGGAAATTAATGAGCCAATTGACCTGATGGTTAATGCCACCAGCAGCAGTTTAATGGGACAGCGTTTAGCTTTGCCTCTCCAACTCGCTGAGGGAGCCTCAGGTTATGACTTAATGTACTCTGATGAGCCGACGTTATTTATGCAGCAGCTGAGTCAGGCTGGCTGTGAAAATGTTAGCGATGGGCTTGGTATGTTAGTTGAGCAAGCCGCCTCATCTTATCAACTCTGGATGGGGGGAGAACGCCCCGATACCGCATTTGTTATGGAGCATTTTCGAGCTCGTAGTTAGTTGATTAAAAAAGGTTTTTCTTTGCTTTTTATAAGTAAAGAGAAATGAGGAACAAAAGGTTATAAAAAAACGGAATTTGGCAGTAGATCATTACTGATTTTGTGGTAATCTGTTTGACCTGTTTGCGATGTACTTCCTTCCATTTCAGGGCGTAAACAGAATAGTTTCCACAGTGAAGCATAATAATAAAAAGTACTAGGCATTTAGGGATGCCTGCCGTTTCAAATCCCACACTATCAATAACTTAAGTAAACTTTAGACACGGGGAAATTTTAATTTCCGGCTGTGGAATCGGTCGTTGTTAACAGACTTATTAACAGGTTATACACACTCTGCTCAGTGGCCTGAATTACCGTTCTGTGGCATCCTATAGGTAACGCTTAATTTAGGTTTTTAACTATGGCCACATCTGTTCCCGAAAATCCGTTTATTCTCGTCGATGGTTCCTCTTATTTGTTTCGCGCCTTTCATGCGCCACCGCACTTAACCAATTCCAAAGGCGAGCCAACCGGCGCTGTTTATGGCGTTGTTAATATGCTGAGAAGCTTATTGAAACGCTATAAACCCAGCCATATGGCGGTGGTTTTCGATGCGAAAGGTAAAACCTTCCGTAGCGATATTTACCAGGAGTACAAAGCAAACCGTCCGCCAATGCCCGATGACTTACGCACACAAATTGAACCTCTGCATGAAATTGTGAAAGCAATGGGGCTGCCGCTGTTATGCATTGACGATGTTGAAGCGGATGATGTTATTGGCACTCTGGCCCGACAGGCCGGAGAAAAAGGGCGCTTTACGTTAATTAGTACCAGTGACAAAGACATGGCACAGCTGGTTAATGAACATGTCATGCTAATTAACACAATGACTGACACCTTGCTGGATCCTGAAGGTGTAGAGAAAAAATTCGGCGTGAAGCCGGAGCAGATCATTGATTATTTAGCACTAATGGGCGATAGCTCCGATAATATTCCGGGGCTGCCAAAAGTTGGCGAAAAGACGGCGCAGGCAATGTTGCAACAAATTCCAAGCATTGATGCCATTTATGAAAATGTCGATGCGGTAAGCGAACTGTCCTTTCGTGGCGCGAAAACCATGCCGGCGAAACTGAACGAGTATAAAGATCAGTTGCTTATGTCCCGGGAGTTGGCAACCATTAAGCTTGATGTGGCTATGGAGTTGCAGCCGGAAGAGTTGACCATACAAACGGCAGACAGCGAAAAACTGGCTGAGTTATATAGCCGGTGTGAATTTCGCCGTTGGCTTGGTGAGCTTATGGAAAGTGGGGCAGCAACTGACCAGGCTTTGGGTAAAGCTGAAGTTGAAAAGCCCGTCAGCGACATTAACCAGGACGCTTACCGTGTTTTAATGACGGAAGAGGAAGTGAGTGATTATTTAACCTCACTTAAGAAATGCGACTACTTTGCTTTTGATACCGAAACGACGAGCCTGAATTATATGCAGGCCGAGCTTGTCGGCGTGTCGTTAGCTACCGCCCCGGGTGAAGCGGTCTATATTCCGGTTGGCCATGACTATATGGAAGCCCCTGAGCAAGTCGGTCGCGACTGGCTGCTGGAGCAGTTGAAGCCTCTACTCGAAGCGGACAAGCCGCAGAAGGTTGGGCAAAACCTGAAGTACGATGCCCATATTTTGCGCCGTTATAAAATTCGTTTAGGCGGTATTTTAAATGACACCATGCTGGCATCTTACGTATTTAATAGTGTCGGCTCCCGCCATGACATGGACACCTTGAGCCTGCATTACCTGAACCACAAGACGATAAGTTTCGAAGAGATCGCCGGTAAAGGTGCTAAGCAGTTGACCTTTAATCAAATCGATCTTGAGCAGGCGGGTCCCTACGCGGCCGAAGATGCAGACATTACGTTCCGGTTGCATGATGTATTGTGGAATAAGGTCAAAGATGTTGGCAGCGAACTGCACAGTGTACTGACTGATATTGAAGTACCTTTAGTTCCCGTATTGTGCGATATGGAACAATATGGTGTCCGTATAGATGCTAATTTACTTGGTAAACAAAGTCAGGAAATTACCGAGAAGCTTGACGCTTTAGAGAAAAAAGCGTTTGAGATTGCCGGTGAGGAGTTCAACTTAGGTTCGACCAAGCAGTTGCAACGCATTTTCTTCGAAAAGCTGGAACTTCCGGTTGTGAAAAAGACCCCGAAGGGGGCTCCGTCAACGGCGGAGGAAGTTTTGCATGAGCTGGCGCATGACTACCCTTTACCAGATGTTATTTTACAGCACCGAAGCTTGTCGAAGCTAAAATCCACTTATACCGATAAGCTGCCGAAGATGATCAACCCGGACACTGGCCGGGTACACACCTCTTATCAGCAGGCGGTCACAGCAACCGGACGTTTGTCTTCCACTGATCCGAATTTGCAGAATATTCCTATTCGCACAGCTGAGGGGCGTCGGGTGCGTCAGGCCTTTGTTCCTGAGCAAGGTTATAAGATTGTCGCTATCGACTATAGCCAGATTGAACTGCGCATTATGGCGCATTTATCCCAGGACGCGTCGTTGCTAAAAGCTTTTGCTGAAGGCTTGGACATTCACCGGGCAACAGCCGGGGAAGTGTTCGGCTGCAAAGCCGATGAGGTAACGGATGACCAACGCCGTCAGGCTAAAGCGGTCAACTTTGGCTTAATTTACGGTATGTCTGCGTTTGGTCTTGCGCGCCAGTTGGGTATTGCCCGCCATGAAGCTCAGCACTATATGGATAAGTACTTTGAGCGCTTCCCCGGTGTGCTGCGCTACATGGAAGATACCCGTAAACAGGCAAAAGAGCAGGGATACGTGAAAACCTTGTTCGGGCGCCGCTTGCCTTTGCCGGATATTAAAGCGAGCAACGGGGCTCGCAGAAAAGGTGCAGAACGGGCTGCCATTAATGCGCCGATGCAGGGAACCGCGGCGGATATCATTAAAAAAGCGATGCTGAAAGTCGCCGACTGGATTGATAGCAATCAGTGCCAGGATGACGTACGTATGTTAATGCAGGTTCACGATGAGTTGGTCTTTGAGATAAAAGAGGCCAAGCTGGATGATTATATTGCACAATTAACAAATGTCATGGAAAAAGCCGCAAGCCTTGATGTGCCGCTTATTGCAGAGGCGGGTAAAGGCAATAATTGGGATGAAGCGCATTAATTTTGCGATTTTTGTGAACTTTATAAAAAGGGTCTAGTCACAATAAGTGAGGGGATTAATCCTCCCTCACAAAATTGTTCTCCCTGGATTACTTTTGGCCCGGCTTTTTAGTCGGGCTTTTTTATTGCTCTTTCTGCGGAATACCGGCCAGGCCGGGGCGACCCTTGCGGTTGGCAAACCATACACCAACAAGAATCGCTAACATACCAACACCCTGTTGCAGCCAGAATGCTTCCCCGTCAAGTACTCCAAGCAAAACGGCAACCACCGGAATAAGATATGTGACTGAACTGGTGAAAACCGTATTGGTTAACTGGACAACGTGGTTAAAAATAACCAAAGCACCAGCCGTTCCTGCTATACCTAACGCCAAAACAGAGAACAGCGATAGCATAGCGCCGGGTTGTTGAACCTGGGCTATAAATTCTGTGCCAGCGAACAAATAGACAGTGGCAGGAACTGCGGCCATAAGTAGCGAGATACCGGTGATGGTTAACGGTGATAAGTCACTGATTTTGTGTTTAATCAGATTCAGGTTGAGGCCGTAACAAACCGTTGCTGCCATGACTAACAACGCATAAAGGTTGAAGTCCCAACTGCCATTCGCCGAAGCGGTTACCAAAAGCAGGGTACCAAAGAGGCCTATACCGACACCGATAACCTGTGCTACCCGCGCCTTTTGATGGAAGAATAAAGAGCCGATAACCAAAGTGGCAATGGGAGTTAAGGCATTCAGAACCCCGGTGACGCCACTGGCTAATTGAGTCTGTGCTATGGCGAACATAAAGGCAGGGATTAGACTTCCCACCAGGCCAACACTTGCTAATTTTAGCCAATGTTTACGGGTGATTTTATTCAGGCGACGCGCAATAAAAGGGGCTAGCACGATACCGGCTGAACTGATCCTAAGCGCACCAACTTCCATCGGACCAAAAGCAATTAACCCTTTTTTAATCAACAAAAAAGAGCTACCCCAAATTAATGCGAGTAACCCTAATAATAACCAGGCACTAAGTGGTGGTGTGTTATTCGTCGTCATACTCTTTGCTATACCACTGGTTGAGTTTTTCTTCGACTTGCTCGACGCCGAAGCGTTTTAATGAGGAAAATGCTTCGACCTGAACGTCACCATTAAAGGCAATTGCAGCTTGTCTTGCTTTTAACACTGTTGACTTACGAGCGCCCTGTTTAAGTTTGTCGGCTTTGGTGAGCAATACCAGAACCGGCAACTCACAATCAACAGCCCAGTAAATGAGTTCCTGGTCGGTTTCGCGGAAAGGGTGACGGATGTCCATTAGTACGACAATACCCTTGAGGCTGTCCCTTTGCTGCAGGTATTCGCTTAAAGAGCGCTGCCACTTCTCTTTTACGGCCAGTGGCACCTTGGCAAAGCCATACCCTGGTAAGTCAATAAGGCGTTGACCGCTGTCGAGTTCGAACACATTAATTAGCTGGGTTCGTCCCGGAGTTTTACTGGTACGAGCCAGTGATTTCTGCCGCGTTAGTGTATTCAGAGCGCTGGATTTACCGGCATTAGAACGGCCGGCGAACGCAATCTCGATGCCTGTGTCCGGAGGCAGTTTGCTGATATCCGGTGCACTGGTCACAAATTTTGCCGATGCGTAATCTAATTGCTGATCTGCCACTATTAAGGTCACTTTTATTGATAAAACGGAACGTCTACGTGCATTATGAAGTATCCGGACAGTATCTCCAATGATCATTTAGCAATTGATTCGGTTTTAATCGTTTAATCCACACAAGTTTTGTGTAAAATAGCAACCTGCTTAAGGTGATTTATTGGGGCGCGTGGCGCCATCCAGAACAGAAGAGAAGCAAACATGAAAAAATTCGCAATCTTTTTGGGACTTTTCTTCGGTACCGCCGGTATCGCAGTAGCACAAAGCGGCGACGCTGAAGCCGGAAAAGAGAAATCGCAAGTTTGTGCGGCTTGCCATGGACCCAATGGTGAATCTCCGTCCGATATGTATCCGCATTTGGCCGGTCAGCACGAAAAATACCTGCTTAAACAGCTGAAAGATTACAAACGGGCGTCAGAAACCGGTGGTGAAGAAGGGCGTAATAACCCCATTATGATGGGCCAGGTTGCGTCATTATCTGAGCAAGATATGGCTGACTTAGCGGCTTTCTTTGCATCACAGGAAGAGCCGAAAGGCGAAACGCCCGAAGATATTATTGCACAAGGGCGTGACCTTTACCGTCGCGGCAACCCTGAAACCAATATGCCGTCTTGTGCCGGCTGCCATGGCCCTCGGGGAAATGGTCTGGGGCTAGCGGCGTTTCCGGATATTTCTGGTCAGCACGCGGCTTACACTAAGTCTCAGCTAGAAATGTTCCGTAGTGGCGACCGCGCTAACGATCCAAACGGAATGATGCAGGGCGTTACAGAGAAAATGACAGACGACGAAATCGAATTGCTGTCTAAGTTCTTGAGCGGTTTGTATTAAACAGAGCTTAATCAAATAGAAAGCGGCTTAGGCCGCTTTTTTTATGTCTATAATAAATGAGATAGTAAAAACCTATTTTTGGGTGTTGTTAACGAAAAGTAATAAGAAAGTTGTTTTTTAGATCAATAAAATCATTGAATTAATATTTGGTTCAAGTAGTCTTAACAACGCTCCGGGGCCGTACGGACAGAAAAAAACAAAAAAAAGATGTTAAAAGCCCTTGAGGAAATAATAAAAAGACTGTAAAAATACAGCTAACTCGACACAAAAAAATAACAAGAGGTCGAGAGATTATCGAAAAGTCAGATTCCATCTTATTTCTCGATAATCCAGGGAGTAAAGCCAATAGGCTAGTGGTTGCTCCATTTTATAATAACAATAATAAAAGACAGGTTACGGAAAACCGCAATAACAAGTCGGAAGCAGTGACAACCATTCTCATAGTTGCAGTGCGCTGCCGATAATATGAGAGAAGCAGGCGATGTGTAAAAGCATCGCCTTTTTTCTTATTTGGGCTCAGCCTTTCTTAAACGTACAAGCTTTTCCTTTACCCTCCACTGACGTCATCCCCGTTAATGAGTTACAATAGGTCATATTAGTTTTTATTTAGGAGCGACCATGACTCGCCGCAAGAAAACACGTAAGGCAGGGCCGTTGGCGCCATCTAAAGCGCCAAAAGAAAGACAAGCGTCAGATGCTGCTTCAAAAGGTAAAAAGAAGGGTAAGGGTCAACCGTCAGGCCAACGACATTCATCCACTAAGGTTCTGCAGCAAAGTAGAACAAAAGGCGACGAAAAAGATCCCCGACACGGCAGTCGCCGTAAAGTAGCTTTAGTGATGACACCTGAGCAGGAACTAAAACAGTTACAGGAAGACACAAAGCTTCAGTTACTGGTTGAACGTTTCGAAAATGATGAGTCTCTGACAGCAGAAGAGCAGCACTACCTCGATGAAAAATCTGAGCGTTATGAACAGCTGGTTGCCAAACTGGGTTATGAACTCGATGAAGAATGGGATGATGAGGAGTACTAATGTCCAGCGAACTCTATTGGATTATCGCCATTATTGGCGTCTTAATTATTGTCGCTCTGGGGTGGTACGCCACCAATTTACTGCTACGCCTGCGTTGGCAGACCAGAATTAGGGATGCAGCCGTACAGAAGCGTGTCGATCGCATTGATGAGAGTATTATTACTATTGCAAAAGCCATGCAGCAAGAGCAGTGTCCTTTGTCTGAAGGATGCTTACGTATTGTGGTATTGCTTGATCATCGCCCGGAAGCTGTAGAGTATGACTATTCTAAAGATTACCCGGCAATGCATGAAATGTATGAAAAGATAAAACATATGCCAACGCACGAGTCACGTAAGAAATTTCCGAAAAAGAAAGTGCGGGAAATGGATGACGAGCGTGAGGGCTATGAAAAGTCGATGCGGGACATTATTCTTGCAGACGTTGATAAGTTATTGAAGCAATTTCCAGCGGCCTGAGGAGGCGGCATGCCGTTTTTTAAAGGTATAAAAGAAGATATCGCCAGCGTTTTCGACAGAGATCCAGCTGCGCGGAACACAATGGAAGTGTTGTTTCACTATCCTGGACTGCATGCCACCTGGTTCCATCGTATAAGCCATAAACTTTGGGAGTGGAAGTTATATTGGCTTGCTCGTTTTGTTTCTAATGTTTCACGCTGGCTAACGGGGATAGAAATTCATCCGGGTGCTAAAATAGGTCGTCGTTTCTTTATTGATCACGGTATGGGTGTGGTCATTGGTGAAACCGCAGAGATCGGCGATGACGTTACTTTGTATCATGGCGTGACTCTTGGCGGTACTAGCTGGAACAAAGGTAAACGGCACCCGACCTTGAAAGACGGTGTGGTGATTGGTGCAGGAGCAAAGGTACTGGGTCCAATTACTGTCGGAAAATCTGCACGCATTGGTTCTAACGCTGTGGTGGTGCGAGATGTACCGGAGCTAACCACTGTGGTCGGTATTCCGGCCAGGGTAGCTCAGTCGGCGGTCGATGCGGAAACAGCGGAACGCCGCAGAAAAATGGCAAAGGAGTATGGCTTCGATGCCTATGCTATCTCAGCGGATAACCCAGACCCGGTTGCAACAGCAATTGGGCGCATGCTCGATCATGTACAGGTTTTAGATAATAAAGTCTCTGACCTTTGCCAGGCTGTTAATAAGCTCGGTGGCGATGTCTGTGGTGAGATTCCTGAAGTCGATATGGACGATGTCGAGTTTCTTGAAGAAAGTGAGCGCGCCGCAAAACGACGCGCCGATAAAGATGATACTTCAGCCTCGGGTAAACAAGACTCTTAACTTTTTAAATTAAAGCGCTCGATCAAGGAGTAAAGCTGCTGACTTGTGTTTTGCAGCTCGTTGCTTGAGCGTTGAGTTTGCTCTGCTGTTTGTTGGGTATGACGTGCAGTGTCCGCAATTTCAGTAATTTGCTCGCTGATATGCTCCGCAACGCCGCTTTGCTCTTCAACAGCGGACGCCATTTGCGTCGACATATCTGAAATGTCCTGAATAGCCACTGATATCTCACCCAGAGCAGTGTCTGCCAGACGAACTTTCTCAACACCCTCTGATGCCGCCTCTTCACCTTGTTTTGAAACCTCGACGGCATTACGTGCGCGCTCTCGCAACTGTTGAATGACTTTGTGAATACCCTCAGTAGACTGGGTTGTTCTTGAAGCCAGTGAGCGAACCTCATCTGCGACCACTGAGAAACCACGGCCATGCTCGCCGGCACGAGCCGCTTCAATGGCAGCATTCAGGGCTAACAGGTTGGTTTGGTCGGCAATGGAGGATATTAAATCGGCAGCCTCGCCAATAGCCCCGGTCGATTCATCCAGCTCTTTAACGGTTGCGGCTATTTGCCTAACGGCATCGTGAAGCTGGACGATAACCTCGCTTGCTTCTCTTGCCAGCCCTACGCTTTCATCCACATTGGTTTTGGCTGACTCAGCCTGTTGCGCATTACGTTCAACCGTATCTGCCACTTCCTGAATGGCGGACGCCATCTCATTCATAGCCGTCGCCGTCTGTTCAGTCGCAGCCGTTTGTTTATCGACATATTGTTTACTAAGCTGAGCTTGATCGTAAGTATCGTTGGTCACTTTTAACAGGCTTCCAACCGCGTCCTTCATGCGGCTAAGTGCGGTACGGTTACGGGCGCCCTCGCTGATAAGCTGCATAGCGAGCCTGGCTTCGCGTCCCTGTTTATCAAAGTACGTCATTCCAACCAGTTCGGAATCAAAAGCCTCAGGGCGTAACTCCAGTAGCCCCTGCAGCATACGGCCAATATAGGTGGCGTAAGCGAAGGTGGTAATAGCGGTAGCAGCCAAAGCGATTAACGCGGAGGTAGGTTCACCGAGGAGTGCTATGGCGGCACTGGCAATTACGCCGGGGATAACGACGGGCATTAAATCTTTACAGCCCAGCCAGAGTCGTTTTCCCAGGGGAATGGCATGCTTTCCTGAATTTAACCGCTCATAGATGCGCTGTGCACGTTTTTTACGGTGGTCTGATGCGGCAACACGGACGGACTCAAAGCCAACCGGCTTACCGTTTTCCATAATCGGCGTAACATAAGCACTCACCCAGTAATGGTCGCCGTTTTTACAGCGGTTTTTAACCAGACCCATCCAGGGCTTGCCGCGCTTGATGGTTTTCCACATATTCTCGAAAACGCTGGCAGGCATGTCAGGATGACGCAAAAGGTTGTGCGGTGAGTCAATTAACTCATCACGTGTGTAACCACTGACATTAACGAAATCTTCGTTGCAGTGCTTTATGACCCCTTTAAGGTCAGTCGAAGAGATCAGTCGATAGTGGTCTGGAAAGCGGTTTTCCTTTCCTGTAACCGGACCATTATTTTTCATAAGCGCCTTTAGGAAGTTTGATTTACATCAATATAGTAAGGTTATCGTATTTTGGCAGGAAAAGTTTAACGGTTTAGGCTTTTGGCCATAAAAAAACGCCGCTAAGAGCGACGTTTTTGAAATTCTTTGTGTAAACGTTCGGCACCCGAAAGGGTACTGAAGGTTCCTTACATAGGAACTACGTTTTCAGCTTGTGGACCTTTAGGGCCTTGAGCTACGGTGAAAGAAACTTGCTGGCCTTCTGCCAGAGTTTTGAAACCGTCAGACTGAATAGCGCTGAAATGTACGAAAACGTCTGCGCCGTTTTCTTGTTCGATGAAACCGAAGCCTTTAGCTTCGTTAAAGAATTTTACTTTACCAGTAGTAGTAGACATGCTGATATTCCTCGTAGTGCATGTTGAAATCAATGTATTGCTAAAAAAAACTTGGTATTACTTGGACTTACAAAACGAGGTACAGCAAAAAGGACTTCGTAAAAAATCTCAAATCAATAGCCGAAATTTTCTCAGCGGTTTCGAGTATACGCTTAATATAGCCCGAGTCAACAACAGGTTGCGTTATTTTAACCAATTGCGGCTTATATGGCGGAAGGTGTCTGTTCCTGATTTCTCCAACCATTCAAAGGCAGCCATCTCGGAAGTGATAATTTCAACCCCGGCATTTCGCATACGTTCAATGGCGCTGTCTTTATCGGTGGGGCGACGGGAACCAACAGTATCGGCCGGTAGAAACACTTGATAACCGGATTCCTGAAGCTCTATTGCGGTTTGCAGAACGCACACATGGGTCTCCATACCCATAATAACTACATGTTTTTTATTGTACTCCGACAGAACATCGCGGAAGGTATCGTCACGCAGCGCACTGAAATGAGTCTTCTCGACAACGCGTGCGGCTTCAATAATCTCTTGCAGACTTTCAACGGTATAGCCTAAACCTTTAGGGTACTGTTCGGTAATAAGAATAGGCAAGTCCAACTGCATAGCAATTTCACCCAGCCAACGCATTCGCGAGGTGACAACGTCTCGTTGATGAATTGCAGGCAACAGTCGCTCCTGAGCATCGACAATGAGTAATAGAGAATCTTTAGCGCTAAGCAGCATTGTTCATTCCTGTTGGTAGAAAGTCGGTTCACATACTAACCTTAGCTCATTAATCTATCTATCAGCAAAAAGTCTTAATTTGGTCAATAATCACCCATGAAATTTGCAGTTAAGGCGGCCAATGGCTACAATCCTCGCCTTTCCAAATGCAGATGCACATCCAAACAGTAAATAAAAGGTGACACCATGGCTCCGGTATTGATTCTAATGGGTTCCCAGTCCGATTGGCCGGTAATGCAAAAAGCAGCAGAAATGCTGGAATCGCTGAACGTAAAGTGGCAGGCGAAAGTCGTTTCTGCGCATCGTACGCCGGACTTACTTAAGTCGACGATGGAACAAGCGGAGCAAGACGGAGTGCCTGTGGTTATTGCCGGCGCTGGTGGCGCTGCTCACTTGCCGGGTATGCTGGCGGCTTATACGGCCATTCCTGTGTTTGGTGTGCCGGTTCCAAGCAAGCAACTAAAAGGTTTAGACAGCTTGTTGTCTATTGTGCAAATGCCTAAAGGTGTGGCTGTTGGTACTCTGGCGATTGGTGATGCTGGTGCGGCCAATGCGGGCTTGCTGGCTGCTCAGGTTATTGGCAGCTTTGACAGCGAAGTGCGTAAACGCGTACACGAATTCCGCAAAGCGCAGAGAGAGAAAGTGATGGCGAACTCAGATTTGGAGCTGCCAAAATGAAAATCTTGATCCTTGGCAACGGGCAGTTAGGTCAAATGCTGGGTAAAGCCGTTATTCAGCAGGGGCATGAATGTGTCTTATACAGTGACCGGCTGGATAAGGTGATGGCTTTAGGCAGCCAACAACCTTTAGCTATGACGTTAGCCGAGGCGAATGACTGGGCGGATGTGACCACCTGGGAGCACGAGCACTTAGGCGAAGAGCTGGTTGCTAAAACGGCCGATAAGTTCTTATTAAAAGCGGAGCGTTTCAACGGCTTAGTTGATCGTCGTACGCAAAAAGCGCTTTGTGATGAACTCGATATTCCTACTTCGGCCTGGAAGGCTTATGAGAATGTGGCTGAGCTGACGGCCATTTTAGAAAGCTGTGACCATGCGGTTGTCATTAAGTCGGCGAAAGGCGGCTACGACGGCAAGGGCCAGTGGCGCTGGAAGCCGGGTGAGGACATCGCCGCTGTCGCTGAAGAGGCAGGGCAACGCCCGGGTATTGTTGAAGACATGATTAACTTTACCGACGAGGTCTCTGTTGTGGGAGCTCGCTCACACAAGGGAGAGCAGCGCTGTTTCCCGCTGACATTAAACGTCCATACTCAGGGTATTCTGTCTTACAGTCTGGCTGGCGCAGAGCATTTTTCTAAAGCGCTTGAAGCTTTAGCCAAAGAGCATCATAAGAAGCTGACCGACGCGCTGGATTACGTGGGTGTATTAGCGATTGAGTTCTTTGTCGTTGGTGAAGGCGATAACCAACATTTGCTGGTGAACGAAGTGGCTCCGCGGGTTCACAACTCCGGGCACTGGACGATGAGTGGCGCTAATTGTGACCAGTTCAACCTGCACATTCGCGCTATTACCGGTTTACCGCTGCCCGACTTACTGATAGCCCCCACCTTAATGGTGAACGTAATTGGCGTTGCGGGTATTCCGGAAGCTTTATGGGAAGCGGCGGCCGCTGAATGTCATTGGTATGGCAAGGATGCGCGACCCGGTCGTAAAGTGGGCCATGTGAATATTATGATCGACTCGTTTGAGCGGGGCGAGAATTTAGCCTCGACATGGGCGGATAAACTGCAACTGTTAGCGAGTTAACACCTGCTTAGACGAGCGGTTAAAACCGCTCATCCAGCCATTTCTGCATATCCTGAACCTGTTCTAAGCACAGCGAGTGCGGCATTGGGTAGGTTTGATACGTCACTGAAAACCCTTTCTCTTTCAAAATTGCACAGGCTTTCTGGCCAAGAACTTCCGGAACAACCGGGTCTTGAGTTCCGTGTTGCACCAAAATTGGCAGCTCTTGGTTAGCCTCATTCACCTGAATGTCACCAGCGGTGGCAAAGTACGTCGAGTGCGCCATTAAACCCGCCAGCGGTTTCGGGTAGGTTAAAGCGGCTTCATAACCCACGGCGCCGCCTTGTGAGAACCCGGCAATAATAATGCGTTTACTGTCGATGCCCTGAGCAATTTGCTCGTCTATCATGGCATGCACTTTGGCCGCTGACTCGCGCAATTGTTCGCTGTCTATCTGGCGGTCGATGCTCATGTCGGTAATGTCGTACCAGGCAGGCATGACCATACCCTGGTTTATGGTGACCGGCATTTGTGGTGCGTGAGGAAACAAAAAGCGAACCTGCGCGTTGGCAAATTTTAAGTGCTCGGTCATAGGGACAAAGTCATTGCCCGAGGCTCCCAGGCCATGTAACCAAATGATAACGGCGTCGGCTGTGCCTGCCGGCTCGTGTTTTATGACTTCCAGAGACATTACTGCTTTCCTATTTCTGCGGCAGGGTAAGAACCCAGCCAGTGAATGTTGTTCATAGCGGCCAATTCTTCAAGAGCCGAAGCGACACCCAGTTCGCTGCGGTGGGCATCAAAGTCGATGAAGAAATGATAGTCACCAAACTGACTACCCGCCGGCCGCGAAACTATGGAGGTTAAGTTAATTTGCTGCTTCGCAAACACCTGCAAGCTGTCGACCAGCAAGCCGGGATGGTCGTTGTCATCAATGAGCAGCAAGCTGCTTTTCCAGTGTTCATCCTTTCTGTATTCCGGCTCTTCAGACGCTGCGGATAATACCACGAAGCGTGTTTCGTTGCGTGGGTTGTCAGCGATATTGTTATTCAATATCTGCAACGTCTCCGGGCAACTAATGTGTTGGGGAACTATGGCTGCAGACGCCTCTTCAGCCGCCAGCAGAGCTTGAAGCGACGCGGCGTTGCTGGCCGTATGAATAATGGGCAGCCCGAGCTTGTGTAAGTACGAATTACATTGTCCGGCTGCGACAAACTGGGCCCATATCTGAGTAGGTTTCGTACTATTGCTGAGGCATTGGAAGCCAACAGGGATACGGATTTCCGCCTGAATGCGCAAGGGTCGTTGCACCAAATAGTCGACGACGGGAGAGACGAAGCCTTCAGTCAAATTTTCAATAGGAACAGCGGCAGCGTCGCATTCTCGTCCAACCGACTCCAGGCAGCTGACCAGGTTATCCAGTAACTGAATGTCGTGATTTTGTTCAGGCTGGAAAAGCCCCGCGGCAACCTCGGAAAAGGTGCCGGCAGGGCCTAAAGTGGCTAGCTTCATTTCTTATATTGCTCGAACCAGGCCAGTGCATGCTCAATTTTGGCAATCATGTTGGAAGGTCGAGTGGTAACACCATGAAAAGCGCCCGGAACACGAACCATAGCTGTGTCTACTTTTTGCAGCTTCAATGCCTGGTAGAACTGCTCGGTTTCCGATATCGGTGTGCGACGATCCTTCTCTCCGGTGAACAGCATGACCGGTGTTTCAACGTCACCGACCATAGACAGTGGCGAGCGCTGCCAGTAGTGCTCTAGCTCTTCCCATGGCATACCCGGGAATTGGTTGGTAATTTGACCAATTGAGCTGTCAGCTGTCAGTACTTTGCTGACCCAGTTAATAACCGGGTTAGTGGCTGCCGCGGCGTTGAAGCGGTTGGTCAGCCCGACTGCGTAGGCTGTGGCGATGCCACCTGCAGAACCGCCGGCAATAAACAGGTTGTCTGAGTCGGCAATGCCTTTATCAATGAGTAAATCAATGCCAGTCATGTGATCAGCAAAGTCATAAGGTGACGAGTAGTTGCCGTCCAGCAGCATGGCAAAGTCTTTACCGTATGAAGTGCTGCCGCGATGGTTTACATAAAGCACCACATAGCCCTCAGCGGCGTAGCGTTGGTGTTCTGCGGCAAAATGTGGACCGTAAGACAGGTGAGGACCACCATGTATTTCTAACAGCAACGGGTACTCTTTGTTTTCATCGTAGTTTGGCGGAGTAATGTACCAGCCATGAATCTCCTGACCGTCATAGCGCGACTCATAGCGAATTTCGTGAACTTCACCCAACTCACGGTGACCTAGCAGGTCTTCATTAAGCTGAGTAAACTGAACCGCTTCGCCATCTTGTGGCTGATAACCGACATCGGCGGGGCGATATTCGGAGCCTTTGGTGTAGGCAATAGCGCCAGTTTTTGAGGCAGTAAACGAGCCCATGGTATAAGGACGACTGACATAAATGCCTGAAACATCATCCACTCGGTTTGTCAGTTCATTGCTCAATGTGACATCAGCAACAACGGTTTTGCCCTGGTCGGCGTATGAAACCGCCAGTGATTCATTGCCAGTCCACTGTGGCGAGCTGAAAGAACGGTCAAAGTCAGCTTGAAGTTCTGTCTCTGAGCGTTCGCTCCAGTCCATGACCCACAATTGTGACTTATGGTAAGGCACCGGCTCGTTAGAGCTGTGTAAGTAAGCCAGACGCTCGCCGTCAGGAGAGAACTGCGGTGACGACTCGCGGCCGGGTTTGTCAGTGACCTGCGCCACTTCTTTTGAGCTCAGGCTGACGCTGTAAAGGTCGCTTTCATTCACCTGATACGCCCAGTCTTCCGAGCGGTTGCCGGAAAATACGATATGGCTGTCGCCTTCTGTCCAGGCCAGTGGGCCGCCATGTCGGTAAGGGCCATCGGTCAGCTGGCGTGCACTGCCACCCTCAGCCGGAACCACGAAGAGTTGTGTGTGCGCCGGTTCCAGAACACCTTTACCGTCGCGCTGATAATAAGCTTCTTCAACAATAATAGGCGATTTGGACCACTTCGCGCCTTTGGGTTTAGCTGGCTTTTTTACGCTTTTAGCAAAGGGCGTAGGTTCAGATTTAACCGACATGGTAAATGCCAGTTGAGTATCGTCGTTAGACCAACTAATGCTGCCGGGGCTCTCGCTTACGTGAGTGACTTTAGCGGTGCGCTGTTCTTTAATCCAGTGCACATGAATTTGGTTCTTTTCCGAGCGATTAGACGCAAAGGCAAGACGAGTGCCGTCGTTTGACCAGGCCAGACTGCCGTAGTTGTGTTTATCATCAAAAATCGGTAAATGTTGACCGGTTTCGGTATCAATCAGCCATAATGAGCGACGAGTATTGTCTTTCATATCATCGAAGCTGTTGCGTATGTACGCAATGTATTTACCGTCAGGAGAGATACTGACTTGGTTGGCGTACTCGAGCTGGAAAATGTCTTCAGCCTTAAATGTATCGTCTGATAACGCTGGAGCGGAAGTAAAAAGCAGCATTAAGCTACCGGCAATGACGGATTGTTTTAACCACATTGTTGTTCTCCTTTTAAGTATAGCTTTACGTTACTGAAGCTGACGAGGTGATGCAAAGAGTTCCGTTCAAGTTGGCAGAAAATACGGTAAACTGAAAACCTTTTCCGAATGTTGTCAAAAAATTTAGAAGGAAAGCCCATGCACTACCGCCAAACTCGCGCAGAAATATCGCCCGCTGCAATAGCGCATAACGCTAAGTGGGTGCGTAAGACGATGGCTGGCGGGAAATTGCTGGGAGTTGTTAAAGCCGATGGCTACGGGAATGGTGTTGAGCCCGCAGTAAAGGCGTTAGAACCGCATGTGGACGGCATGGCTGCTGGGTTCATGGAAGAAGCGCTCGCCGTTCGGGAATGCGGATACAAAGGGCCGTTGGTTATTTTAGAGGGCTGCTTTTCCTCGTCTGAGCTTGCGATTTGTGCAGAAAACAACTTAAGCCCGGTGGTGCATTGCGAGCAGCAATTACTAGACATAGAGGCGGGAGCTTTAAGTAAACCATTGTGGGTGTGGTTAAAGGTCGATACCGGCATGCACCGCTTGGGCTGGTCTGAAGAACAAGCCCTGCAAGCATTGCAGCGCTTAAATGCCAGTAACAATGTGGCTGGCGTAACGCTCATGTCACACTTGGCTAACGCTGATGCGAACCATCGGCTGAATGCAGAGCAAAAACAACAGTTCTGTCAGTTATCGGAAGCGCTCAATGGCTATCAGGCGCGCAGCTTCCATAATTCGGCAGGCTTACTGAACCCTGATACAAAGTGGTCACTTCAGGAAAATGACTGGGCCCGTGCAGGTTTATTGCTTTACGGCGTAAACCCCTCGAATGTGACCGAAGTACAGTCGGCGCTAAAACCCTCGATGCGGCTGGTCGCCCCGGTCATTGCATTGCATCAGCTGGAAAAGGGTGAGTCGGTCGGCTATGGCAGCGCCTGGAGTGCTGAGCGACCAACGGTCATTGCAACGGTGGCTATGGGCTATGCGGACGGTTATCCGCGACAGGCGAAAAATGGCACACCAGCAATGATCCGAGGCAAACGTGTCACTTTAGCGGGGCGAGTCTCTATGGACATGTTGACGATAGATGTCACGGGCATTGAGGGTGTGCAGTTGGGTGATGATGTTGAGCTTTGGGGACCGAACGTTGATGTGCGACAGGTTGCGGCCTGCGCAGATACTATTTCCTGGCATTTACTGACCGGCGTCAGCGGACGTGTTCCGCGGGTCGTTGTCTAACAGACTCAACTTCTGAGTATTAGCCATACAAAAAGTATGGCAATTATTAGTATTTATCCTACAAGCTTTACATCTTTGACCCTGATCTTTGTCAACAAAGGCGTATACTTAAGACAAACCTCAGTTAAGGGTGTTTGCTATGTTCGAAGGTTTCGACGCATTGTTTCTGGCGCGCTTTCAGTTCGCTTTTACGATAGCGTTCCACATTATTTTTCCTGCGTTCACCATCGGTGTGGCCAGCTACCTGGCGGTACTGGAAGGCCTTTTCTTAAAAACAAGAAATCCGGTTTATCAGAAACTATTCCGTTACTGGGTCAAAATATTCGCCGTTGCTTTTGGTATGGGCGTGGTGTCCGGCATTGTGATGAGTTACCAGTTTGGCACTAACTGGTCGGTATTCTCGGACAAAGCAGGGCCGGTTATCGGACCGTTAATGGGTTACGAAGTACTGACAGCCTTCTTCCTTGAAGCCGGGTTCTTGGGTGTCATGCTGTTTGGTATGAACAAAGTGGGTGAAAAACTGCACTTCTTTGCTACCTTGATGGTTGCAGTCGGTACGGCCATCTCCGCTTTCTGGATACTGTCAGTAAACAGCTGGATGCAGACCCCGGCAGGCTATGCCATGAATGACGTTGGTCAATTTGTGGTGACCGATTGGTTTGAAGTGGTATTTAACCCCTCTTTTCCATATCGGCTGGCGCATATGTTGTTAGCGGCTTACCTGACAGTGGCTTTTGTGGTGGGTGCAGTCGGTGCCTGGCATTTGCTAAAAGACAAAACCAACGCTGCCGCACGCAAAATGTTCTCCATGGCCATGTGGATGGCGTTAATTGTTGCGCCATTGCAGGTGCTGGTCGGCGACTTCCATGGGCTGAATACTCAGGAATATCAGCCTGCAAAAGTAGCGGCAATGGAAGGGCACTTTGAGACAGAAGCCCGGGCGCCACTGTACTTGTTTGGAATGCCAAATGAGCAAACGGCAGAAGTCGACTACGCGTTGAAGGTGCCGGGGCTTGCCAGTCTTATTCTAAAACATGACATTAATGCCGAAGTGACCGGGCTGGATCAGTTTCCGCGCGAAGACTGGCCTCCAGTGGCAACCGTATTTTGGTCATTCCGAATCATGGTCGGAATAGGGCTCTTGATGGTACTGGCGGGATTATGGTCCGGTTTACAACGGTTACGAGGCAAGCTTTATGACAACAGCCTGCTACTGCGCTTTAGTTTGTTTATGGGGCCCATGGGTTTTGTTGCTGTAATTGCCGGTTGGATAGTCACCGAAGTGGGGCGTCAGCCCTGGGTTATTCAGGGCTTGCTACGAACCGCCGATGCGGCGTCTCCTATTGATAAAGCCGGTGTCGCAGGCAGTCTGATAGCCTTTATTGTGGTTTACTTCCTCGTTTTTGGTGCCGGTACGTTTTATATTCTGCGAAAAATGGCAGCGGATCCTGAAAAAGTGACGATTCCCGACTATGCCAAACATAAGCCGACAATGGCGGCTGAGCGCATTTACGATGAGGAGGCCTAAGCTATGGATTACGCACTGATTTGGGCAATATTAATTTCGGTCGCCGTATTTGCTTATGTTGCGCTGGACGGCTTTGACCTGGGAATTGCACTGCTTTTCCCCTGGTTTAAAAAGGAAGAAGACCGCGATGTAATGATGAACACCGTTGCGCCAGTCTGGGACGGAAATGAGACCTGGCTGGTACTGGGCGGTGGTGGTTTGCTGGCGGTGTTCCCGCTGGCCTATTCGGTGCTTATGCCCGCGCTGTATATGCCGGTTATTGCCATGCTTCTGGGGCTGATTTTCCGCGGCGTGGCTTTTGAGTATCGTTTTAAAACCAAACGAGCAAAAGGTATCTGGGACTTATCCTTTATTGTTGGTTCGCTGATAGCGGCTTTGAGTCAGGGGATTATGCTGGGCGCAATGCTACAGGGTATTCAGGTAACAGACCGAGCCTATTCCGGCGGCTGGTTTGACTGGTTAACCCCGTTTAGCTTTTTCTGCGGTGTTGCAGTGGTTATTGGCTACATGATGCTGGGAGCGACTTGGCTGGTAATGAAAACAAACGGTGACCTGCAACGCCAAAGTTATAGGGCGGGCTGGTACAGCGCTCTTTTATTGGTCGCTTGCATTGCTTTTGTGAGTCTTTATTTGCCCTATGTAGACCCATTTATTGCGGAACGTTGGTTTACTTATCCGGCCTCGGTTGGCTTGTGGGTGCTACCAATTCTGCTGGTAGGCATTACGCTTGGGTTACTGCGCTCGCTGCATAAAAAGCAGGAAGGCAGACCCTATTTGTGGGGCCTGGGACTGTTTCTTTTGTCTTTTGCCGGGTTTGCAGTCAGTATTTTCCCTTACCTGGTTCCGCGCAGCATTACCTTGTGGCAGGCAGCCGCGCCGGATAATAGCCTGAAGTTTTTACTTATTGGCGCTGTGATACTTCTGCCTATTATCTTCGCTTACACCGGTTATACCTACTGGGTGTTCCGCGGCAAGGTGGATTCAGACAGTGGATATCACGACTGATGAAGCCTGTATTTAAAAAATGGTTGTGGTTTGTCGGACTGTGGTGTCTGGGTGTGCTGGCTGTCACTTTAGTTGGCGGCCTTATCCGCTGGGCTTTATTGTAAGCTTGCGCTAGGCTAAAGGCAGATTTTACGCCGGAGGCAACCAACATGAAATTGACTCACCTTCTGGCCGCAGCGGTTGCGGCCTTATTTTTATCGGCTTGTAACAACGCCGAACCTCAGAGTAATGAGACTCGCAGCGCAGACTACGTCATTAAGAACGTCACCCTTGTTGACTGGCTTAAAGGCGAGCCCAATGTCATTGATCAACAAACACTGGTGGTGAATAACGGCTATATTAGCGGTGTGTTCTCCAATGCTGAAGCTCCGGCTTTTGATGACAACACGCAAATAATTGATGCTGAGGGGCAATACGTTTTACCGGGCATGGCAGAAATGCACGGCCATGTGCCGCCGGCAACAGACTTTGGTGACTTCCCTAAACGCTACGCTGACGACATGTTGTTTTTGTACATTGCCAATGGCGTAACAACAGTGCGTGGCATGTTGGGTTATCCGCACCAGCTGCAGCTGAAATCAGACATTGAATCGGGTAAGCGCCTGGGTCCAACGTTATATTTGGCCGGGCCCAGCTTCAGTGGCAATACCATAGAGTCGGTTGAACAGGTTACGGAGCGGGTTATTGCACAACGCGATGAAGGGTGGGATTTACTCAAAGTGCATCCGGGGTTAACCCTTGAAGAATATGAGGCCATGGCAAGCACGGCTCGACAGGCGGACATGGACTTTGCCGGACATGTGCCGGCAGAGGTCGGATTAAAACGAGCCATGGAAGCAGGCCAGAGAACCATTGATCACCTGGATGGTTACCTGGCTTACGTTGATGCCATGAACAGAGAAATAACGCAGGACGAACTTGATTTGCTGGTGGCTATGACACTGGAGCACGACGTTGCGGTAGTACCCACCCAGGCCTTATGGAAAACCCTGATCGGTGCGGCTGATCCCAACAAGCTGAAAGACTACCCGGAAATTCAGTTGGTACCAACGGCCGTTCGGGAAGGCTGGCTAAACTACTACAATAACCCCAGCAGTTACTTCAATCAGGAACAGGCACAAGTGCAGCAGGAAAATCGTCAAAAGCTATTACACGCTCTGCACGAAGGCGGCGCGGAAATTATTTTTGGAACCGACGCGCCACAGTTATTCAGTGTTCCGGGTTATTCGGTACACCACGAAATACGTCTGATGTCAGAAGCGGGTATACCTATGGCTGATATTCTGCGTTCCGCCACGGTAGCGGCAGGAGACTACTTTTCTGAGCAGGACACCTTTGGGCGAGTTGCTGCCGGGCACCGTGCTGACTTTATTCTGTTAAAGGATAACCCTCTGGAGAATCCAGACACCTTGCGTGAGAACCAAGGGGTTATGGTGCGCGGGCAGTGGTTAAGCCGTGAAGCTATTGATAAGAAGGTTGAGGAAATTCGCGCGGCTTATGCGCAGTAATCACAGTGCGGGCAACCCACTCATGACCTGTTTTACCGGCAGAGTGTTTTTCTGGAATCAAGGTTTCTTGAGTTGTCTGCGTTTAATATAAAACCATAACCCACTGACAGGCAAAGCGATTAAGGCCAAACCCGATAAAAGCACGATGAACAAATAAAAAGCTCCGCCAACCGAGGCTACGTGAGTCGGGTAAATCATATTCGAAACTTGATTACCGAGAGCGGTTTCTCGCTCATCAATAACCTGACTAACCTCTCCGGTTTCAGAGAACTCAATATAGTTGCGGCCGTTCGGATGCCATTCGTTTGCGTGCTTAGCTCTAATTCGTGGATCTTCCAGATAAAGCAAGCGAGCCTCCGCCGTTGGGAGAGCTTGTTTTGCGAGCTCAAGCCGTTGTTGCCAGCTATCAGCAGTTATAGAAGGCGGTACCGACGTTTCAATTGACTGAGTGAACGGGAGTAGGAAAATTAGCACTGATTTTACCGGAGCGGCGTACATGATGGCGGTACCGGTGATTAGTACGATAGCGACAGGAACGAAAAGTACAGCACCGATGAACCGATGCAATTGCCATAAGGTCTGGCTACCGCGCTTAGTGAACGGATTAAAAAACCTTACAGACAAAGCGCGCCGGAAGCTGCCTCTACGTGGCCACCAGCGGGTTAAGCCTGTGCCGATAAGAACTAAGCTTAAGAGGCCGAGAATTCCCAGAATGTCCTTACCCAGTTCGTTGAGTGCTAAATGATGGTGCAGTTCAACAAGCCAACTGGTGAGATCCCCTAGATATTTTCGTTCAAGCAGCAGGTTGCCGCTGGCGTCATAGTAAAAGTGTGTTTTGTCCGCATTAACCACTTCAAGCCAAGGGCGGTCAGCGGTGGGCATGAGGGCGTAGCCGTTGCCGAACTGGTCTAGAGCAGCGGCAGCGTCTTTCGTTTCAACGGGCTGTGCTAAATTGAGCTGTGGATAAAAAAGCTGCAGCAGGTCATTTTTGTAGAGCAGCAGCGAACCACTTACTGCCATCAATAAAAGCCAAAGGCTGAGCGTTAAGCCCAGCCATCGGTGCCATTGCGTTAATGTCGGCAGCTTGCGCTTAAGCGACATGGCTTACCATTGGTAATTCCAGGTAAAGCTAATGGTGCGTCCGCGACCCGTGAAGTTACGGTTATCTCCGCCGACCGTTTGCGCGTAATAGGTGAAGTAGTATTTATCGAATAAGTTCTCAATACCCAGCGAGAACTGACCCATATCGCGAGTCTCAACCAATAAGGTGGCATCAACGGTGTTGTAGCCGTCGAAGTTGTTGATGGCGCCTTCACCGCTGTAAATGTCGCGATCGAACAGCTTATTCCATTGTACCCGGCTGCTCATCATGCCTGTCCACTGCTGTGACCAGAACAGGTTGGCACGCTTCGGTGCAATGTTACGGCCTCCTAGTTTAGTGTCGACCGAGCCGTCATCATTGCTGTCGTACTCGCCATTGGTGTCAGCGTAGTTCAGTCCTAGAGCGGTGTCATTGGATAGCGCATACTCGGCACTAAACTCAATACCGTCAATTTCAGTCTTTTCACGCTGAACACTGTAAAAACCGTCAGCACCGGCTTGTAGGCGAGCCCCCAGGTCAGAGCTTGAACGGAAATAGCTCAGTGAGGCATTCCATGCATTATCCTGATACTCAATACCCACTTCCTCGTTGTCAGCGATAACCGGTTGTAGATCCAGGAAGCTACTAACGCTTAAGTCAGGTGTTGAAATCCCGCGCAACACACGGCCAACGTCGGGCATGCTGAAGCCTTCAGAATAACTTGCGAAGACACGCCATTCGTCGTTCAGCGCATAAACAGCGCCCAAATTACCCAGTAACTCGTTAAAGCTTGGTTCACCGCCTTCAACGAAGACAGACCCGTAAGACGCCAAAGTGGTGAAGTCATCAGCTTTTAATTTTCCGTATTCGTAGCGTAAACCGCCGCTTAAAGTCAGACCGTTTGCCTGATAGCGCAATTGCGCATACGGAGCCCAGTTTACAAACTCAGTCTCAGGTACCCATTTACGGCCTGTTTGAGCCAACTCCTGGAACGTCTCATCGGCTAAGAAGTCCAGCCCGGCGCTAACGGATACGGGAGACTGCTGAACGTTGTTCCAGTTTAATGTTAAGCGCGAACCATACTTACGCGAGTCGTTGCGTGACTGGTCAAAAATTTCGTCGCCGTATGCAGGATCCTGAAACGTTGCATAGGTACCGCCACCGTAAAGTGCGGAAAAGTCCTGGAAAAACAGCTGCCAGTTTACGTCAGCCATTAAAAAGTCGCTGTTGCTGTATGTCAGACTTGAAGTGGTAACTTCGTTTTCAGGAGCATCGCCAGGATACTGACCTTCGAGTGATAAGGTCGGTACATTCGCCGAGCGATCGCCGTTTACTGAGTAATAGTCGCCGTTACCCGCCATATCAAAGCGGTTGAGCATAAACTCAAGGCGTTGTTCGCTATCAATGTCGTAGCCGACTTTTGTGAATAAGTCGTAGCTTTTCGAGTCCATGGTGTCGCCTTGTGCAACGTCAACACCAATGAGCTGACCTTTGCCATCAACGTACATGCCGGTGTCACGGTACTGAGCACCGAAAACAATGTCCCATTTGCCGCTGCCATGGCGCAGAAGGTATCCAGCCTGGTAGCTTAAGCCTTCTGAAACTTCAGAATCCGGCGCGCTAAAGCCAGCGTTAACCTCGTGGCTGGTTCCTTCTTCGGCTTTTTTTGTGACGATGTTGATGATACCACCGCTAGCGCCCATACCCTGGATAGCACTGGCACCGTGAATAACCTCGACACGCTCAATCATGAAAGGATCGATGGTGTAGGCGGCACGCGAACCGTTACGCAGCGGGTTGGATTGAGGTACGCCATCAATTAGGTAAAGCGGCTGACGGCCTCTTAAGGTTTCGCCTGAGCTTGTTAGCTTTTGGCGAGACGGGGAATAGGCGGGAATCAGGTTTCCAAGAATATCTGACAAGGACTCGGCCACACTTAATTGCTGGCGCAACTCTTCACCCTCAATAACCGAAACGGTAGCGGGAATAGCGCTTTGTGGAATACTGGTACGGGTTGCTTTAATTTCGATGGTTTCATCCACTTCTGCCTGTTGTGCAAGCGCAGAACCAGAAATTGCGGCGAGGATTGCAAGGGCAAGAGACTTCTTAAACATGAGAATCCTTATCATTTAAATAATTTGACGCCAATGATAACGATTCGCATTTTGGTGTCAATAAAAACTTAACTCAGTTTCCGCTATAGTTGATATCGGTAAAAACGAAACAGGTTGTGGTAGTCTGAGAGAAAACAAGGAAAAGGTCATACCATCATGAAAACACTATCTAAAATCTTGTGTGTTAGCGCAGCTGCTGGTGCGTTATTGGCGTGCTCTGACAGTGCAAAGGTTGAGCAGAAAGAGGGCGTTTCACTGGAGCAAAAAATTCGTCAAACCGCCGAACAGTCTCTGGATGCTTTTAACATTCCGGGCCTGGCGGTTGTTGCCGTAAAAGACGGAGAAGTGGTTTTAGCGGAAGGTTTTGGCGTACGCGATGTTGAGTCACAAGAGCCAGTTACTCCAACAACCTTGTTCGGCATAGCTTCTCATACCAAAGCTTTCACTGCTGCGGCTATGGCAACTCTGGTTGAGCAGGGGAAAGTGGACTGGGACGATAAAGTCATTGAGCACTTGCCGGGTTTTAAACTGGCTAACCCTTATATAACTCGGGAGCTGACCATTCGTGATTTACTGAGCCACCGCTCTGGCCTCGGGTTAGGCGCAGGCGATCTGATGATTTGGCCGAACACCGACAAAACCACCGACGAAGTCATTGCCGGGTTAGCGAATGTGCCTATTGAACACGGTTTTCGTGAGCGTTTTGACTACAACAACTTAATGTTTGTCACTGCGGGCGAAGTCATTAGTGAAGTATCGGGTATGCCGTATCACCAGTACGTTGAGCAAACGCTGTTTGAACCCATGCAAATGGACGAAAGCACCATTGGCTTTTCTCGTATTGACGCTAGTTACGACAATGTGGCGGTAGGTACTATTGAAATGGATGGCGAATTGCATCGGTTCCCGCTCGACTTTTTAGAGGACTTTTCTGCCGCTGGCGCAACGGCAGCGAGTGTTGATGATATGAGTCGCTGGTTGCTGACTCTGCTGAATGAAGGCGAAACACCGACCGACAAACGCTTATTTAAGGAAGAGTCGCTGCATGATATGTGGCAGCTGACCACGCCATTGCCGGTGTCGGCTGACGCAGCAGAGCAGGGCACATATTTTCGTGGCTATGGTCTTGGCTGGTTTGTTAAGGATTACTACGGCGTTAAGCATGTGTCTCACAGTGGCGGTATTCTGGGAATGTTGTCCTTTACCACCGTTATTCCTGAGGAAGAATTCGCCATTACTGTTATGAGTAATCAGCAGGCGTTTGGCGCGTTGACCGCAATAGTGCAAGAGTCTCTGGAAGTAGTTCTGGATGTGCCGGACCAGGACTGGGTCGCAAAGGAAAGTAAGAAGTATCATGAGTTCATTCAGAAAAAGGCCGATTTTAAGGTCGAAGCCGGTGATGATCCGCAGCCTGCGTTGGCGCTATCTGCATACTCGGGAACTTATAAAGATGCCTGGTATGGCGATGTCGTTATTTCTGAGAAGGGTGAGGCTCTGCGTATAGACTTTACCCATACCGATATGCTGAAAGGTTCGCTGGAGCACTACAACGGCAATACCTTTATTGTGCGCTGGGATGAACCCTTGTTAGAAGCCGATGCTTTTGTCGAGTTCGATGTGAGTCGGAGCAATCAAGTAGAAGCGGCAACCATGGAAGCTGTAGCTGACTTTACCGATTTTAGCTTTGACTTTCATAACCTGAAACTGGACAAGCAATAGCGGCGCAAACTCTGGACATAGCGGGGGCTAATCCCTATAATGCCCTCGCTTTCCAAAGCACGTGCACCCGTAGCTCAGCTGGATAGAGCGCTGCCCTCCGGAGGTAAAGGTCGGACGGCAAAATGGGTTTGAAGGTAAAGGTCAAAAATTAGTGAATGCGCCCGTAGCTCAGCTGGATAGAGCGCTGCCCTCCGGAGGCAGAGGCCGCAGGTTCGAATCCTGCCGGGCGCGCCATTAAAGGCTTTCAGCGCACCACCCCTTACGATTTCTATTGCTTTCCTGTCGTTGAGTTGAAGTCACCCTCAAAACGCTAATGACCTTTGCTCAAAACCGCTCAAATTCCTCAAAAAACAGCCCGTGACACATGCGTGACAAATCCGTGACAAAAATTTTTAATTGAATTTCCGAACCGGGTTATTTTGACCTTTACCCTAAAAACGCTACTAGCAGAAATTGGACCAAGTTTTGAGTCTAAAAAATAAGAAAGCTACCAATCGTGTTTGTCCGTTTAGTGCCAACAGCGGACGTTAGCACCTCATGAGATTAATTGTTAGAAGCACCAACAGTAATATACGACCAATTCCCAAGTTTTCACTTAGGTAGCTCTATGTGCACTTCAAGCCCCGTGGGATATGAGTTGTTGAATGAAATTTTTCCATGGTGCAGCTGCACTATCTTTTGTGTAATCGACAGACCTAAACCAGAGCCCGCTACAGCACTATGATGTTGAAGTCGATAGAAGCGCTCCCCCAACCGCTCAAGTATTTCTGCAGGGACGCCCTTGCCTTCATCAGTAACCTTGATAATGACTCTGTTAGCAGTCGCGGTCGCGACCACCTGTATTTTCGAATTTTTCGGCGAAAATTTCATTGCATTGGACAACAGGTTGGTTAAAGCACTAACGATAAGAGTTTCGTCACAAATTATTCGTATAGAGGAAACATCAATGTGCCATTGGTGCTTCTCCACTTTATTGATTGGTAAGTTATTTAGCGCTAAGGAGACCAACTTACTAATTTTAGCTTCCTCAAACTTGTCATTACTGTTTAAGCTATCAAGCCGGTTCAACCACAACAGCTGATTAACGAGCTGTGACATTCGCTCGACGGACTGAAAAATGGACTTGCCTGATTGCTTCGCGTCCTCAAGTGAATCAGCGGAAATAACGTTCTCAGCATGTACCTGGATTGCACTTAGCGGGGTGCGCAGTTCATGGGAGGCATCAGCGATAAACCGTTTTTCGCGTTCCGAAAACATCTTCAGTTGATGCAATAATCGATTTAATGCTTGCCGGATCGGAGCCAACTCATTAGGTAGCTCTGACTCAACTGGCGATAAATTATTAAACTCCATAGCTCTTAGGTCAGCAGCAAAACGGTTTACGGGTTTCAGGACGATATAAACGATGAGGAGTATTATTAGACTAATTGGAACCCACATTAATAATAGTGGGTATAGTTGCTCTGAGGCTAAGTAGCCACTTAGTTCACCTCTGACATCCTGACGCTGAAAAGTATGAACCCATATATTTTTAGATTCCTCGAAGTAGCTAAAGGTAAACCAGGTGATATTGTCACCCTTTAATGTATGGTAACCCGCCTGTAAACCTTTAAGGTTTAGTGGTTGAGTCTGGTTTGTTGAAGCCAGCAAATTACCGTCGACATTGTAAATTTGATAGCCAATCTTAGACTCGTATTTATGGCCGCTGGGACCTTTTTCTTCAGTGGAGCTATCCTCTCCGGTATCATCATATTGCGATATCGGAATTACTTGAGTGACAGACAGTTTATTTTTAGCGGGCGCATAAAACGTTGCGAGCGACTTTGCGGTCTGAGCAAGTTGTGCATCAAAAACCTCATCCAGCTCATGCAGAATATCTCTGTAACTCGCCCAAGCCGTGACGGCAAGTACAGTAACCACGGCTAAGTTGATGCCAACAACCAATGAGCGACGAAGTGACCACAGGCTCATGATGACGCATCTTGTAAGCGATAACCTAGGCCTCTTATCGTTGAGATAAGATTGCCATCGATTTTCTTGCGTAAATGGTGAATGTGTACTTCCAGCGAATTACTCTCATGTTCGCCTCCCCAGCCATAGCATGCATTCGCTAATTGCTCTTTACTCACTATTTTTCCTTTGTGTAGCGCTAACTGTTTCAGTAACAACCACTCAAGCCGAGTTAAATTAATCATTTTGTCACGAAAACGGCATTCCTGTGATGAAAGGTCAATATTCAGTTGCCCACAGGTTATAATATCGTTTAAGTGTTGGTTTGCTTTGCGAACCTGCACTCGAATACGCGCTTCTAATTCGCGTAATTCAAAAGGCTTAACCACATAGTCGTTGGCGCCTTCGTTTAATGCCAGTACTTTAGTATCAATATCATCCCACGCTGTAAGTACGAGAATCGGGATTTCTTGGCCTGCTTTCCTTAACTTTTTAATCAGTGGTACGGCATTTCCATCGGGCAGTCCGAGATCAAATATTGCAAGGTCAAATTTATCTGTCCTAAGGGCGCTCTCAGCTTCAGACAAGTTTGCCGCTAGCTCAACCAGGTATCCCATTCGGCCTAGACCCTTGATTATTCCCTCAGCCAAATGCTTATCATCTTCTAGGAGTAGCAAACGCATGTGCGTACCGTCCATCAGGTTTAGTTAAGTCAAGGTGTTCGTTGTAAACAGAGGCTTCAACATTAAAGTAGCCCAGGATCGTATGCGAAAAATTATCATGACTGATAGTAGCGCCCGTTTCGTGTTTACTTACATTAAATTCGTCGGACGGCCATACTATCCAGGGTATGTGACGCTGTTCTTCTGGAGCTATCCAGTTAGGCAAGCCATGCAGATAGATACCGTTATCCCCTAGTGATTCACCGTGGTCAGATACATACATCATACTGCTGTCGAGCTCAGTATGGCTTTTCAATAGCTTTATTACCTGACTTACAAGTTCATCGGTTACGAGCAGACTGTTGTCATATGCATTAGTAATTTCATCCACAGAACAACTCGACAGCTCTTGGCTTTTACATTCGGGTAAAAACCGTTTCATTTCGTTAGGCGACCGTTCGTAATAGGCAGGCCCGTGACTTCCCATTTGATGAAGCACAATAATTGAGTCCTGATGCAAATTGCTTAACCAAGATTTGAGTTGTTCTAGCATATCTACATCATAGCATTCCAACTCCTCACATCGGGATTCGCTCATTTTGACGGTTTTAATTCGATTACAGACATCTTTGCAGCCAGAGTTATTTTCTATCCATGTTGCATTAATACCAGCAGTTTCTAAAACATCTAATACATTACTCGAGTTTCTAGCAACATCCGAGTAATTATCAGCTGTTAAAAAACTGAACATGCACGGCACTGAAATAGCAGTTGCCGTTCCACACGATGTAGCTCTTTTATAGCTGAATATTGGCTCTGATGTCATGAGCGCATTCAGTGAAGGCGTTGTCAGCCGAGCATAGTTATTGATTGAAAAGTGGTCCGCACGCGCTGTCTCACCCAAAACGATTACCATGACTCTCGGTTTTTCAGACGTACTTACCTGAAAGGCATCTTGCCCTAATCTTATAAATTGAGTTGGGGTCTCTAATTTTCGTTTCAAAGCCGAGACGGTTGCTGATATGACGTTGAAAGGAGCGACTCTGTACTTCACATCTCGATGGTTGCGAAATAAAGAAGCGAAGTCGTCATAACTGGTGTAAGCGATACCGATCGCTAATATTGAAAAGCAAGTCGCCGCTGCGATGCCTTGTTTTATTTTTGTTGCCGCACTGGAAGACGGGAGTTTTATATACGTGAGCAATAACGAAGGGATAACACCAAGTGTTATAAAGGTTTCAAAAAAACTCCACGAAAGTTGGTCACGAGCCTCAGCCGTATCGGTCTCAATGGCATTAATTATCATATCTGCATCAATGATAATGCCATATTCCGACATGTAAAAAAGTGCAGGAGTAGCGAGAACAAACAACAATATTGCGAATGGCTTGAAAGCATTAACGCATCGGCTGATGGCGAGCGCAATAGTATAGAAAAAAGCAATGAACACCATTAGTTTGACTTGCGTGAACCCATGAACCCCGTATTCATTCAACGCACTCAAAAGAGGACCCGAATATGCAAGAGCAAGCCAAGCCGCAACGAGTATTAATAAAGCTGGAAAATTAAGCGTCAGTCGCTGCATATTGCTCACCTATATGAAAGATAAATAAAGAAACGCTCCAACAGATGAATGCTGTTGTTATGTCATCAATAAAGAAGTGCGCACCCCGCAGCTGTTGAACACCTCCAAGTACAAAGCCGCAAGAGAGTGAGAGAGTCAGCGAAGCTCTCGCAAGAAAAGGTCTGCTTTTACGCCAGAAAAAGTACAGAGCAATCCAGGCAAAGCCAATACTTGAATGTCCCGAAGGAAAGCACCGACCCGACCCAAAATGCGTGTCGTTGAACGACCATAAGCTGATATATGGTTTGGCTCCTCCGTATAACTGCAAGTCCCAGGGACAGTCCATACCAAGCATCGCCTTGAGGTAATTCACTAAACCAAAAGACAACAAAACCGATAAGAGTAACAATACATACCGGCGCCGCTTGCTGTCCCTTTTGGTTGGTAAGAACTGAGTCACGGTTAGGAATAGGACAAACACTACAAATGCGAGATTAAGCTTCCGTATACCGTCATGAAGAATCGTTTCAGTGATAAAATGGTGCCGTAAAGACCACTGTCCTCCTTCGAGCTGGTATAACGTATTGGCCACTAAAAACTTAAGCTCTAAAAATTCTACGACCAGTAATAAAGCCACAAAAACCACCAAAACACGTGTCCAACGCCTCCAAACCGTCATGGACTCTAAAGCGGCCATAACACAGCTACCCAAACGATGATGAACTGACAGATAGCAATGAATACTGCAGCTGAGGCGATGTCTTTTGCTCGACCGCTGAGCTCGTGATAGTCGGAGCCAATCCGGTCGACAACCGCTTCAATGGCGGAGTTTAGTAGCTCTGTAATAAGTAAACCAAGCAATGACATAAGCAGTAGCAACCGCTCTGAAAGCTCAAGCTCTGCTATCACTAAAACTGGCAGCAACACCAACAATAAAAGTACCTCTTGTCGAAAGGCCCCTTCAAAACGCCACGCCGCTCTAAGCCCTTTCATGGAATACTGTGTTGCGTCGATTATTCGGGCTATGCCAGTTTTTCCTGGTTTCATAGTCACCTCGTTAGGAATGAAAAACTGCATAGTAAGCAGTCAATATTAAGTTCAGCTTAAGGTTTGTTTTTTAGTATTGCGTTTATTATCAGAACTGAGTTGGGCTACTAATGAGCAATACACCTTTACTAAGAGAACTGAAGTCGTCGCTATTCCAATACCGGACGCTTATAGCGGGTTTTTCGCTCGGCTTAATTATCCTAAGTATTAGTCGCTTACTATTATTTATATGGCAGTTTGATCGCGTAACTGAGGCAGGAAACCTCAGTTACCTGATGTTGATGGGCCTCAGAGCAGACATCGTTCAAATGGGTTATCTAACATTACCTCTTTTGCTATTCGCGCCATTATTTTTAAATCGTTGGGGTGCAAGAGCTTGGCAAAAAGTTCAAAGCATTTGGTTGATTATTGCTATCACCTATATCACGTTTATGGAGGTCTCAACGCCTGCTTTTGTTATGCAATACGATTTACGGCCTAACCGTCTGTTTATTGAGTATTTAGAGTACCCCAAGGAAGTGCTAAGTACCCTTTGGGGAGGATTTAAAATCTGGTTGCTTTTGACCGCGGTAGTGTTGAGTACTTGCCTGTACGGACTAATTAAGCTTGCTAAGCGACTAAACCAGGCAACTTATGGTCATAATCAATACACTGGCAGGGCGCTTATTGTTTGGCCGCTTTTGATGGTGCTTGTTTTTGCCGGCGTGCGTTCAACCTTAGCACATCGCCCTGCGAACCCCGCATTTTTTGCCGTTACATCGGATGCTTTGGTGAATAGTTTAGTTATCAGTTCGGCCTATTCGCTAGAGTACGCAATTTACAGTATGCGGCACGAGGAAAATGCCTCACGAATCTATGGAGATGCCAGCTTAGAGGAAATTCTTAACACAGTTCGAGCCCAGCCACACCTGGCAGACAAGGCATTTCCATCTGAGGAGTACCCCACAGTGCACTTTAATAAAGCCTCCCGGAGCTTCGACAAACCCAAAAATATCGTCATTATTTTGGAGGAAAGCTTAGGCGCGACTTTTGTTGAAGATCTCGGTGGTATCAATGTCACGCCAAACCTACAGCAACTTAGGAAGGAAGGGTGGTGGTTTCAGCAGCTTTACGCAACAGGCACTCGGTCAGTTCGTGGTATTGAGGCGGTTATTTCCAGCTTCTTACCCACTCCGGGAAGGAGTACGGTGAAACTTTCATTGTCTCAGCAAAATTTTTATACCGCTGCTGATCTGTTGTCGCGGGAGGGATATTTCACTGAGTTTCTTTATGGTGGTGAAACCCACTTCGACAACATGGGGAGTTTTTTCGCAAGTAATGGTTTCCAGTCTATTCTTGGACAGAGTGACATTGATAACCCCAAGTTTGTCGGTAGCTGGGGAGCGAGCGATGAGGATCTGTTTAACACTGCTCATAAAAGGTTTGAGAAACTAGCTAAAAAGAATACGCCTTTTTTTAGCTTGGTATTTACTTCGTCAAACCACGAACCCTTCGAGTTTCCGGACGATAAAGTGGAGCTCTATTCTACGCCAAAAAACTCGGTAGAAAACGCTGTCAAATACGCTGACTTTGCGCTGGGTAAGTTTATCAACAAAGCAAAGACGAGTAATTACTGGGAAGATACGATTTTTTTGATTGTTGCTGATCACGATACGCGCGTCTATGGAAACGAGTTAGTTCCCATCCAAAAGTTCCGTATTCCAGGACTTATTCTGGGGGGATCTATTCAACCCAAAGAGATTAATGAAATTATCAGTCAGATTGACTTAATGCCCACGGTTATATCGCTTGCAGGTATTTCTGCCTGGACGCCTGCGATAGGTCAAGATATTTCTAATGATACCGTGCCACCGGCTAATCGTGCGATGATGCAATTTGGTAATAACTACGCATGGATGACACCTGAAGGGGTGGTGATTTTAACTCCTGGAGAGGATAGGACCGGCCGCTATAACTTTGATGAGCGCAAATTTGTGACTGACCAAAATATCAGTCAGCGGTTGCGTAATGAGGCACTAGCGCATGCATTATTGCCTTCTTGGCTATATCAACACCGAGCATATTTTGTCCCAGAACGTTTAACTAAACTCTCTAACGAGTAGACATTAGTTAGCAATTAGATTAAAGGCTTCAACTTGAGCGATTGTGGGGCTGCTACTTGGGCCGTAATCAGTCCGCTCATCGCTCACAGCAGACCTTCAGTTCTGAGCCAATAGTGAGTAGCAATGATTGGCATTCAAGCTATAGAAAAGGGACGAGCAAGGAGTAACACCACTCCCAAAAAAATTCTAGGTAAATTTAATTTACTTCTGCATCGCAGTTGACCGGTAACTTTCCTCGAACGCTATCTACTAGCATTCGCAGTATTATCCACCAGGCATGAAGCCCCATGAAGTTCTGACACTCCTTTTCACATAGAAGGCCATGGGCCACCTTATTTCGGAAGTTATACGCAGAGGGCTCGGTAAAAATAGCCTTAAGCTCTTCAGTCAACTCACTACCCAAAACTGTTTTGCATTCTTCTTGTTTCAGAAGAGCTCCCAAGCCAAGTTGGGATGCCACGCCATTGCTGTCATAGGTGACAGTCAACGCGTTAGCCTCTGTAAGCATTCTGCGAATAATGTTTTCCAAAAGTGGCGCTAGTATATATACCGCTTGTGCTAGCTCTCTACACCAGCCTAAAAATAAACCATTAGCAACCAAGCGACGTTGGTTTGTAGGAACAATTGGTGAGGTTCTGCATAGCGCTTCAAACATATCAGTATCAATATTATGCTCTACATTAATCCTATCGATTGCCGGCAACACACTGCCCATCATCATATACTGGGAAGTACCTTGAAATGCTTGAAATGCCAGCATATTTGATGAACTGCTTTGCGCTATAGCGAAGCCCTCTCTGTCAAAATGAATAGCGTTAGCAACAAGATCAGCAATAAAACTCCTTTGGGACAACTTCTGAGCCTCAATCGCTTGTGACATTAGGTTTGGCTCACAACAATAAGCTAAATGACTAACGGCTACTTCAGGGATTTGCTTTCCAGAGACTTTCCTCTCAGACTCGGCACGTACGGGGGATACGTCGACCGACTCCCCACTGATCTCGGTCATCGACTCATTGGCCAAGCGACCGTATTTCGGAAACTTGTGGTGTAGCTCTGTAATCAATTTATTAACACAGTGTTTATCACGTTGAGCATTTGGGATCTCTCGCAAGGTTGCAAGCGCTTTTGCTGCATTAAAATGCGCCTCGAATGCTCGTCCGTCTAGGCTCTGCTCAGCCATGTCAAAAAAACACCGGCCCTCAAAAGCTTTAAGGCGAATGCTATTATCACTGTCACCCAATATGTCAGCCTTTTCAGATGCCAGATTGAATACTCTTTGGGCGAGATAGTGACTCCCATCTTCAACCAGCTTATGAGCCGTTTGTTCAATGCTAGACTGTAGCTCAACGAGCATATCATTCGTTAATCCTTGTCGATCGGCACCGGTTGAGTGAAGTGCATGACCAAGAATAAATACCGCATCGGGCTCTTCCGTCCAATGCCGTTGAATTAGTCCCAGCATCTCTTCTGCTATCATGCTGACTTTATCTTTAAGTTTGAGCATTTGGGCGAGCATAATAGCTCTTGTAACATTCACTTTAAGTGTGTATTCGGAAAATGAAGAGAGATCAGGTAAGGCAATATACTCCTCTATCGCAGCCGAAGCGTGTTTAGTGTTTCGCCCACCTAACCAAAGGGTATCCGCCACTCGCGCTTTTAGTAAAGGATCATCAATGTGAGGCAAAATGTCTTCTAGGGTGGCCAGAGTGTTTGGACCGAGATCTTTGGGGAGTAGAAAGCGTGTATCTCTTTGTTGTCTATGCCACATAGTCTCAAAAGGTTCGCTCATCTTCTCTGGAGTAAACGCCAATTCAGCCAGACTCCTTAGAACGGACAGTGTTTTTTTTGCTCCCTCTGACGCCGTCTCATTATAAGCGTCACGAAGGCTGCGCGATAAAGAGTCATAGCAATATCGTTGTCCTTCAAGAGTCGTATGTGTCCATTCACAATCTAGGTAGTTTTCTAATGATATTTCAAGTTCTATTCCTTCGTGAGTCATTGTATTCCCAACCGCGTTGAAGTTTTTGTCTCGAGAGGCAACCCATATCTGGAGCGGTGTAAGCCAAACTAAACTGTACCAAAACAAACCAAACAGCAACCTAGCATGCTTTATCTTCAAAAGTATCAATTTCTAATACTGTATAACCACTGAATTACTAAATATCTCGCTTCCATAGATTAGAATGGACCTAGGTTCACAGGTCAAATGTGTGCAATTAATGAAAATCGCACGTCTGCTATGAGCGAGCAGCGGACCTTCTAACGTTCGGCCTACTTCAACTAATGACTAACCGTCCCACTATTAGTAAGTGTCGATGACGCAAACCATAAGTGGCACGGTCACTTCGGAAATATTGCGCGTTTTGTCATTGTCTTGTGTATTTAAGTCGTTTACTGTCAATGACATAACGAAAAATTAAAGTTAGATTTTTTGCGCTCGGTAGAGTGTAATTGAGTATGCTCAAATTGCCTTTGCTAGCTCGTAACTTTTCAAGTCAGGAGTACTTGCTTAATCAGTAAGTTAAGAACCGAGAACTATCAATTAAATGAGTTCCGAAGTGCGCACGCACAATATATAAATGTTAGATCACCAAAGGAACAACCAATGGTTAAAGACCTTAAAAGGTCAATACGTGACAAGTACAAGCGAAGAGAAAGAAACCTCTATCATATGCTTGAACAATATCTGATCTATGCCGGAGACCGTCTTGATGGGAACCGGGCTGGAAAGATAAGAGATCGAGAGAGAGTCGAAAAGCTGATCTCGAAATGCAAAGAATTATTACAGGAAATTCCAGTTCCAAAAGAATATGAAATCGATACTAATATGGATATTGAGGATCTCTTGGGCGAAAATGACACGGATCAAATACTCAAGGAAATGAAAGAGAGGTCTGACAATTTGACCGAGAAAGAATGGGAAGAAATAAGGAGCTATGATGATGAATCATCACCTAACAAGTAGCTCCACCAGAGAAAATACTCGCTACGCTTGCACTTTCCCAGTGAGCCAGGCGTTAAGTGAATAAGGGAGAGTCAGAATGAATCGAAATCCCCCAACAGAAGTGAAGAGAACACTAAGAGAAGAAATTGGATTTGGATGCCCTGTGTCGGGTTGCGGATTACCATATTTAGAATGGCATCATTTTGATCCTCCTTGGCATGTAACGAATCACCATAATCCTGAAGGAATGATTGCTTTATGCCGCATGCACCATATACAAGCAGATCATGGAGCGTTTTCTGTGGAGCAGCTTCATAAGTTAAAGCAATCTGGTAAAAACAATTGGCGGCAAGTGAGCGGTAAATTTAATTGGATGAGAAACCGTCTTTTAGCTGTAGTGGGTGGTAACTTTTACTATGAGACCCCCGTGATTTTCAAATTTAGAGAACAGCCAATTATTTGGTTTGAACGAGATGAAAATCACTACTTACTATTAAACCTTCACATGCTTTCCACTAGCAATGAGCCTCGTGCCTACATAAAAAATAACGAATGGTATAACGTAGGGGGTGAAGAGGATATTGAGTGTCCGCCGTCAGCTAAAAAGTTAAAAATAAGATATCCAAACGGCGATCTGGTTCAGATTGAATTTTTTGAATTGAATAATGTAGACGAGGCTGAGAAGCGTTATCCTGACGCCAGAGTCAGAGAGTGGCCTATAGAGCTTCCAGTTACTGCCGTTGAAGTCACAAATATTGTTGCTAATTCAGGATTAGAGTTTAATGCTAAAGAAACAAAGTTTGGTAACGGCAATGTCATGAAAAACTGCTTTGCATCCAATTGTGGAGCGGGGCTGGTAATCAGCTAACAAGCGGCTGCTAAGGACAGCATTACGCTGCGCTCCATGCAGCGCCAGATCCGGGCGTTAAGCAATCCATGAAAATGATCTATTCCCACCAAAATATAGGAAATAAGCTGAATGCCAATATCAGATATGTTTAGTGATTTTTTGGATAATATAAAAGTCGATAGCGCCGACACAATCAGCCTTCGTTATGGTGAAATTTCATCCGCACTAAACAAGTGCTTTCGTGATACCGACTCCAAAACTGCAAACTCATTGAGAGTAGGGTCGTATGGACGTTGGACTGCGATCAAGAGTGTTTCAGACCTTGATATGATGTATATCATGCCAAAGTCAAAATGGGATCACTATAAGGATGGAAAACAGTCAAAATTACTCAGTGACGCTAGGGATGCAATTAAAGCTAGATATCGAACAACCAAGGTTAAGGTAGACCAGCTTATTGTGAAGGTTAGTTACGCTGACTTCGATGTAGAGGTTCAGCCCGTATTTGAGAACGATGACGGAAGCTACACCTTTCCATACACCTATGATGGTGGTAGCTGGAAAAAAACTAAGCCTTGTGAAGAAATGGCGGCGATGACAGAGTTTGATAAGCAAAAGAATAGGAATTTGCGTCGCTTATGTAAGATGACTAGGGCTTGGAAAAATAGGCATGGCGTGGTTATGGGTGGACTGCTCGTTGATACATTAGCTTATAACTTTCTTAAATCAACTAGTAATTATGATAATAAAAGCTTCACCTCATATGATGAGCTGTGTAGAGATTTTTTTGCGTACTTGAAGGATCAACCCGATCAAGATCACTATAAGGCGTTAGGAAGCAATCAAAATGTGAATGTGAAAAAGAAGTTCCAACCCAAGGCAAAAAAAGCTTACAACCTTTGTGTTAAAGCTATTCAAGCGGGCACTGAAAACAAAGCTTACGGTCGTTGGAAAAAAGTGTTTGGAAGGGACTTTCCTACTGCTCCAGAAATCACCACAGAAGCGCTAGTGGGTAAAGCTGCCAAGACATGGAGAAACACAGAACAGTTTGTAGAGGACCTCTACTCATTGCACATCGACTATCAGTTGGAAATCGACTGCGATGTCTATCGTGCTGACAATACCCGTAACTCGTTGAGACAGTTGTTGGCTAGAGGCTACGGTATCAGTAGTAATAAAAAGTTGATATTCAAAATTAAATCCTGCGACGTGGCTGAGCCTTATGAAGTGAGGTGGAAGGTATTAAATCGAGGTGCTGAAGCTAGGAGTAGGGATTGTATTCGTGGTGAAATCATGGATAGCAATCTCTCTAATAATCGTAGAAAAGAAAAATCTGATTTTAAAGGTAATCATCTCGTTGAATGCTACGTGTTGTTGGGTAATCGAGTCGTTGCTCGTGATGAAATCGAAGTACCAATTTTGTGAGGGATTATGAATAAAGGTGATCTTTTAAAAAGCATTGCAGATAAAGGCTATGACGTAGGGTTTGGTGCCAAAAAGCACTTTGCCACCTATGACATTGTCGAAAAGGTACCTGGATTGATTAGCTTTACTGCTATGGCTTTTGGTATTTTTGCGTTAGTTGTTGATGGTCTTTCTACTGAATTCACTTCTGCAATATTTATCATTTTAGGCGTCGTGGGGTTATACATCAATTTTTATAATCATCAAAAGCAAGACTATGCGTCAGTTGGGACGGAATTGACGAAGCTCTATAATGATATCAAGGCTTTGTATCTTAGAGTGAAAGTCTTGGATGAGTCTGCAGATTGTACTTCCTATCAAGAGGAGCTTTCTGAATTAGAACAACGGTTGTATGGTAACTGTATTAACAAGCAAATCTTATTCAGTAACTGGTATGCACACTACAAATTTTTTTGGGAACATCAAATTGAATGGGTTGATAGAGAGAAAAATTTTACGTTCTGGCGTGATAAAATTCCACTCTCGTTAACGGTAAGTGTTGTTGTAGCAATCATAATTGCGATTTTCAGCTTTTCGCCCCTTATGAGCAAAGCTTGTTCATTTGTTGGTGCCTCTTCTGCATGGAATTAAACAATTGAGGCAGGGGCAGTAACAAAAAGAACCTGAGGCGATTAGCTTTAAACCATATCAGATGCCCAGCTTAACAATCAGTTGCAGCAGACGCAGTGAACTGTGTAACTGAACTGGGCTTAAAGGTCCGCTCCTGGCACACAACGGACGGTCGGCTTCGAGGCAACATCAACGGCCTCAATTCTTGCCTATTCTATCGCTCCAAAGAATAAAAGTTCAGGGATGATAAGCTCATAACGGCCGGTTACTCTGTAGAAATACCCTTTTAGAAAGATTAACCTAGCTAAGATAAAATGCCTTTTAGCAACTTTACCGAAAGGATTACGGGAATGGCAGTAACACTGAACGAATTAGAGCAGCATCTATGGGGTGCAGCGAACATACTGCGTGGCAGCATTGATAGCGGCGAGTACAAAAGCTACATATTTGGCTTGTTGTTTTTCAAACGCCTAAGTGACGTGTGGCAAGAAGAGTACGAAGAAAAGCTGGCTGAATATGGCAATAAAGAGCTGGCAGCTGATGCAGATGAACACCGTTTTGATTTACCAGAGGAACAGCGCTGGTCAGACGTACGCCAACATACCACCAACATTGGTGAGCACCTAAACGCAGCGTTTCAGGCGGTGGAAGATGCCAACTTCAAACTGCGTGGAATCTTCCAGAGTGTGGACTTTAATAACAAAGAACGCTTCAGTGATTCTGTGTTAGAGCGTTTATTGCAGCACTTCGAAAAGTACGATCTGCGAAATAGCAATGTAGAAGCAGACGTATTAGGCAACGCTTATGAATACCTCATCAAGCAATTTGCTGATGATGGCGGCAAGAAAGGCGGTGAGTTCTATACGCCCAAAGAAGTTGTACGCTTGATGGTGGAGTGCTTGGAAATAGACGAGGGCATGAGCGTTTACGATCCAACCTGCGGCAGTGGCGGTATGCTGCTAGAAGCGTATCGCTCCGTTGAGCGGCATGGCAAGAACCCGCGTTCACTAAGCTTGTATGGACAAGAGCGCAACTTGAACACTTGGGCTATTTGCCAGATGAACTTATTTTTGCACGACATTGACGATGCAGATGTAAGACGTGGCGACACGCTCAGAGAGCCTAAGCACTTAGTGAATGACGATGCCAAAGCGCTGCGCAGTTTTGACCGTGTGATTGCCAATCCACCGTTCTCGCTAAAAGAGTGGGGGCACACGCAATGGAAAAACGGTGATGCATACGGGCGTGACATCTACGGCTGCCCACCAGCAAGTTATGGTGATTTAGCTTTTGTGCAGCACATGCTCGCAAGCTTAAACCAAAACGGCAAGCTGGCAGTGGTTGTACCGCATGGCGTGCTGTTTCGTGCAGGCTCAGAGGGCAAGATACGACAAGCAATGATTGATGCTGACATTGTAGAGGGAGTGATTGGGCTTGCACCTAACCTTTTCTACGGAGCAGGCATCCCAGCTGCTATTTTGCTGCTCAATAAATCAAAGCCAGAGCACTTGAAAAACAAAGTGATGATTGTGAATGGCGCAGAGCAGTTTGAAGAGGGACGTGCACAGAACTACTTGCGTGATGGACATATTGCGACATTGAGCAAAGCTTACTTGGCCTTTGCGGATGAAGAGCGCTTGAGCGCACTTGTCGCAACAAGCGACATTGCTGCTAACGACTACAACCTGAACATCACCCGCTACGTCAACTTAGGAGAAGCCGCAGAACAAATTGATGTGGCTATAGAAGTGCAACGCTTGCTGGAATTAACCGAAGCGCGTGACGAAGCGGAGAAGTGCATGATGCAGCACTTAAAGGAGCTGGGTTATGTTGAGTGAAGTGCCTGAAGGGTGGAGCGAGAAAGAATTAGAGCAGTTGCTATCGGTTTCTACGCCGGGCTTTTGGGGGAAAGAAGCTGGCGTGGAAGATACTGATATTCTAGTTTTGCGGGCAACAAACTTCACTAAAGGCGGCATACGTTATGAAACAGCGGCGTTGAGAAGTTTTCCGAATAAAAAGATTGAACAAAAAAAGCTAGAAAAAGGTGACCTTTTATTAGAAAGGTCAGGTGGCAGCGCAGCTCAACCTGTTGGTAGGATTCGTTACTTTGATGCGGAAGGTGCTTATAGTTTTTCGAATTTTTTTCAACTACTGCGCGTGGATGAAGCTCAAGTCAGAAGTCATTACACCTACTACATGCTGGACCACTTTTATGAAAATGGGGATACGGTTCAGTTGCAAAAAGCGACAACCGGAATCAGAAATTTAGCTTACAAAGACTATCTTTCAACTAAATTCCTTGTTCCCCCACTCACCGAGCAAAAGCGCATTGCCGAAGTGCTCAGCAGCGTGGACGAAAGCATACAAGCCACACAGCGTTTAATTGAGCAAGCGGAGCGCGTCAAGCAAGGCTTGATGGAAGAGTTGCTAACAGGCGGCTTGGGTAGTGAAGCCATTGAGCGTGGTGAAGTACCTGAGGGGTGGCAAAGTTTAACGGCTAAAGATTTGGCAGAAGTGAAAGGGCTGCAAACGGGGCCGTTTGGAAGCCAGTTAAAAGCAAACGAGCATATTGAAGTTGAGGAGCAAGGTGCTTGCAGAGTCATAATGCCTAAAAATATAAAAAACGGGCAAATTGACTTCGAAAGTGCTTCTATTATCACTGCTGACAAAGCTACTGATTTGGCTAAACACGCTTTGGAAATGGGTGATGTTCTTTTCGCAAGGCGTGGTGACTTATCTAAAGTTGCGATCTACTACGGTGCAAAAGAATCGATCTGCGGTACTGGTTGTTTAAGATTACGCCCAAAAAAAGAATTGGTTAACACGCATTTCCTTCGATTTCTTTTTACTAATCATAAGGCTATCGACTGGTTGCATGCCAATGCAGTGGGTGCAACGATGCTTAATCTGAATACGCAAATTATAGGCCGTTTGCCAGTTTTGTTACCACCAATCAAACAGCAAGAAGAGATAGCAAATGCTTTGATGGCTTTGGAAGACTTTTGCTTCCAACATGAGGTAAGGCTGAGCAGCTTTGCAAAGCTCAAAAAAGGCCTAATGGACGATCTGCTAACAGGAAAAGTAAGGACAGTATGATGAAAGGACGTGGCACGGAATGGCATTTTGCTGAGAAGCCTGCATTGGAATACCTGCAAACGCTTGGCTATGAATTTGTAGCTAAAGAAGCGCATGCAGCGCTGCGTGGCGCTGATAACCAAGTGATTTTCCGTCCACACCTCGTAGCTGCCTTACAGCGACTAAACGGCATTTCTGAACAAGATGCGATAGCCGCAGCGGCTGAGCTGGCGCGAAAAGAAGACAACGAAGAATGGATTGAGATAATGCGTGGCGACTTTGCACGCAATGTTGAGGGGCAAGCTACGCAGAAAACCCTGCAAGTTATCGATTTTCAAAACCCCAGCAACAACCAGCTTGCCGTCACGCAGCAGCTTTATGTGAAAGCCGAAAAAAGCCGCATACCTGATGTTGTGTTGTATGTGAACGGCTTGCCGCTTGTCGTTATCGAAGCAAAATCACCCATCAATCACAAAGATAAAAACGGTGAAGCCTTTGACCAGTTAAAGCAATATGAGCGTGATATTCCACGTTTGTTTTTCACCAACCTGTATAACATCGTAACCGATGGCACAACCGTGCTTTATGGGGCAACAGGCTCAAAAGCTAAGTTTTACGGTTACTGGCGTGACCCGCATCCACGTGAAGATAACTTTGATAATGAGTTGCACAAAGGGCTGTGGTCACTGTTAGAGCCCAGTCGCGTGCTGGATATTCTGGCGCACTTTGTGGTGTTTGAGCGCGAAGATGGCAAAGTAATTAAGAAAATTGCACGCTATCAGCAGTTTCGTGCAGTGAATAAGATGGTGGAGCGTGTAGCAGAGGGTAAGCATAAGCGTGGACTTATCTGGCATACACAAGGCAGTGGTAAATCACTGACAATGGTGTTTGCTGCGCTCAAGCTAAAGCATCATAGAACGGTCAAAATTGAAAAAGGGCAAAGCTCAGCGCTTGCCAACCCTAACTTACTTATTCTTACTGACCGCAAAGATTTAGACACGCAGATTTCCAATACCTTTGAAAATACAGGCCTACCAAACCCCACACCCATCAAAAGCATCAAACAACTGCGTGAACTAATGGGCACAGGCGTAGATGGGCAAACACTGCTAAGCACCATCTTTAAGTTTGAGGGCAGCACCAAAGCCATTGCGAATAGCGAAAACTGGATTGTAATGGTAGATGAGTGCCACAGAACGCAAGAAAAAGACTTAGGCGCAGCCTTGCGCGCCACACTGCCAAATGCCACTTTCTTTGGCTTTACAGGCACACCCGTCAAAAAGAACGATAAGAACACCTATGAAAACTTTGGTGTGGTGGGCGAGGGTTACTTGGACAAGTACGGCATCGATGATGCGGTGCGCGACAATGCCACTGTGCCCATTCGCTACACCAGCCGCAAAACCGAATGGCAAATTGACGAAACCAAAATTGATAGCTTGTTTGATACCTGGTTTGCCGAACTAAGTGATGAGCAGCTGGCGCAAATTAAAAAGCGTGGCGTTCGATTAGCGGACTTGGTGCGACACCCAAAACGCATTGAGCTGATAGCGTTTGATTTATGGACACACTTCAAAGAGTACGCAAAGCCAGATGGGTTCAAAGCACAGTTGGTAGCCTACGACAGAGAAGCGGTTGTGCTTTACAAGCAAGCACTCGATAAGCTGATTGCATCAGAGTACGAACGACAGGGTATGAGCAAAGAAGATGCATTGCGTTTGTCGCAAGAAGCGACAGCCTGTGTGTACAGTAAATCACAAGAAGATGATAAGCCCAGCGAAAACCAACACAAAAATGAAGTGCGTGAAAAGCTGGTGACTTGGTATGTGGATGACACTGCCGAAGATGAGCTGAAAAGACGCTTTAAGATACGACATGAAAACCCACAAATTCTGATTGTGTGCGACAAACTGCTAACGGGCTTTGATGCACCGTCAGAAGCGGTGATGTATTTAGACAAACCATTAAAAGAGCACACCTTACTGCAAGCCATAGCGCGCACAAATCGCGTGGCTGACGCGAAAAAGAAACAAGGCCTTATTGTCGATTACATTGGCGTGAGCAAACACTTAGACGAGGCGCTAGCAAGCTACAGAGCAGAAGACGTGCAAAACGCTATGCGTGACTTGGACGGTTTGCGCAGCGAGCTGGAAGCGGCACAACGTGAATTGCTGGTGTATGTGAAAGGCATTAAGCGCACAGGCAAAGACGTACGCTCAGAATATGATGCACTGATTAAAGCCATCGGCACAGAAGATGAATGGATATTGTTCCAGCGTAAAGTGCGCAACTTTGTCACGTTATACGAAGCACTTGCACCAGACCCTTGCGTTATCCCAATGAGTTACGATCTAAAATGGTTCGCTAACTTCCTGCTATTTGGCAAGCAAGTGTTCGAGAAAAAAGAAAGCTTTGAGCAAGCGGAGTACAGCGAAAAGATACGCCAGATGCTAGAAGAGCATTTGCACGTTACAGGGCTATCCACCATTGTGAAGTTGCGCAGTGTGATTGATGGCGAGTTTTGGGAAGAATTTGAAGATACTGATGATGAGAGCGAAGGCGACAAGCGCGCAGCAGCATTGAAGAAAACCACAGAGCTTCGCAAAATCACCGAAGCCAAGCTCGCAGAGAATCAACACCAGTACGCCAAGTTCAGTGAGAAGCTGAGAGAGCTGATTGAGCGCATGGACGACCAGCAACTAAGCTGGGGTGAGAAGTTAAAGGCCGCACAAGAGTATGCCAAGCAGTTAGACGAAGAGGGCAAAGCATACGAGGGCACAGGCATGAGCTTAGAAGGTCATGCGCTTTTGAAAGTAATTGAAGCTATAGAGGGTGATGATGTTGATGCAAACACCCAACGACAGCTTGCAGAAACAGCCGAACAGCTTTATTCAGACATAGACTTAGCACCGAAGCTATGGCACACAAAAGAAGGGCTTAGAAAGGAGCTTAGGCAGCGAGTACGAAGTGCAGCACACCAACTTGGTTGCAAACAACTCAAACAGCTTCCTATAGAAATTGAGCAAATTGCCATCAAGCACTTTGCGCGGAGCCAGCATGAGTGAGCAAACCAGCGCCAATGAAATCGTAATTGGCCGCAGGCACATTCCTTATCGCTTGGTGAAAAGCGCACAAGCGAATAAGTTAAAGCTGCAAATGACAATGGATGAATTTCAGGTCACAGCACCTGAGCAGGCAACCCTTGCTGATGTGCAGCTGGCGCTCAAAAAGAAGCATAAGTGGATTATAGAAAACTATGCAGCGCTGCAAGACTTGTATGAGAAAACTCACAAAGTTGCCAGATTCCGAACAGGCGCAAAATTGCCGTATTGGGGGCGTTTAGCAAAGCTGCACACACAACTAGCCGATGTGCAAAGCCCGGTAGTGAGCTATAAGAACGGTTTGTATGTGAGCCATCCAAACTACGCCACCAGTGAGGAGCATGACGACAAAATAGAAATCGCAATACACGACTTTTTGAAAGACAGATTTAGCACAGAAACAGCAAAGCTGGTCAGAAAGTACAGTGAGCTATTGGGTATCACAGCAACCTCGGTGCGTGTCAAAGCAATGAGTAAGCGCTGGGGTAGCTGCACCCTTGCAGGCTGTGTTTCACTGGACTGGCGATTAGTTTATGCACCAAAGCGCGTGGGGGCTTATGTCGTTGCACATGAGCTGGCACATCTAAAAATACACGATCACAGCGATAAGTTTTGGAACTTGCTTCAGCGAGTTTATGGCGATTTCAAACAAGAACACAAATGGCTTGAGAAAAATGAACACTTGCTCGGCTATAAACGGATAAATTTAAGGTAGCAGTACCAGCTGAATTTCAATTGCGTTTTAGAGGCCAGCAGTTCTGAGCATACAGTGGTGTATCCTTGGTTGATACTGGGAAGTGAAAACTCGCAGTCTGGATCGTGATAGTACCAGTTACGAGGCTCTGCCCGGTAACGTCAAATATGTCTTGATTTTAAAAACCTGACTTTCTAGCTTAAACTTCAACCCAGTTACAACTTGTTGCCTCCAAGTTGTTATTTAGCCTGTAATCTATGCTTTTTCCTTGTACTCGAATAAGTCACCAACATTACAGTTAAAGTACCTGCAGAGCTTTTCCATGGTTTCGAACTCAACTCTTTGTGCCGTCTCTTTATAAAGCAATGTAACGGTGTTCCTGTTTAGCCCTGTATCTCTCGCTACATCCATTACTTTGAGTTTTTTCTCACCCATCATCCGCGCTAAATGACACTTAATCATCACTACTCTCCATAAATGTCATCTTAAATAGCAAAAAGCTGTTGCAAATGTCATTTTGCGTGCTAATATGTCATTTAAGGTGACACGTTGATATTTCAAGAAACACTAAGTCATCTAGAGTAACACCGCTTTTAAGGAGATTCATTATGAAGAAAGAAATAACTTACTTAACAACAGTTGAGTTAGCGGAGCGAATTAAATACGACTCGAGAACTATTCGTGAGCGCTTAAAGGATTCTGTTTTATTGGAGGGTGTTCATTACATCCGCCCATTTGGTGGACGCAAAACACTGTATTTATGGGAGACGATCCAGGAAGACATGATGCGCTCGTCTATGAGCAATAGCTTTGTTCCTATGGCAGGTGGGGGAGCAGCTCATGGGTAAAGTGTATGCACGAAAAGATACAGGAAAAATCTTTATCGATTTTTCATATAAGGGGCAGCGCTGCCGCGAGCAAACGGCGTTGCCTGACACCAAACCGAACCGAAAAAAAGTCGAGAAACTGCTTGAGCGGATTGAAGCTGAAATAACGCTCGGTGTGTTTGATTACGCAAAAACTTTCCCTAACAGCCCACGAGCGGGGAAGTTTAAAAAGCTGGATATGGGGCAGGGTGACACGCCGTTATTTGAGGGGTTCGCTAACACTTGGTTTGAGGAAATGCTCATCCAGTGGCGTAAGTCGCACCAGTCAAAAATTCGCATGACGTTAAATAACTATCTTATTCCCCAGTTTGGAGAAGAAGAGGTTGGCCGCATCACCAAAGCCAGTATTCTTGAGTTTCGAGCATCTCTCGCCAAAGTGACCACTCGGACTCAAACACCATTATCAGCATCGCGTGTCAATCAAATTATGAATACGCTGCGGATGATATTGGATGAGGCAGCCAACCGATATAATTTTAGCTCACCTTATCAGGGAATTAAATCGCTAAAAATTCCGCGCACGTCCGTAGAGCCTTTCAGGCTGGAGGAAGTTCAGCTCATCCTGGAAAACGTGCGTGCGGATTTTCGAAATTACTACACCGTTCGTTTCTTTACTGGTATGCGCACGGGAGAGATTGACGGGCTGCAGTGGGATGCCGTTGATTTTGACCGTCGCCAAATCGCTGTTAAGCGGGCATTGGTTAATGGTGAGATTGAGCAAACTAAAAATCACAGCTCATACCGCATCATCGACATGAACGAGATGGCGTACCAGGCGCTTAAAGCTCAGCAAACGGTAACGGGTGACAGTGACTTTGTCTTTTGCACCCGCATTGGCACACCGCTTAGTCATAACAATGTCACCAAGCGTGTCTGGTACCCACTATTGCGTTACCTGGGCTTACCTAAACGTACGCCCTATCAAACGCGCCATACCGCCGCAACACTCTGGCTGGCTTCGGGTGAGAACCCAGAATGGATAGCTCGCCAGATGGGGCACACAACGACGGAAATGTTGTTCCGTGTGTACTCCCGGTATGTCCCGAACTTAACCCGTCAGGACGGCTCTGCATTTGAGCGTCTTTTAGCACAGAATTTTTAACCCATAAGGTGGATACGATGAGCCCATTTAACCGATACATTGAAAACAGCCGCCGCGAGCAGAAACTCCGTCGAGAGCTCTCTGGTTACCTGGCCAATAAGCTTGTTGGTGAGCTTGGAATAAAAGAAGGCAGTGAGCTGGTGCCATTTATTGGCTTAGGGACGGAGAAAAACAACCAGGAAGCGGTCGAGACGTGGGTCTATTACGTTTGCTCTGAGATGAAGCTGTCCTTCGGCGATAAGCACTTCAATACTCTGCTTTGTATTTTGGAGCCGGTTGTTGACCGCCTGAGTGCCGATTTAAAACTTCCTATCACCATCAGTAAACAAGCTGATATCAATTCATAACAGGAGGATGCTATGCATCACTATATTGGAATGGCGCCGAGCCAACCGGCTCTGCCTATACTGAATGGAGTTATCGTTGATACTTCTTTTGTAGCAATGAACTTATTGCGCTATTGTCAGCCGCATTTTTTAGAGCTTCTGGAAGCGCACTATCAGCCAAAGCAAGAGAACGACACTGGTCTTTCGGTGGCTTACTTGGCTTTTGAGTGCTGGGTGCGCGAGCTTTACTGCTATAGCCCGGATGCCTTTAAAAATGAGCCGCAGCTTGTCGACCATTTAATGGCTCGACAAGAAGGCGTCAAAGGCATGCTGGAGTTAAAGCATTGTTACAGCCTGTACGCACTAAAAGGCATGAAAAGCATCGAGATGATAGTCGATGCCGCTCAGCGCCTGCAAAAATCTTATCCGATTGTGCCTGAGCAGACCGACCTGGTTGAGCGCTTAGGCACCGGTAATGAGAAATCCAATGCGATGGCTCTTATTACGTGGGTTGAGCGCCAGTTGTCGACACGCGTGTTAAAAGGCGAAAGCTGCCATATTGATAAGCTCATCATTCCTTACTGGAATGTAGTGGGTTACCAGGATGAATATCAGTATGTGCTTCCTGCCGAATAAGTCGCTATGAAAAAAATGACGCATGAAATGACACTGACTGACGCAGCCCGGTACGTCAATGTGTCGTACCGGACGCTTCAGCGGTGGGTAAGCAAAGGGCGCGTTAAATCGCGCCTTTTTCATGGTCGCCGCTATATCGATACGACAACACTGCCAGGCTGTCGTACGACAATGTCAGGTGACACGATGTCGTATAAGGTACTGACAGAGCTTTTGCAGATTGTTCAGTCACTGATTGATATGCAGCCGGTGAGTGATATACAAAGTATTAACCGACGCCGTGAACTACGAGCTCAGGTTGATGCACTCCTCGTGCTACTCGATGATACGAACCGAGATTAGCGCCTGAGAGCCAAATGCTCTTGGGATATGAATGACCCGATGAATGGCAAGCGTTTCGTTGTTAAAAAAGATGTATTCGCCAATGGTGGGAATTCGGGATAATGTGATGGATTGTGTGGTGCTACCATCCGCTAATAAGGTAACTTTAGGCACAGGAAACTCCTTTTCTTTAAAAGAAAAAGTGTAGCGTAAGGGTGGCGTCAACGACTATCCGCAAAAGGATGACAGTGCCGTACGACAATAACGACAAAGGGACGACATGACGGACAGTAATATCGTTAATGAATACACAGAAGGGCTGGAGTTCACGCCGGAAAAAACTGAGAAGGCGCTCAATGTTGCCTTCAATATACTGGATAAGTGGTCGTTCAATGATACTGAGAAGCGCGCGACACTTGGCTTATCAGATACCGTCTCTTTGGATAATAAGTCCGTGATTGCGAAAGCTGCGGGTATTAAACTGCAATTTCGCTTGTCCATTATAATTGGCTTATATGCCGATCTAAAAATACTGAGCTCATCCCATGAGCCAATGATTGCTTGGTTACGGCGTCCGCTTTCAAACGGCAAGGTACCTATTAATGTGCTGATGTCTGACAATTACCCGGAAATGCTCAACCTTCGTCGGGCAGCGAAAAATCTGCGATAACCGCTTAAGTCCAGTATGAATGACAGGATTTATTTTGCGCAAAGCTTTTGTTGCAGGCTGCGAACCCTATCTTGATAGCTTCTCTCCAATTCGTACGTTATCAATACACGCAAATACCGGGTGGCATAGTTGCAATGGTAGGCTTCGTTGGGTGGTAGCCATTCGAGTACTGATTTAGCGCCCTTTGATTGATTGGTACCATCATCGACTACAAGTAAATTGATAGGATCATTCGCAAAACGCTCCCGCTTTTCATCGCTCCAGGACGATGCACCGGTATCCCAGGCACGTTTCAGAGCCACAACATGGTCGACGTCCACATCGGAGCTGTTGAAGAATATTCTACCGGTGTAAGGGTCATTCCAGCGGCCACGGACTACCCGACAGTTATCATCTGAGTAATGAACCGGACCGGTGGATAGTTTTTCCAGTAATTCATGGCGCTCGTTTAAACAGTCGCCGTCTTTATCAACCCAGTGGTTAAAAGCGCTACGCTCATAGCCCGTTGATTGCGACTGTTTGTGCGTGGATGTGTAGCCTTTGGGTAAGCGACCGCCACTTTCGAGGCAAGCGTCAAGCGTATCGTAAGGCGTGAAGTTTTTGGTTCTCGAATACCAGCGACTGTCCTCAGCATGACAAATGCCGCTGTTGCTTTTCTTTACCGCAGGCTCGGGCGACGTCGCTAAGACTGACGTGCTCGCTATAAGCAAAAAAGTGAGCGCACTGATACTTAACAAACGATACAACCGTCCTTGTGCCATGCTTTGCTCCATTTCTTACAATGAACTCATCGTTCGCGATTGTTCTCAGTCGCCTTTAACCGATTTATACCCCAGATACCAATAGCAAAAAAAGCGGTTAATCCAACAATTAGCATCAACAGTAGCCATAGTTGCTCAGTTGTCATAATGCTTTCTCCTATTAACGAATCGCGTGTTAGCCAGAGTTAGCTCTCAGCATACCGACTTAGTCTGAGTTTTGCTAAAAATTAAAAGAGGCATCATACTTGTCAATATAAGTGCCGCTGCTGATTGTTAATTACCAATGAAGCATTAAAATAACGTTCGGTAGTTCGCTAGCTAACATAGGGAGGCTGGTAGTGATTGAAGCAAGGGTAGAAAAGTTAAAACTTTCACACAAAGAGTCGGAGCTTCTGGTTGTGCTCAATGAATATACAAGTCATGCGGATGAGCTAGCCGAGTTAATTTTTGAAAAGGAGATAATCCCGAATGAGCCGTAAGACACCAAATAGTGAACAAAACCCCAAATACGAGAAGCAGGGACATGTCAACGAGTATAGCCTTGGCGAGTTATTATCAAAAAGCCCGGCTGGCTGCTTTAAACTTAACTCAGAAGATAAGCAGTGGTTAAGCGGCCAGATTATTGAGGGGAATCCGTCGAGTTCAGATAAATAGTGCTGCTGATATGGCGGTGTTTGCTGTTTAATCGTAGCGCTAAGAAACGCTTCTTAACCAACCTTATCAGGGTGGACTGGCATCTTAATCTTTGTTTTTCCGACGCCCTGGGAAAACGAAAAGTGTTAGTGCAACTGCAGCGATTAAGGCAAATGGTGCGGCACCGATAAAAACCGCTTCAAGAGTACTCATATCTCAGCTTCCTCCACCACAACAACCGATTCAAATAGCTTAGCTTAACACTTCAGAAACTGTAAGAGCTTTTTGCCCTGCCTATTTATTCCTAACTAACCTAAAGCCCTACAGCATCATCATGAAAAAGTGTTGGAATGAAACTGGGGGGACTGGTTAAAGCGGTAAGAATTAGCCATAGAGCAACAAGTAATAGCGACGGTTAGCCGCCATTAGAGCTTTTTAGCCTTAGAATCTAATCAAGAGTCATATCTAGAGTATCATTTGACTTGGTGGGTAAATGCTTCGTTGAATTATGCCAACCGAAAAAAAGGCTATTTCTAAATCCTTAATAAGTCATGTAATCAACTTGGGAGCGTCACCAGAAATCTGTCTTGGTGTATAAGATCTAGTCAAAAGTTAACTGTCTACGACTGGACAGCCGGAAAAAGGTCTCTCTGCGAAAATTTCTTCTCATGTTTCCGCGTTACATTATTAAAAAGCAAGTTTAAATAACGTTGCGATTAAGTATTTTATTCATGTTTTCATAGAATATTTCGTTATAACTGGCTTAGATTACAAGGATTTTGGGAATTAACTTAGTTTTCAGCTGGTTATGGAGTTAGCGATGAATTTTATATGTTTCTACACGATACTTGCCATCGTGTAGAAACATATACTTTTGATGGTATTTTGTAAAAATAACTAGAAGTTAGTCAAAAGTTTTGGTTTTCAGTGATTGATCCTACTTAGAAGCATTGTTAAATCTGTATCTAGTGAAATTCGGAGGGCTGTGTTAATGAAGGTTGAGATTTCAGAGATAAGTGTTTTTGACTTCGATATTGGTGCAAGTCTAGCAGGGAGGGCAGAGAAGCTTGTTTGCGAGCTTTTGGAGAATTACTCCGAAAGCTTTATTAAAAGATTATTGAAGTCGACAAGGCTCTCGTGCATTAACGGAGATTATTATGTGTGCGATAACGTTGCGCTCATTAAAGCGCTGCATAAATTGTACCCGCGCTTAAAAGCTGACTTTAAAGTCAATAAAGTTCAGTCTGTTGACGAAGCGAGAGACCTCGCTATCGACTCTTTGATACTCGACTCAATATTGTCATTGAATGCGATTGAAGTTTGCTCTTTTGAGACTTTCGCACGAAAAAGTGAGCGCAAACTTTTGAGCAAAAACGCATACGCAAGAGTGTTATCTAAAGACAGAACCGCGACGAACAAGCATGACTATAAATTTCGGCCAGTTTCGCTGATAGCTCCAGAGTATCAAGAGGTAGACCTCGAAGAGGTGGTTGAGAGCGTACCGGAGTTTAAAAATGCATAGTAAAGCCGCGCTGGAATCAATTACGCGGCTATTCAACATTCCGTCAGGCTTCAGCGTAAGCGATTATTCTGGCCGCGTGTCTTTATTTATCGACTGTCTACTTCAAACAAAGCTCTGCAGTTTAGAGCTTACTGAAACTCTCAGAAGTGCTCTAACTGAGCTTCAAAAAGTCGACTGCGAAAGCGAAAAGCACTATCAGCGCAAAGACTTGTATTCATACCTTAAAAGTCATCCTTTATTTTCCACGTTAATGCTTATCAATGAGAGTGAAGAGTCGGCTGAGAGCATGCGCTTGTTTATGCTATTAGCTCGTTTGTTTTTGCTCAGAGAAAGTGACGACTACGATGCTTTTCTTCAGTTTTATAAATGTTTTTTACACGACCGAAAATCTGGTGTGGAGCTGACTTTTGATTTTTTACGCGATGCAACGAGTGATGAATTGCATGTTGAGCTTGAAAAAGTAGCTGAATTAAAGGGAGATTCAGCATTAACTGAGTTTGGCCGCTTCATGACGACCCGAAAGTCTCGGGCCCGGGCAGGTAAAAGTAATGGCCCACTAAGTAAAGCAAATGAGCATGAACACACGCTCATTGAGTCAAATAGTGAGTCAGTGAGTTACTGCGAGATGAGTGACGAATTGGGTCGTGAGGAAAGTGCATATTTAAAGAGAGCGGCAAAAGTTGCACTAACAGACGAGCAGGAGCGACATAAGTTTAAAAGAAAAAAAGCGGGGCTGCGGAATGCCCTTTATAACAGCGCGTTAAATAGCGCTTGGTCGATGAATGCAGCGACTCCGGCCGAGCTGGGAAAGCTACTTGATGCATTGACCCCAGCCGTTCACGACGGACAGTTTAGCCAATTGAAAAAAGAGGAAGCTGGTTTTTTAAGTATTTTGTTTCTAAGGCTGTTGGTTGGACAGCAGGCGAATGATCTTATCCTGAACAACCTCGCCGCAAAAACAAACATTAAAGACGCAGAAGATCCTGTTTTGTCGTATGAGCTTGATAGACAAAAGCGTCACGTCAGTGCAAAGCTGACTTTAAATGCTGCGCTGCTTGAAACGCATGAGCCTACGACTCGAAAATTTCACTACGTCCACAACACGCGCATTACGTTGCAGCTTCCGTTTCCAATGCAACAGGTTCTGAATGTCGCTATCCGAAATATCACTGCGTCAAAGCGACATGATGAAACTCTGTTGACAGCGCTGGAACTATCCCAGAACGATTACAATAATCAGCTGAACCGACTGCTTACAGCGTCATTACTTAAAAAACGAGGCATAACTAGACGAGCAGTAGAGAGTAGTTTTGAGCACTTTGCTGCTGAGCACTTACCGCAAACCTTTCGTTCATTTCTAACAGGGAAAGCCAGCGTTCAAAGTCATTACATATCAGCTGAGCGGTCGTTAATAGAGCAAACTACGCAGAAGTTATGGCTTCAATTTTGTGAACGTATTGGGTTTGAAAAAATAGCTATTACGGCTGCAGAAAGTGCATCAACACTTGGCTCACGCTTTGCGTATCACGACGACGTGGGCTCAAAAATCACATTGCGCGAAGAAGCTCTTTCAGCACTGCTAAGTCAGCTAGCTAATGAACCTGTTGCCGATTACTCGTCGCTTGAAAATATGGTGGCCTGTTTAAAAACAGCCGCCTTTTATATCTATTTGCGTGTTGCATCGAGCGTTGGCTTAAGGCCGGTGTCAGGGCCATTTCCTTCTATTGTGCATTTTAATAGAAGCCTTGGCGCTATGTCCGTGTCGGATAAGCGAGCGCATCATAGCGAGGAGCGGCGTCTTATCGTGCTGCCTAGCGCTCAGGTTGAATTAATCACTGCGTTTCAAAACGCCGCACGAGTACTGTCGCGGCAGTTACAGGTTGATGAGCCGCAATCGATCGTTATGGACTTCAATGCAGATACGTTGAGCTGGGAGCAATTTTCACCAAGTCACGTTAACCAACTACTGCAGCAGAGAGCAGGGCAGCCTCTGATTAATCATAGCTTTAGACACTCGGCGGCGCGCCGCTTTTTATATGAAAATTTAAACTCAGAAACGTTTAAGCAATCAGAGCTCGACTTATTGATGAATCATAGTCGCGCCGGTGTCAGTAGTTTCAATATGCACAGCTTGGCGAGTTTGAATGACATCGTTAAGCAACAGAGAACTCGTATCGAATCATACGACAATGAGTTTGAGCGCGACGATGCGAGAGTATTAAACAAGTTGACGGCTTTGAGGGTGGCGTTATGAATATCGAGCTCGCCTTTTTTGTCGATGCGTTGTCGGGTAGCGACACTTCGGTTCGCAAGCACGCTTCCTTTTGTCTTGATCTTCTGAGCCAGCATTGCGACCGGGCATTTGATGCTACACAAAAGATCGGGAAACGGTATTTTGTTGAAAAAGCGCGAGCGATTTACCTAAAGGCTGAAATGGACTCAGAGCTAGAGGCACTGTCTATTAGCTTATTTTCTCTTTACGAGAAGTGTGCAAAGAGAAATCCAGCCTTAGTACCGCCGGCTCAATATTTGCCTGTCACAAATTTTAGACCGGTGTTATCAGAGCAAATGCCGGTTTTTTTTCTGCAGGAGAAACTGGATTTAGTGCTTAATGAACAGCTTTCTTCTCCGGCTAGGTTAACGACTACGTCTCGCTGGATGATGCACGTACTGCATTTGTCACGAAGCTTAGCCTTAACGAGCTTAGATGCCATTAAAACTCTGATTGAGTCTCGCGAAGAGGAAATTTACATATTAAAAGATGCGTCGCGAGCGCTAGTGAATATAAAAAGCAATACGCTCATGTTAGATGCTTCTGCACTGTTGCATTTGAAAAAACTAAGCAGCTTTGAGCAACACAAGCAATACGTCAAATCTATCGAGAAGTGTTTTTCGCAGTGGTTAAGAGAAGCATTTACGCTTATTACGGAGTTAAATACTGGTGAACTATCGCTAAGACACTGTCTCGACGCATTGAGTTTTGAAACGCGAGCGCCGGCGCTTGATGCGTATTCTGAGATGACGAATACTTTGCCTACTAACAGACTCGTTAACCTTGCTACGAGAGTTCCAGTTTCAGTTTCAGTGGAAGCGACTCAAAAGCGCGCGGCCAGGCGTAGCATGAAGTCCTATTCTTTTATTAATAAGCTCTCAGAGTCGGCGACACAACATTCGAAATTGGCCTTCGATATTTCTTTGAATAGTCGTGATTTACAGCTTCTCACCAATCTCAGAGCATCACTTAATGCTTTTAAAGAGAGACAGACGAACGAAAAAAGAAATTCAAATCATTTCAAAAAAACAAAAGGCGAGATGCTATCGCTACTTGAGCAGTTAAATGATGAGCAAGTTAGTGCTGTTTGTGCGTTAGTTGCAACTTATTGTACTGACTTATTTCTATATGGCTCGCCTCACAAAGAGCGCCTTGCTATCAACACTGTGACGACTTACTTGTCGACGCTGATGAGTTTCTCAAAAGCCGCATTATTTGAAGAGCAACTACTTGTCAGTGCCCAAAGCAATGACGTTGAACTGAGTGATTTAACAGGGCTGGTGGCTGATACGCTCAGCGATTTAAACAGTCCAGACAAGCAATCCACCGTGATCAACTTTTTACAGTACGTCTACCAAAACTCACTAGTGAAGCTGTTTGACGCAGAAGAGCTTGAGTATCTAGGCGCCGGCGTTTTTGGAGAGCGGGTTTCATATATAAGTCCGGAAGAGTTTGATAATGCGTGTGCTGAGTTTCTATCAGACGTTGATAGCTCAGAGCGCTTGCAAGCGGTCCACTTCGCACGAATTGCCTATGCGCTCGGGTTAAGAAAGCAAGAAGCGTTGCTACTCGAATGTGACGATATCGATTTTGATACTGAGTGCGCTTATGTGACTCGAGTGCACAAGCGAAAAACCATACGCGCGTATCGCAGAGTCGCTCTTTGCTTTATGAAAAGCAGCTGGGTGATTGAGCTTCAAGATTATATAACGAAGCGGAAGCAGCATGGGCGAGACAATGTGTTTGATAACCGGGTGCTGTCGGTTACGCTTCAGTCTCTCATTACGCTCATGAGAAAGCACTCATGCGATGATGAATTTGTTGTGCACTCGCTTCGTCACAGTGCGGCTAACAACATACTGTTTCAGCTTGTGTTTGCGTCTATCAATGAGTTCGAAACGATAAGGTTGCGTTATGCGTTTCTAGCCCATGACATATTTTCAGAGGCGCAAAACAAGCAGGTAAGAGCAAGTCTGGAGAGTATTGGCAGAGAGGCGTCTTTAAGTCAGCCAATACTCGATATTATCGCATCCCAATTCGGTCATGTAAGCCCCGCGGTCACAGCGCACAATTATTACCATCTTCTCGAGTTTTTACTTTATGAAATCAACCCAGAGCGACAGCGAGCGCTGAGTTCATCGCAGCTGCTAAATCTTCTACGAGAGAACAATCACAAGTTTGATGTGAAGAAACGGTATGAAAAGTGCCTGAATGGTGCTGAGGTTGAGTCACTTTTGTTTAAACTCGCGGTAAGAGGGCTAAATAGTCAAGTTGTGAGTATCGCAACGGCGAAGCAAACAGGTGAATTGCATGAATCCAGTCAACTGTCATTTAATGACTATTTAAACGGGCTCGTTGCTTACAAAAAACAAGGTCATGAGTTTAGCCTGTCCAACTCTCTTATCGACCATTTTAGCTCCAGCTCTGAAGCGCTTAATGCCGACTTTCTTGAAGACATTAGCTCAAGGGATTATGCGGTTTGGCACCGCTTATTCGAGCGTATTACTCGGGTGAATTGGAACTCGAAAAACCTGCGTGCATTAAAAGTACTCGTCTATGCTATCGAAAAGGGGGAGGTGACCGAGTATCGGGATTTGAGTCGATATCTTCGCGCGCTCAGACTGCTCGGATTAAATAATATGACCTTGATTGTTTATGTTGGTGAGAGTTCTAAACAAATAGAGCGGTGGCATGAATTAATAGAAAGTGAAGGGCATAGTTTAACGATGAAAGGCGATAGTTCGATTAAGCCAGCTTTACAGCCAAAGCCATATGCACTGCGCTGGACGCCTTGGCCAAAGCTCGCTGGCATCCGCTTGCTTATCGAGAGCTATGCCAATTATTTGCACTCGGAGCTGGAGTAACAAATGGACTTATACTTTGAGCGTAAAGAGCTGTTTGAAAGTTTAGAGTTACTTATTCAGTGTGCGAGTAAATTTGCTGAGGACAATATCACCCGTGAGCACTTTGTTGCGCTTGTAGTAAACCCTAACTCCTTAGGCGTAACGTTAACAACGCATGTGCAGGCTCAGCCGGCGCAAGCTTGCTGCACTTTAAAAGTAATGCACCTTAATAACGAGAAAAACTTATCTATCGAGGTATCAGCACTCGAGCTTAAAAACATCTTAAGTAAAATATCTTCGACGGAATTCGTAAAGCTCGCTTTTAATGTAGATGACGATGCGATTTTGATTACGGCTGCTATGAATTCTGATGATGATCTCTTTGAGAAAGGGGAGTTTGCAGAAGCGCCACAAACAACACGTTACTATGTAAGCTTCAAGTCGCTCTCAAACCGCGTTGAGTACGACTTAGAATCGCCATTGTTAGGAAACTCCAAATTTAATCTGTCAGCTGCTGAAGCAATATTGCTTTTCAACGCATGGAAGGCAAATAAAGAAATCGCTGGCCTTAACGCGCGAACTGTAGCTTTAACATCTACGTCGCTTTATTCCGCTTATTTTTTTGCGCCACTAGCTACTAATACAGGAGCTCCATCAGCGGTCTGCGTTTTGCAGATGGATGCACTGAGAGTGCTTTCAAAAGCCGCTATTTTATTAACGAAGCAAACAGAGCCAGTAAAAGCTATATTTTCTCAGAATCATGTGTATTTATATACTCGAACGACTATCGTAAAAGTAATTAGCGCTGACGCGTCTTTACTCCCAGCTAGCACGAACTTTAGCGGCTTTGGAGAATGCTCTGTGACGGCCAAAAGAGCGGATATTGCTCAGGCAATAGACAACGTTGATATTAGTAATACCGCTGCGCAAACAAACCTTTATCTTCGTTTTAAAGAAAGTGACAACATAGAATTTGAGTTAACTTCAAAGCATGCAAGAGCGAAAGACTGTTTTGCGCTATCGCAGGTTGAGATTTCCCCAAGAGGCGATGTCTTGAAGTTTTCTTTATCTCATTTAAAAGCTGCGCTAGAGCTTTTAGATGATTGCAACCTTGTTCGAATAAAAGGCTTGGATAAAGAACAGCCACGAGCGTTAGTCTTAAGTGACTCAAAAAGCGAACGACAAGTCTTATTGCCCTGCCGCTCTTAGTAAAGCCTTGACGTAAAGAGTACTTGCTTTTAAGCCAAGAATTTTAACTTACCGTACCTTAGGTATATCAGCCCAGCGCGTTGTGTAAGACGGCGATAATCGCTCGCGCTTCATCTGCCAATCTTGCGTTTTCTTTTGTGATGCAAAATACACGCTACCGGATTTAGTCCGGTTGAGCTTATCAAGCACCTCCACTTGACCCATTTTAATGGAAATCTCATCGATGTCATGGTCCTATTTTTGGGGGAGAGGTCAATCCTCTATAAGGTTGCCGGGATATGACGTCTCCCTTCTCAGTCGATTATTTTCCTTGTTTTGCACGTGTTACAGATGTGGCTTTCAAATATGTTAGAAATGCAAAATCGAAATCAATCCAGTTTTCAGCAGTTTCAAACATTTCAAAGTTCAATGTGTTAAAGGTTGCCAGTCTGAGTCTTCAAAATAAGCGGGATACTCATCTAATGACTGAATGATAAGAACAACACCTTGCTTTTGATTATGAGCAGACTTCATTTGCTCTACACCGCGCATTATTTTCGCAAGGAGGATATGGAGCTGAGCGTCTGCCTGCGGTTCTAGTTTGCAGTTTTTGAACATAAAATTTAAATGGTCATTTAAGCTTCGCGCCAATTCTTGATATTGAGTAGTAGAAAACTGATTATTATGAATCGCTTCTAAGTTTATTTCTATTTCACGTTTGAGGCTCGTCATCCCGATGTGCAGACTCTCATCAATAGTCCATCTTTTACCGTGATTCAACGCTAATTCAAGCTTGTGAGTTTGAGCGTCATGCTCATGCTCTTGTGCCTTCACAATTGAAAACTGTAAAGTATTCAAAGCTCCAATAAACGCTACGATATAAAGTATCTTTTTCATATTCATCTCCCGAATAAAACAATTTACGATTTAACCAACATTTGCTCGTATATCGACATCTTATAGTACGCCGTTGAGCAAATACTGTTCTCGATCAATAAGTACATTGGTTTTGTATCTTCATCCAAGCGTATTTGTAGCGTTGTAGTCCTCTGAAAATTCAGCCGAAGGCGAAACTGGAAATGACTACAACGGCAAAGCAGGCCGTCAGCCTGCTTTGCGTCTGCGTGAAGATAGGAATTAGTGCCCCTGCCCTCCAGCAGCGCCATGCACGCCCTCTATATAGTGAATGTAATTGACGTAGTCAGCGACAAAGGCACGCCCCTTATCGCCGCTTTGATCAGCCATGGCCCTTGCACGCTGAGCCTCATGATAACGCTCACGAATACCGTTCTCGATCTTGCGGGTTATATTTGCCACGAGGCGATCAATTTGCCCGTTTTCCAACGCCGCATCCGCCGCCATTAAACCCGGATCAATCTGTCCGGAAGGCTTGATGCCGGTAAAGGGTGCGCCTTCGGAGGCACGATGAACCTCAACGAGCGTCGAGAACAGATGCTGATCGGCAATGTTTTTCGCAGTTTCGCTTTGCCCGCGGACTTGGCGCACATCGGCGAATACCCTTTTGATTTCGGCCTCATCCTTTGCCGGCACCCATTTGAGCAAGGGCTTAACATTGCCTGACTCCAGTGCCGCACGGGCTTCGGTAATCACGGGACCGTCCAGAGCATCACAATGAGCTTGGGCGCTACCGGCAAACATCAGGTTGAAGATTGCTGCGGCCACTGCAGGAACAGCGGTTTTGCTTAATTTGGTTTTCATACATAACCTCCTCATATTGCGTTGAGCTTCACGAGCACCGGGTTTGGTGACGCTTAGCAACCAGAGTACGGAAGGCAGGCCAAAGAATCGTTCGCAAGTACGAAACCGAACCGATTCCATGGTTTAGAAATAAAATATATAATTCAAAAGGATAGAGGTTTCAGTATCGGGTGAGAGCGTACTCGAACGCCGGGTAGCCAGGTTCAGGATCGTGGCTAGGGTCGGATATCGCCCTGCAGGGCTCGTCGGCGATATTCACTGGGGGTAAATCCTGTCTCTTTCTTGAAAGCAGTGTTGAATACGGACTTCGAGTTGAAGCCAGAGTCATACATAGTTTGCAGAATATTTGCCTGATTGGCTGCATCGGCCAGGCGCGATTTCGCCTCGTCGATGCGATAGCGACTGACGAACTCAAAGAAATTGCAGCCAAAGCCTTGGTTAATGGCCCGTGAAACCTCTCTTGAAGGGGCGCCCAATTTCCGTGAAAGTTGTTCCAGGGTCAGGTTGGGGTGCAAGTGGGGCTTTTCCTGGTGCATTAACTGTTGGAGCCTGACCTTTAAAGTTTGATCAAACTGCGGCGTGGGCTCTTCTTCCAGCAAGGCGGCCTGGTCTGCTGCCAATCCAGAGAAAACAACGGGTTGGCGAAGAGAGTTTATCATCAGAAAATTGATGAAAATGAAGCCCGTTACAGCGCCAGCGCCGGCCACCCACTCGGTTCCAGGCACGCTTCTAAACACATGCGCTGTAAGGCAGTACATCATGCTCACGGTCCAAGCCACTGCATAGCCGATCAGAAGCGTCCGTAACCACGCAAGTTGTTTGTTTTCAATACTCGAGAAAATCTGTCGAATACCAAGGCCGAAACGGTTAATCGCACGAATAGTCGCGTACAGGTAGCCCAGAAAGACCGCGTGAATAGCGACTGCAAGAAGGGGAGAGGTAAGTACGCCCGGGTGGTCCCGTTCAAGCAGAATCTGAACTTTGGTCTCGCTTGGCTGTAAATAATATTCAATCAGAAAAATTGCGCCGACCACCCAGAAGAGCAACGTGTGCACGAGATGCTTCCCGCGTAACTGGAAATTCTGATACATCAGCGATTGCGCATATAGATAGAGCGTGCCGGCTTGTAGAAGTCCGATGAGTGTTCCGAGGTAGGCGAAGTTTGGGTACTGGAGCGCAAGCCCGCTGCCATAGAGGAAGATCTCTCCCAGCCCGGCGGCGAAGAACACCAGAGTGGCAACCAGGAGTCGGTTAGATATGAGCCCACTGTTGGATGGAAGTAGGAGAAAAACGGCAAGAGCCAGCGATTGAATGATGCTCGTCAGCAGCACAATGTCGGTGAGTGTCAGATACATGCCAGATTCAGCTCCGCTTCAAAACCATCCTGCCGTCCTGTTGCCGGCGATCTGAGATGCAGGGTCATGCCGGCACCTTTAGCAATCGCATCGGCAATCGCGAGGCCCAGGCCAGAACCTGCAGCGTCCGTTTTGGCGCGTGCAAACCGGTTTCTTAAAAGAGCGAGCTGTTCCGGTGGCACTCTTGCACCGCCATTGCAGACCCTTAAAACCCCATTATCGTTCAGGTTGATCTTCACCGGCTCGCTACGGGAACCATGCTTAAGGGCATTCTCGATCAGGTTACGCACCAGGATGGCGAAGGCATCGGGATCAAGAAAGGAGTTCACTTCGCGCTCCGGCAGGGATAAAACAACTCGCCCGGGTGCCTGGGCCTCAAAATCCCGGGCAATCATCGCGAGGATGGGCACAAGATCCTGCTGGCTTTGTGAGAGTGCACCGCCACCTTCTGCTTTTGCCAACTCGAGCAGTTTTCCGGACAGCACCGAGAGACTGCGTAACGCTTCTTCAATTTCTGCAACATCATTCTTGAGATAATCATCGGGCATTCTGGTTTTCAGTCGCTGCACTTTGGCAAGCGCTGTTGCCAGGGGAGTTCGCAGTTCATGGGCACTGTTGGCGGTAAAGCTGCGTTCTGATTCGAGAGCACGATGCAAACGCTCAAGCAGCCGGTTGATGGCACCGGCGATTGGTTCAAATTCACGGGGTAACTGCTCTTCTACAACAGGGGACAGATCTCCCGCGCCGCGGGATTCAATGTCTTGCTGAAAATCGACCACCTTACGAAGGGAAAGCCGGACAATCCACCAGACACCCAACAGGCTGACCGGAATCAGCACCAGTAAAGGCAACAGTAAGGCTAATCCCGCCTCCAAAGCGGATTCACGCCGGTGCGCCAAGGGTTCGGCCACTTCAAGATAGATGGTATAGCTGACTGCAGATACGCCATATAGCCGGTGGGTCAGAGTATCTGAAAACCCTTCCGCGGGGGTCCTGCTAAACACGCCAGGGTCGGCATCGTGGGACTGGAGCAGAATATTTCCAGCTTCGTCCCGTACCAGATAGGTCAGGTATTCGTCATGGTCTTTCAGGGCTGGGGCCTTTTGATTGCCCGCGCCGTTCTCACGGTTCAGGATGTCGGTGACCGCCAGTGGCAGTATGCGCTGGGCGGTTTCTTCCAGGGCACTGTCGAAGACCTCGTTCATTTCATGCTGTGCCACCAGTCCCGAAGCGGTCACGCCCAACAGCCAGAGTAGGGTGACACCGAGTGTCAGGCCGATACCGAGTGTTTTTTGCAGGCTGGTTCTAGTGGTCATGTGTTTCCAGGCGATAGCCCATTCCCCTGACGGTTACGATAGCGTCCCGCCCCAGCTTTTTACGCAGACGGCTGACATAAACTTCGATGGTGTTACTTTCGATTTCGGCCCCGAAAGCGTATAGACGATCCTCCAGTTGCGATCGCGATAACAGCATTCCGGGTCGCTGGATAAAGCCCTCAAACAATGCCCACTCCCGTGCCGTAAGTTCTACCGGCAGGCCGTTGCGACTGATGCGGTGATCGCCAAGATCAATCATCAGCTCGCCCACTTGTATGATCGGGCTTGGATTGCCGCGATATCGGCGAGCCACCGCGGCCACGCGGGCCGACAACTCCGAAAGATCAAAGGGTTTGACCAGGTAGTCGTCAGCACCGGCATTCAATCCTTCAATCCGGTCAGACACCTGATCCCTGGCAGTAAGAATGATCACCGGTGTTGTTTTTCCGGTAGCCCGGAGTGTTCGCAAAAAGCCCAAGCCATGACCGTCGGGGAGCATCAGGTCCAGCAGAATCAGGTCGTAGGGTGTGGTCCTGACACTCGCCTCGGCAAAGCCCAGCGTTTGCACCCAGTCCACAGCGTGGCCGTCGTCCGCAATCTGATCCCGGACCGCCTCGCCCAATCCCACCGTATCCTCCACCAAAAGTACCCGCATCGTTCACCTCTGACCCAGCCCTGGAATCAAGATACTACAGCTCAAACTACAACTCAAACCTGACAACAGCCTGAATGGTCAATAACGCTTCGATCTCTCTTCACCGACCTTCAGCTGGCTGTCAGGTTTGGGCGCTAGCCTTCGGGGGAATATTCCAGGTACCGATCGCAGGAGATGTGATGATGCGGATGATTTTTCCTTTCGTTGTGTTGGTTTTGGGCCTATGGGCCTGGAACCTCTTTGCAGGTCCTGGGGCCGGTTCTCCCTGGGCAGTCTATGACCAGAGCCTGCTGCTCAGTGGGCTGTTATCCATTGCTCTGATGTCACTGACCATGATGCTGGCTCTGCGCCCAGCCTGGTTAGAGAGACCGCTGGGCGGGTTGGATCAGATCTATCGCACCCACAAATGGGCGGGCATTCTGGCAGTGGTATTCGCGGCAGCTCATTGGCTGATTGAAATGGGTGACGATGTTATAGAGTCGATTTTCGGAAAGGCCGGCAGGCTGCACGATCAGGATTATTCCGGGTTCATCGACACCATGCGCGATGCTGCGGAAGAGGTAGGGGAGTTCGCCGTCTATCTGCTGTTCGCCATGCTGTTGATCACTTTGTGGCGCAAGTTTCCCTACAAATACTGGCGTTATTTGCATCGCGGCATGCCGGTGCTTTATCTGTTGCTCGCTTTCCACGCGGCGTGGCTGACTCCGCTGCAATGGTGGCAGCAGCCAATCGGACTACTGATGGCCATTTTGCTCTTTGGCGGGAGCATCGCCAGCGGGCTATCTCTGACCGGCAGAGTTGGTCGTCGTCGCCAGGTTCGCGGCATGGTCACCGCGATCAAAACACCAGACCGGGACGTCACCGAAGTTACCTGCCACATGGGGCCGGCATGGCCCGGTCACCGTGCGGGGCAATTCGCCTTTGTGACCTTCGACCGGATTGAGGGTGCGCACCCGTTCACCATCGCCAGTGCGGATCGGGAAAATGGCACTGTTACCTTCCTCATCAAATCCCTCGGAGACTTTACCCGCAATCTGAGCCAGAAAATCAGCGTGGGGCAAACCGTAAATATAGAAGGCCCTTACGGCTGTTTTAACTTCGATCGCCGCAACCGCAAATCCCACCAGATCTGGATAGCCGGTGGCATCGGGATCACGCCGTTTCTGGCCTGGCTCGAAGCTCTAAGCAGCGCCACCGACGCCACCGTGCCTGAAGCCGATCTGCATTACTGCACGCGCAACGCCGGCCAGGATCCCATGGTGGATCGACTTCGGGCGCTTTGCGATGGCTTTCCCGGGATACACCTCGAGATTCATGACAGCAGCAAGGGGCAGAGGTTGTCTGCCGAGACGTTGTCTACCAACGGACGCTCGGCAGCAGGCGCAGAGGTCTGGTTCTGCGGCCCGGCAGGGCTGGGGGAAGCCATTAGAAACGGCTTGCGGGCAGCACCCTTCCGCCTGACTCGCTTCCATAAAGAAGCTTTTCAGTTCCGCTGAAATGGCCTCGTTTGTTCAGGTCGTTGTCAGGTTAGCGCCTTAGAGTGGATTTAACACAACCAGCAGGAGAGACACCATGAAGACCAAACCCATTATTCTGAGCCTGTCTTTGTTACTTCTGAGCGGCACCGCACTGGCCGATGACGACTGCGATGATCCGGTGGCGAGTTGGCAGCCCCGTGAAAATCTGCGTGAAAAGCTGGAAGCCGAAGGCTGGACAGTTCACCGAATAAAGGTTGACGACGGTTGTTATGAAGTCCGGGGCCTCGATGCCGATGGGGTCAGGGCAGAAGCCTCTTTCGCGCCCGCTTCATTGACCATGATGAAATGGGAGCGTGAAGACAGTGACGATGAGGAGAGGGACCGCGGCAACAGGAAAAATGGACAGGACAATCCCAAAAGTCAGGCGCCACGCAACGGCATCGTCAAGGGGCGTCCCACGGTTACCGTTGAGTAACTGAGCGAATTTGCCCTGTTCCTTTAACGTTCATCAGGTTTTTGGAGACCATTTATGAAAACGTTTGTTCTCACTTGCAGCCTTTTCGCCGCCTTGGCTTTACCGGCATTCGCCCAGGCCCGTGACGTGACCTTCACTACGGAACTACAGAATTACGGCGGCGATGGAGCCTATCTGGCGCTGTATCTTACCGATGCCGCCGGAGAGTATCAGGGTACCCTTTGGGTTTCCGGGAAGAAATCTAAATACTACAAACACCTGGGAGGCTGGGCCCGGGGCAGTGGGCTTGATCCTGCAGAGTATGACGGCTTGACTGGCGCCAGTGTTACCAGTGGCCGCACGCTGAAAGTGACTCTGAACCTCGATGATTCGCTGATCGACAACGGCTATGAGGTTCGAGTCGACTCTGCTGTTGAAGATATGCGCGATATCAGAGCCGATGTGATAGCCCCCCTGACCACCGAAGGGTCCGGAAAGCCGGTTTCAGGACGTGGTTACGTGCGCGCTCTGACCTACGAGCTTCAATAATCCACCGGGAGCGTCGGCTATGTTGCGCAAGTTCCACAGCTTACCGGGCCTGCTTACTGGTTTGCTTCTGATGGTTCTCTCAGTCACGGGTGCTGTGTTGGCTTTGGCGCCGGTGCTGGAAAGAGCCTCAGCGGTCATTCCGGCTTCCGGTGAAATCAGTATCGCCGAGCTGGCTGACCGGATCGTTGCTCACTATCCGGGGACTGAGCAGATCGTGCGAGAACCTTCTGGCAAGGTCATTGTGTATTACAGCCATGACGGCCAGGCCGGTGCGGATCTGGTGAATCCGGTAACAGGTGAGGGCACCGCACCCTACGAACCTTCCGCATTTTTTGGCTGGGTCAAGGACCTGCACCGTGCGTTTATGCTGGATGATGCCGGTAGAGCGCTGGCCGGCGTATTAGCTGCTTTGATGGTACTTCTGTGTCTTTCGGGAATATTGTTGATAGCCCGGCGTACCGGGGGTTGGAAGAATATACTAAGACCGCTTTCCGGCTCAGGCGGGAAACGAATCCATGCCGAGCTGGCCCGGTTTGCCGTGCTCGGCCTACTGTTATCCGCACTGACCGGTAGCTATATGTCGGCACAGCGCTTTGGTTTGCTGCCGGAAGCGCCTGACACAGGGCCAGGGTTTCCGGCTGAGGTCTCGGGCGGGCAACCATCGCCTGTGGGCACCTTAAAAGCGCTAGGCAATTTCGATCTTGGCGAACTCCGGGAACTGGTGTTTCCCTATCCCGGTGATCCGCAGGACGTCTATTCGCTGTCAACCGCCGGCGGCTCCGGATTCGTGGACCAGGCTACGGGCGAGTTGCTGCAGTTCCAGCCGCGCTCTGACAGCGGCGTATTGCAGGACTGGATTGTACGTTTGCACACCGGTGAAGGCCTATGGTGGCTTGGCCTGATTCTTGGCGCTGCGGCACTGACTGTGCCAGCTCTCTCGATAACAGGTGCAACCATCTGGTGGCAGCGTCGCCGGTCTTCAGGGCAGCTTCCTGACAACGCCGATGCCGCTCAGGCGGATACAATTATTCTGGTCGGCTCCGAAGGTAATGCCACCTGGGGATTTGCCCAGGAACTCCATAGCAGCCTGAATAAGGCCGGTTTCCGCGTGCATTGCAGCGAGATGAATGCCCTGGCTAAGCAGTATCCGCAGGCTTCCAGGCTGTTCGTGCTGACTTCGACATACGGTGATGGTGATGCACCCGCATCGGCCCGGCAGTTTATGGCCAGGCTCAAAGAATTCCGGGCTGAGAAGAACCTGCGATACACGGTACTGGGTTTTGGTGACCGGCAGTTTCCGAACTTCTGTCAGTTTGCCTTGTCGGTGGATGCTGCGCTCGCCGGTAAAGGCGTCAGCCGTTTGCACGCCATTGAACTGATTGATCGGTGTTCTGCCTCGCAATTCAGTGAGTGGGGAAACCGGGTTGGTGAGGTTATCGGTACTCCGCTTTTCTTGAACTACTGTGCATTGCAGCCAGCAACGGTCAAACTGGAACTGGTAGAAAGGGCGGATTACGGGATTGCGGTTCAGGCGCCCACCAGTATCTTCCGGTTCAAACCGGCGGAGCAGGGCGGATGGCTAACGGCTTCTCCAAGAAGATTTAAAGCGCTGCCACCGTTCGAGGCGGGAGACCTTTTGGGGGTTATTCCCCCACACGGTCAACCCCCGCGGTTCTACTCGCTCGCGTCCTCGGCAAATGACGAAATTGTTGAGATATGCGTCCGTAAGCAGGCCGGCGGTCTTTGCTCCGGTTATTTGCATGACCTCAAGCCGGGTGATTGTATCGATGGCTTCATCCGCCCCAATCCAGGCTTTCGGCCAGCTACCGGTAACCGACCAGTGATTCTTGTCGGTGCAGGTGCCGGGATTGGTCCGTTAACCGGTTTCATCAGAAACAATACCAGTTGCAACCCTATGTATCTGTACTGGGGCGGTCGCGATGCCAGGTCAGATTTTCTCTACCAACCTGAGCTTGGGCGCTATCTTGAGGATCATCGACTGAGCGGGCTGAACACAGCCTTCTCAAGAACAGACGAGCGCGCCTACGTGCAGGATAAGCTCAAACAGGATGAATTAGCCGTGCGACAGATGGTTAACACCGGTGCGCAGATACTGGTCTGTGGTGGCCGGGATATGGCGGCGGCTGTGCGGCAGGTTATAGAAGACATTCTCAAACCCTTGCACATCGATATTGAAACTCTGAGAGGCCAGGGACGTTATCTTGAAGATGTATATTGACAGATAAAGTGACAAGGTCGAACTGAGCCTATAATCCCAAAGCACCAAATCGCGTCCTGAACAGGAAGCTGAAAGATGCCATCCACAGAAAATGAAAGACTGCTCAGCGAGCACCAGCCTAATGCCGTTCGTGCACGGCTTGCTGGTCCCGTTAAGGCCTCGACGCTACCAGATGCTGTGCTTGGCGGCATCGATGGCTGCGTTACAACGTTTGCGGTTGTATCGGGTGCGTTCGGCGCAGGTTTCTCGCCACAGGTTGCGTTGGTACTCGGCTTTGCAAACCTGATTGCAGACGGCTTCAGCATGGCGGTAAGTAATTACGAAGCGGGCCAGGCGCAGTTGAATCAGATCAAATTTGCTGAACGCACAGAACGTGAACATATCCGTGCTGTGCCAGAAGGTGAACGTGAGGAAATTCGCCAGCTGTTTCAGGCGAAGAGATTCGACGGCGAATTGCTGGAGCAAGTAGTGGAGGCTATCAGTCGTAATCCCGATGTGTGGGTAGCAACCATGTTGCGAGAAGAGTACGGACTCTCGGGTGCCGGACTCAGCCCACGCCGAGCCGCGTTGACTACCTTCGCCGCATTTTTGTCGGTTGGTGCTTTACCTTTACTGCCTTATGCCATCCCGGGTATGGAGAGTCAGATTCAGTTCCTGACGAGTCTTGGTTTGGCAGGCGTCGTCTTCTTGGGTATCGGAATGCTTAAAAGTATCGTCTATGGCTTACCAGCAATGCGATCAGGACTCCGGACTTTGATCATGGGTACGGCCGCAGCGGGGCTGGCGTTTGCTACTGGGCATTTTGCGCAGGGGTTATTGGGGGGTTAGTTCTTCAGCGGTGAATAGACAATTTAACATAATATTCCCCTAAGAGCTGATATTCATTCGCGTACCCGCTATTGGAATTAACGGCGGATTTCTCGCTCTGTTCGCCCAATGAGTGTAGTTGCAGAATTGAATTTTTAAAGCACAACTCATGCTGAAATGAAAATTATTTAGCAAGGGCCAGTCGTCGACTAATTACTGCGCAACTTTATGAATTGTGGAAAAAATGGTGTCGATATCATTGATGCCAAAGGCTTAGCGTACAATTTTTTCCGTTTCGTGAACTGACCCCAGTTAAGGCAAAAACGAATACGTAATTCTATGTGGCACATCATTGAATAGATTAAACAATTTGAGTTAGAGAAATTTCGAGGCTCGAGATTTCTCTGTTTTACAAGGATTAAAAAATGTCTATAAGTTCAGAAAACAAAAGGTTTTTTTACATATTTTCCGTAATGATGCTCGCGTTAACTTTACTATCGGGGTGTGGCTCTGATACCGATGATACGGGCTTTATCAAATTCTATAATGCTTCTGAGAACTCCCCGAAAATTTATCTAACCGTAGATGAAGATCTAAATAGTGACGACGATGACGAAGTAGAGAAGTGTCTTCGCAAAATCGAGTCAACATAATAGCAATTCGACGGTAGGATTTTTTACGCTCGCTCGTATTTTTAGGTAAAATATGGTGGAATTTTTTCCACCTAAAAACTCAGATTTTTCCGGCGATTAAGAATTTTTTGTCGCGAGGCAAAGGTCAAAAATTGAAATTTCGAAGTCGATATTCTGTGACCAGTTTTGTCATTAAACGGTCTCAAAAGTGTTGATTTCGACGCAAAATATAAAGTCAAAACACCGCTTAACCCCTTGCCACGCCTAGCTTCAACGATTTACCACCGAACCCGTGACTGCCCTCCGGAGGCAGAGGTCATAGGTTCGACTCCTATCGGGTGCGCCATTTCTGCAAGACTTTCCTTGATAGTAACCACTTACACAATCAACAGTGTGTCCAGCAAAGTACAGTCGTCGATAGCACTTAACCCTTGGTTGACAAAAGGTTTATTGATATGAATATTCTAACGCTAATGGCAACTGAAACTGACGGCGGTTCTCAAGTTTTTAACATTTAGAAATAGAAACGCGTATCGGGACGTCAGATTTTGACCGATGAAATAAAGGCATATACGCGATGAATAAAGAAAGGACTTCTAATATATGAAACTATCAAAACGTTTGTTTCTCTCAACAATGCTGGTCTCACTTTTCTCAGCAACTGCTACTGCTGCAAATGATCAAAACAATACTGACGACAATACTATCTTTAATATTGACGGTTATCACCTAGACGCAGAGCGCGCAGTTTTGGGCCACTGGCTCGGAGAGCCAATTATGAAGAGCGTTGAGAGCTACGGTATTAATAAAGTGGATACGGCAATTGTATTTGCTGAAGAGACCGATTTAATGAAGCTTACTCAACAGGTCACTGACTCTACCATTGATACTAACCATGACGTTCAGGCAATTCATATCTATGGCGAAGGCTTTAATAATGGGGTCGTAGATAAAGTCACTGGGTATAGCATACTTGTCAAAGATGACAGCTCTGCCGAGGGCTTCCGTATGGATACTTATAAAGTCAAACATGACGGCTCTTATAAACTATTTAAACCTCTTTCAGGAAGCGTCGTAGGCGCAATGGATTGCAACTCTGCTGCTACAGCTGCAGTCGTTTTTGGTCGAGCCAATAAAGATTTGGTTGCGATGACAGTCGGCAAAACTCATTATGATGAAAAGCCCGTTTCTGAATCTAAGTTCTCCAGCTATCTGTTAAATACCAGTATCGGCTTTGCAATGCAACGCAGCCAAGGGAGCCCCGTTTTCGAAAACACAGCAGTCGGTACCAGCTCTGTCGGTGGAGGAACTGTAGAGCCTCAAATGCTACCACAAGAGTATTGCGGCAACTCATCATCGTGTGACCGAGGCGACGACAGTTGTAATGTGTTAGATGGCGGTACATGTAACAATTAGTCGGTTACAGCGTGGCCAGCCTGGCAAAGTAGGCTGGCTACCAGATCCCCGTTAATTTTGCGAGGTCGCGGTGAATTTCCAAGACGCATCTTTGACTCTTGAGGCAGAGGTTATAGATTCGACTCCTACCGGGTGGGCCACTTTACAGATCTCAAATTGAGGGCACTTAAGCTGTTTACGACTTTCCTAAATAAGGAGTTAAAAATCCAGCCACTATTTTGGCACAAAGGCCAACTTCAACTCTTACGCCGCCCGCTTTTAGTATTTCAGCGCCTTTACCATTGTTTCTGATATCCGGGTCAAGCATTGCTATAACCACATGCTTGATACCCGAAGCGAGAAGTGTGCTTGCGCAAGCAGCAGTTCGTTCGACAAAAGAACAAGGTTCTAAAGTAACGTATGCAGTAACGCCGCTTAGGTCCCCTGAATGAGCATTTAAAGCCTCTACTTCTGCATGACTTCCACCAATGGCTTGCGTAAAGCCCTTGGATATTATCTGGTCATCTTTAACCAGCACATACCATACGGGAGGATTCGGTTCACAGTGGGGAAGTGCTTGTTTGGAAACTTCCAAAGCTTCCAGCATGAATTTTTCAGACATTTGAAACCTTAAACCTTAGTTTAACTGGTTTACTTAAGTATGCCGTCATCAACAGCAGTCTCAAGTTTATTGCGCATGACAGACCAAAGCGCTTCGCTGCCGTTCTCAATTCGTTGGTTTACGGAAAACACCTTATCTTTCGTAATTCCATGTGCCTTCCAGCTGTGTCCGTCACCATGAATATTATGAAGCAGGGGTGGCACCCTATCTACGGCCTTAGCGAATTTCGAATCTGCGGTTTCACCGGCTTCGAATTCATTCCATAGCTCCATGAGTTCATCTTCCATGCCATCGGGCAAAATGCTCAGAATTCGTTTAATAGCGGTGGCTTCTTTACCTTTTAGCTCATTCGTTTCGCTGGCATAAATAATGGTGTCACCAGCGTCTATTTCACCAAGGTCGTGAATTAGAAGCATTTTGATCACGCGCTCGATATTTACCGGTTCATTGGCAAAATCTTTTAGCATTAAAGCGGAAAGGCAAACGTGCCAGCTATGTTCCGCTGAGTTTTCGTAGCGTTCAAATCCCACGGGTTTCGTTTTGCGCTGTACTCCTTTTAATTTTTCTATCTCAACTATGAAATTGAGGATTTCTTCTATTTGCTTCATTTGGCCACTCCACTTAAATCGCTAAAGGTGTCTAGTAAAGCCCAAGAAAAGGTTTATAAAAATATAATAATACGTCAATAATTAACGTATTAAGGTATTTTTGCAAACTCATTGGTTTGACTAATGTATTATACACGTCAATAATTAACGTGTTTTAATAATACTGTAAACTCAAAGAGCATCACATGTTAAATCATGAAGCAGCTAGAACGCTAAAGCAAAAACTTCCTCTCAGTATGGTAGCAACGAAACGTTGGCTACAAGAGCAGGGGTTGAGTTTGCACTACATCGACAACGCCGTTCGAAGAGGAGCGTTAATTGCTGCTAAGCCTGGGGTCTATTATCGCGAGGAAGCGCAGCCTACCTGGCAGGGTGTTGTGGCCTCACTGCAGCGAATGGTCAGGTTCCCTGTCCATATGGGAGGGCTAAGTGCGCTAGCGTTACATGGTGTAAGCCATTACGTAAATAGAAGTGGTAAGCCTATAGTTGACTTATACTCTCCCGACAAGCTTCCAGCATGGATCAACAAAGTAGATGTGGATGCTAGTTTTGAATGGCATGGAACGAAGCGATTGTGGCCTGAATCACTCATGCGCGACCAGCGCGTTCTCCGTCCTTATGAATGGTCAAAAGGTCTGCCGGAAGTAACGTATTCGTGTGTTGAAAAAGCCTATCTGGAAGTACTCAACGAGGTGCCTAAACATATCAGTTTTGAGCATGCTGATGCTCTGCTTCAGGGGTTGCATAACTTATCACCCCGGAAGTTAGATACGCTGCTAACGTACTGCCTTAATGTAAAAGTGAAACGGTTATTCTTTTGGCTAGCCGAGCGCAATCAACAGCCCTGGTTTAAACATTTAGTGCCAACAGACTACGATCTAGGCTCAGGTAAAAGAGCTATCGCGGTAAATGGTCGCCTGGAAAGTAAATGGCAAATTACGGTTCCCAAGGAGATGTAAATTATCATGGATAGAAATAGCGTTTATTATCGCCAGGTTCAGCTGCTTATGCAGGTGCTACCATTTGTTGCGGCTCATCACTGTTTTGCGCTCAAAGGCGGTACAGCGATTAACCTATTTGTCAGAGATTTTCCAAGGCTGTCGGTTGATATTGACCTCGTCTTTTTACCTATGATGGATCGGGGTGAGGCACTTCAAATGATCACAAGTCATCTGGAGCAAATAGCAAAGAGCCTTACCGCAGCGCTGCAAGATGTGACTGTCATACGCTCATTTGAAGTTAAAAAGGACGCGCTCCGTTTATTGGTGGAGCGTGATGTTGGTGGTAGAAAGGTTCAGATAAAGATAGAGCTGTCACCTGTTCTTCGAGGAACGGTCTACGAATCAAACGCTTTAAGTGTTACTGAAGCGGTTGAAAATGAATTCGGATTCGCAGAAATTTCAGTAGTCAGTTTTGCCGACCTCTATGCTGGTAAAATTTGCGCTGCTCTCGATCGGCAACATCCTAGGGACTTATTTGACGTCAAACTACTCTTGGATAATGAAGGCCTCACTGATGATATTCGTAAAGCGTTAATTGTTTATATGATCAGCCACCCGCGTCCTATTTCGGAATTATTACGACCCAATTTCAAAGATATTGCTGCCCTTTATGAGGGGGAATTTAAGTCGATGGCGGACATTGATGTCCCGCTGGTGGAGCTTATGGCTGCGCGTGAGGAAATTGTAAAACGTATGCATGCGACATTTACTGACGAGGAAAGGTCGTTTCTTTTGACGTTTAAGTCACGCAAACCGGATTGGTCATTACTCGGAATTGCGAATGTTGATCAGCTGCCAGCTGTTCGTTGGAAACTGAATAACCTCCAAAAAATGAGTGAGGAAAGGCACCGGATAGCTTATAACAAACTTAAGGAAGCTCTCACTCGGCCACTAAATTTGGATTCGACTGCCTGTAAGTTTGATTAAGAAAGGCGTTAGCAGCCCAGTCGCAAAAAGGGTGAGCTTTAACCCCATAATAGTTTAGGGATGTCAGTATAGAACCATCGATGCCAAGATAACGTAATAAAGGTTGGTTATTAACGAGGCGAGCGTGTGCTTAAACCCAAAGTTTTGTTTCCTCAGCAGTTTATTCACAAACACCCTATTCATCATGGGGAAGAGTTTGGCGTGCTGTGTTGGAATACGCAAAAACTGACCGAGAAGCCAGATTTTCAGCGCACTTTAGCAAGCGTTTTAACAGACTATCCGAGTTTGTTTTTGTTACTTCAGGAGGTGAAGCTGAGTGCAAAAAATAATTGGCTGCTGCCGAGCTGGTCTTATGCGGTAGCGCCGAATATGCAAACCCGGCGCTCTGTGTATGGTGTTCTTACGGCAAGCGGTTATGCGTTTAAAGAAGCTCAGGCTCGACTGAGCAGCAAGCGCGAAGGCATGTTCGCAACCCATAAAAGTTACATGCTCTCTCATCATTCGCTGGCAGAGGGCGGCTCACTGCTGGTCGTCAATGTCCACGCGATTAACTTTGTTCGTGCGCGCCAGTTTTCACAAGAAATAGAGCTTATCAAAGAAGAAATACTAGAACATAAAGGACCGCTTATTGTGGCGGGTGATTTTAACGTGTGGAGCCGCCAGCGCCGGCTAAGCTTGCTGCGGTTCTGTCGCAGTGTGGGTCTTCGGCAAGCAATTATGGTCGACCCACATCATGTTAAGGCCTACCGACAGCATCCGCTCGACTTCATCTTTTATAGGGATCTCACACTGCAAGAAACAATAGCGATTGATACCAGTAAAGTGTCTGATCACAATCCGCTTTATGCGCGATTCAGGCTATAGCGACTCAGGGTCGGTGTTTTGCCACAAAAAAGTGAGCCCCTGTTATAGAGCTCTCTTTCCTTAGAATATGTAGATAAATCCGACGCCTATTTCAGCTTCGTAATTACTACGAGCAATGGGGCTTTCGCGAACTTCACTGCTGTAATATTCAAACAAGGCTTCGCCGTAGAGCTGCCAGTTATCATTGATGTAGTGGCGATAATTGTAGTCAATACCAACTGAGCGCAAGCCGCCACTCATTGACGTTTGCGGTAAGCCGGATGCAGCAGCTTGGCCTGCGTCAATACCGAAGCCTTTGTTGGCGTATTCGCTGTCGTGAAAGGTCGCAACGACATTAATTTCAGAGCCGGTACCGTCGAGCTGGTCACCAAAGCGGCGGCCTACACCAAATAGACCCAGGTTGCCTTCATCACTTGCTACGATACGACTGACCAGCCAGTAGCGCCAATCGGCATCGAGGGCACGACGGGCCTGGAAGACGAACTCTGCGCCTTCGTCTTGAGCACCAAGTCCGTCCAGGTGGCCGTCGTCTGAGTCGCTCTCTTCGCGACCTTCATCGAAACCAATGGTGGCCTCCAATAGCCAGTTTTCAGAGCGAACGCCACGCCAGCCGAGTGCTTCACCGGCAAAATAGAAAATATTATCACCGCTACGCCATTGCACGGCGCCGGCAGGCTGAATTTCCAATCCAAATTCGTCCGAACCTTCGTAGGCAGTTTCATACTCAACACCCAAACCCAGACCGAAGCTCCAGCCATCTTCGCCTTTGGAAAAGTCATCGAGTGATGGCAAAGGCACCATCGCGGTTTTTTCGTCTTGGGCTAATGCAGTTTGAACGGTTAACCCATTGATGCACAGAGCCAACAGTAAGCCAGTAAACTTTTTCATATAGAACTCACTTAAGTAGGTGTTGGTAAATATTAATTCTGGTTCCAGAACCTCAAAACGTAAAGGTTGTGCAATTAGATCACGCACTATCAACTTATGGTTCGCCAAGGGTTAAAACAGTTGCGTAATGCCCAGCAAAATAGCGTAGCGACCAGACTTACTTATAAAAACCAGAATTAAAAACTGCCAGAAGGTTAACCGCAGCATACCGGCTATAAAGGTGAGAGGGTCGCCAATGAATGGCGCCCAGGCCATCAACAGCGACCACTTACCGAAGCGTTCAAACCAGCGATGACCACGGGCGAGAGATTTTGGTTTGAAAGGAAACCAGCGGCGATCCTGGTATTGCACCAGAAAGCGGCCCAGAACGTAATTAACCACCGACCCCAGCGTGTTACCAATTGACGCCAGCCACCATATTGCCCAGACGTCATAACCCATCTGCTGAGCGCCGACGACCACAAACTCAGACTGAGCGGGTAGTATTGTGGCGGCCAGAAACGCCGTCAGAAATATACTTAAGTACATTGGACCATAGTTACACTGAATCGCTTATATGTGCGGTAACGAACAGACGCCCTTTTGAGATCAATCTATACTTCATCATAGCGTCATAATTGAATGATGCTTACAAACTCTTTAAGGAGTTAATAATGGATACTCAAAAAAATCAAGGTTCACAAACGCCAAACAAACCAGGCGAACAAAAGCACGCAGCTCCTGGTCAGCAAAAAGACCAAAAGCAACCTCAGCAAACACCTGGTAAAAAAGCGTAATTAATCACGCAATCCAGAGCCCAGCGCTATTTATGCTGGGCTTTTTTGTTGGGCCTAATCAAGCCTCTCTTTGCAATTATAATTCTAGTGGATCTTCGCGCAGGAGTTCCCACGCCTGAAGCATTTCTTTCTTCGTCGAGCCCCAGCGATACCCCCCTATAGCCCCACTTTTTTGAATAACACGGTGACACGGAATTAGCATGGCAACAGTGTTAGAGCCAACAGCATTACCAACCGCCCGAGACGCTTTCGGGTAACCTAATGCATTGGCAATTTGGGAGTAACTGGCGAGTTGTCCCGGTGGTATCCTCAACAAAGCTCTCCACACCGCGACTTGAAAATTGGTGCCCATTACGTGCAATGACAAGGGGTTAGACTGCCCGTCTTTTAATCGACTAAACAGTACGTTAGCAACATAGTTCGTCGCGTTGTCATTGCTTACGAGCGAGCCTTTAGGCCAGTCTTTACGTATATCTACAAGTATCTCATCAGCAGATCTGGAGCCCAAAAACTCGATGCGGCATACGCCTCGAGGGGTAATTGCGACAAATATCTTACCAAAAGGAGTTTCATTTACGCCGTATTGGATAGTAACTCCCTGGCCTCCGTTCCTGTATTCACCTGGTGTTACGGCTTCTAGCTTCACAAAGTGGTCATATAGTCGGGAGCCTCCGCTTAAACCCATGCTGAGGGAAACATCCATAAGAGAGCCTTCTTCTCTCATCATTCGTTTGCTTCGTTCCAGCGTTAAAGCCTGCAAGAAACGCTTCGGTGTAGTGCCTGCCCATTTACAAAACACCCGATGAAAATGAAACGGGCTGAGATGAACATGGGCAGCAACGTCTTCTAGCGAGGGCTGGCTCGATACATGCTCTGACATATAGGCCATAGCTTTTTCAATGCGGATATAGTCAGACATAACCATTACCTTTAGATTCGACTAATTGAGAGACCCTCTACAAACTCTTAGAACCAATCATAAAAGACGTCTCATCATGCGACGACCCGAAGCTTGCTCTCTTTTAATTAAAACTACTGCTGCGCCTGATTCAACGCTTGAATAGCAAAGCTGCCCAGCCAGTGACCACCTTCGTAACTATCGCCAACTAGATTAGGGTAGGAGTGCGCCATATGTTTATCGGCAACTTCGCGTAAATGCTCATACTGTGGGTATTGGTTAGCCAGCGCATACAGGTTCCAGGCGCGGCTAAAGTTTAAACCGTCCAGATGCACCAGCTTACCATCGGTTCTGTCGCTGACTTTACCGACTGCCAGGCTGTAGTCCGGATCAGCGAGTTGTGGCATAAAATCATCTAACCAGGTTAAAAACTGCTGTTTTGGCAGGACGCGTTGCATTAAGCCTATTTCTTCCAGGCAGGGTGACAGAAAGTCGTAGCCACTTGGCTCCCAGCTTATCGGGCAGTTTTTATCTTCTGAAAAGTAATCTTTAGCGCGCTTAGTAATTAACTGCTGTAGTTCTGTATGTTCGTGGTTTATAGCGTAGTCGTAGGCGAAACTCAAGCCAAAGGCTGTGTTGGTATGCTCGCCCACTCGCACCGGGTAGACCAGCCGGGGTAAAAAATTGATATAGCGGTCAACAATTAAGTCGGCTAATGGTTGTAAGTTTGCTGCCAGCTCTTTGGCCATAGGGTCTTCCCATGAGTGAAGCTCGTCAGATAGCTTTAACAACCAGGCCCAACCGTAAGTGCGCTCAAACGAGTCATTAATGTCTTTGCTGAAAAAGTCCACTTCACGTGCCACGTTTTCTGCAGTTAAGTTGCGTTTAAGAACGGCTTTTACCTCGTCAGCCTGTTCCAGATCGGGGTACTGCTGTAACAGAGTGACCATTGACCAGTAGCCATGCACGGCACTGTGCCAGTCAAAACAGCCGTAAAAAACCGGATGCATAACGGAAGGTTCCTGCAAATCGACAGCGCTGCCCAGTACCACTCCGGTTTTGTATGGGTAAGGTGTTTCAACACAATGTAATGGCAGCTCTACCAGTTTATTTGCTTCGGACAGTGTTAAATGGTGTGAAGCCATGCGTTCGGTGTCCTGAGTTGCCGGAGAACAGGCCTGCAATAACACCATACTTAACAGGGCAGTACAAAAGGAAAGGGCTTTTAGCATATTAGGCTCACATTGATGATTGTTTTTCGCTCGAATGATAGTAGCAACCTTATAAATTTTTAGCTACAGAGTCAGGTTTTATAAGATTGAGCGCGTATTTACTGTGGATGAGCATGCTGTGTTACAAGCGGCGAAGCTCTCTGCTTTTGACTACACTAGAATAGTAAACGCTCGTCAACGAAAACAGAGAGGTGCTTCAATGGCATTTGAGAAATGTCCAAAGTGTGAAGATGAGGTTCTGGATAATAAATACAGCTGTCCGGCTTGTGGCTACGTGAAGCCCGAAAACTCAGAACAAAAAGAGCAACCGGGTGAAAGCGATCAGCCTGGAGAAAGCAAAATTACCACTGAAAACACATCGAAAAGCCTGCAGGTACAAGGGGTACTGGCAATCGTTGTTCTGATTATTGGCGTTCTCTGGTTTTTCCTAACTTCTGACGATTACCAGCAGAGCAAGGAAGTTAATATTGTTCCTCTTATCATGTTTATTGGTGGTCTTGTCTGGTACATAGTGACGCGCTTTCGGATCTGGCGCGAGCATTCCCGGAAGAAATAAGCAGTTCACTCAATTCGCACTTTTCACACTCGATAACATGCTATCGAGATCGGTACGGTTGTACTGTCGTCCATTACTGATGACGGTATCAACCGTTCGTGTATGGTTAATATCCTTTAAAGGATTAGCGTGAAGTAACACTAAGTCGGCTTGGTAACCAGCCAGTACTTTTCCTGATTTAACCTTCATCCAGGCCGCTGGTGTTGAGGTTGCTGCTCGCAAAGCCTGGGCTTCACTAAACCCGGCTTGAGTCAAAGACACTAATTCCTCATGAAGTGAGAACCCCGGCACCATTACCGGAACATTAGCATCGGTTCCTGCTAGTACCTTAACGCCTTTGTTGGCCATCGCTTTAAGTAAAATGCGATTGGCTTGCGCGTAAGCTTTCCAGTAGGTCTGATTGCCTGGAATTTTTTCCTGAGGGTAGTTGTAGGGTAACCGATAGATATTCACATCCGGCAACCAGCCCATGATAGGAACCGAGGGGTGAAGAGCCTCGGCAATACCGGGGTTCACGTAGTCCAACTCTACCGCTCTAAGCGCGTCGGCGACATCAAGCTTTTGTGGAGCAATACTTTCGATCAGGGACAGAGTAGAAACTACAGCAACGTCGTTTTTCAGTAAGTGGGTCACAATATCGGCGCTGCGCTTGTGCACAAACTGTAAAAATTCTTCAGAAGTTTCACTATTAAACTCGCCAAACTCCCGCGCCAATGCTTTCACCAGCTCTTCTGTGTGCGCCAGCTCCTTTAATTCTGATTGCCAGATTTCATCCAGTGTCATTTCCTTAGGAATGTGCCCCAGTAATTGAACATCGAGCTTCAGAGCGGCTTTATTAAAGGCCTGGAAGTGCCTCTTTTTAAGTAGTGTATAAATTTTTACGGCATCGTAACCCTTCTCCATCATCTGTTGAACGTGAGATTCAATATCGTCTGTATCATCGACCGGATTGATTTTCGCAGTCCAGCGTTCAAAGAGACCGGCAATACCGCTACTGCTGTTATGGCGTCGAGAGGTCACAAACATTTCCGGACCAGGCCGACCGACTTCTATTTCAGCCTTCCACATCAAGTGTTCATCGCTGCCGTTCATTTCCCTGATGTGAGTTACTCCGTTGGCGATATATAGCAAAAGGTCGTTCGGGCTTTGCCATAAATGAATATGCGAGTCTATGAGCCCCGGAATCAGATATTTTCCTGTGCCGTCGATGGTGGTAATTCCAGTGGGTAGATTGGGTTCTGAACTAACGTCGGCGATTAAGCCATCTTCAATTAATACCGTGTGATTCGGTTGCATGGAGTCACCATCGGCAGACAATACGCTTACGTTCATAATGGCAAAGGTTTGTTGAGGTTTTCTGAAAGTCTCAGGGTTAACAATTTGGGTATGCTCTCCCCACACTTGGTCAATTTTATAATCCATGATCCAAAGTGATAACGCTGAGCTGACAATAAAAAATGAAGCTATCCAAATAAGGAGAGTTTTGGTTTTTCGCTTAAACATTGAGGGAACCTCTGTAAACTCGTAAATAAGAGGTTAAAGCCTACGGTTTGACGTTAATTGAATCTGCTCGATTTTAAAGAAAAGCTGGTCGATTATGCCATTAAGGGGCTTTTCTCCGGATATTCTTTCGAAATTCTGACGGTGTAATACCTAACTGCTTTTTGAAAGCCCGGTTAAACGGGGGAAGTGAGCTAAAACCATGATTCAATGCAATAGTTAAAATAGGTAAGTGATCATTCGTGGGAGTTTCAAATGCCGCTTTAACAGCCTCAATGCGAAAACTGTTAATATAAGTGCTGAAGTTTGTGTAACCCAGCTTTTGATTAATAAACACTCTAAGTCTATGCGCTGCGACTCCCACGCGACTCGCTAATTCATCGACCGATAGACTGTTTTCCAGGTAAGCCTGGTCTTCTACTACCTCTTTGTTCAACTGTTGTTGGAGTACTAAGTCACGGGCGTCCAATTGCTTGGAGGCTCTTTGCTTTTGGTGATTGAAAGCGAAAGCTTGAGTTTCAATCTTTAACAACCAAAAACTGATTGCAGCAATTGGCGGCCATAGACTGATTACGTTAACTGTTGGCTGGTGTTGGGGAAGCCAAATTGAACCCAATAATATGGTCAATAATGCCGATACAGTAATTATGGCAACAAGGGATAAACGTGAGCTTCTGCGTTTTTCAAGCAGGTCGTCATTACGACCAGTAAGCGCGACTACCGCCATATGCACAAGCAACAACAACGCCAGGGAATTGACCAGCTCAGCCCACCACCCGGGTAAGTTATGAATCCATCCAAAATGAACCAGTCTTTCAGTAACCATTGGGGCGCAAACCAGAATACCGATAAGCCAGTGAGTAAGCGTCAGGCGGAAGTCTTTTTGAAACAAGGACAGAACGAACAGCCATGTAAAAAACAGCAGAAACGCATCTAAGATTCGTAACACGCTTCGCAAAAGCAAGGGTAGTTGAAATTCGACAGGTGTGAATCCGAGAAAAAAGCTCACCATGCAAAGGTTGGTTAATAGTAGAAAGTAAAAGCTTGGCGAGCGCGGCAAATCTTTTATCGCCAGTAAGCTAACCAAGAGCAACAGTCCAATACCGGAAAAGCGAAAAAAAGCATCAAGTAATAACATGAGTTTCCGGTGACTCGCGACGTGGTTTGCCAGTGAATAAAGATATAGTACAACAAAACCAAGCCAGTGCCACGGCTAGAGCAACGTTGCGGTAGCGGAAGACATTGTTGACACCTTGATTTAGATCAGCAGCGATTTTGATCGTTTTGGCTTTTTAAACCATACCCATTAGTAAGCAAGTAAGTAAAAAGGAAGACCTGGAGGTAGAAATGGACAATAAAGAAGCATTTGAAAAGAAGCACGAAGCAAAAATTGAAGAGATGAAAGCTGAGATTGATCGTCTGAAGGCTAAAGCGAAACAGTCGGAGGCTGACTCTCAAATCAAGTATGAAGAGAAGATTAACGAGCTTGAAGCGCTGAAAGACAAGGCCGAAGATAAGTTGGAAGGTTTGAAAAAGTCCAGCGAGGACGCATGGTCTGACATTAGTACCGGCCTTGAATCAGCAACTCAGTCGCTGGCAACGGCAATAAAAGCCGCCAGTCAGGACTTTAAAAAGTAACCTATTATGGGGTGGTGGTTAGCCACCCCGCTTATTATCCGTTACTTGTAGACTTTAAACGTAACTCAAGTAAGCGTATCTCACGTGCGGTATGGTTACGGTTTGTTTGCATGTAAATCCATAGCTTTGTAGCAACCTGAGCGTTAAAACTTAATATGAGAAGCACGCCCCAGAACAATTCGTTGTCCGGTGTTGCTGTAAAAAACTGATACCCGCAAAACAATAGTAATACCGTAAATATAGCGCCTAGCCCATAAGCAACCTTCACAACCCAGCCTATGTCGTACTTAAACCCTTGCTTTAAGTAGCCGGTAAGGCCTTCGCCAGTGCCCATTAACTTATCCAGTTCCTGTGCTTGCGCGGACAGATCTTTTTCTATTTGTTCGTTAACTTCTTTGTTTGTGCTCATGGCTTATCACCCTCGTTTAAGTATCTATGACGCAATTCTTCTCGTGCGCTATGCAATCTTGATTTGACTGTGCCAGGCGCTATAGAGAGTACTAACGCTGTTTCGTTAACCGACAATTCACTCAGGTAGAACGAGTACCTCTACTTGCTCTATCTTCATGAGTTGATGCCTTATTAGTCATTGTTTTATTGCCTGTAACTCAGTAGAGAGACGAAGCGAAGTATAGATTGGTTCAGAAAAAATGCGTGATGAGTTGATATCTCCCCCAACTCAATGTAGTTTTCAACCCACTCTCACTAAACAAAAGCCATTATGTCGTCTTTATTAAACTGGATGAAAACCCTGGGCACCATACCTTTAGCCCTTTGTGTTCTTTTCGTCGTATTTTTGCCTTCTATCTTATTTGCGGCATTTATTGTCTGGATTTTCGATTTACTGTTTCTTGATCTTACCTGGATGTCCTGGCCGACCTTTTGGTGGATATTGGGAACCTGGGCTGTGACTATGATCATTGCTTTAGCCAACAACGCCGACAAAATTATGTTTGGTACGCCGAAGTAGCCGGTCACTGCATAAACGTTTGGCTTCTCGAGTAATCGCTACTTTCTCAGCGCACGTTGATAATGGGCAAAATCTTCGTCACTGAATAGCACAAAGCGCACAAGCTTCAGATGGCTCAGCTTTTCAACGTGCTGCCGAATTGTGTCCAGAGCCACTTTAGTCGCTGCCTCAAAAGGGTAACCGAAGGCTCCGGCTGACAGCGCCGGGAAAGCAATAGACTCTATTTGATGCTTATCGGTTAAATCCAGTGCATTACGATAGCAATTTGCCAGCAGCTTATCTGAGGGTGTGTCGACGCCATAAACGGGCCCCAGGCAATGGATAATGTAGCGATTAGGAAGATTGAACCCGTCGGTGATAACGGCTTCACCGGGTTCAATGGGAGCCAGTGAGCGAGTTGCTTTTTCCAGTTCAGGGCCCGCTGCCCGGTGAATTGCACCGGCAACGCCACCACCGGGTTTGAGCTCTGCATTAGCGGCGTTAACTACGGCATCAATATCGGTTTGCTGGCTAATGTCCGCGTGTACGCATTCGTAGTTCATAGTCGCCCTCCGTTGTTAGTCCTTTCTAAATAAAATGGCCTGTTCGCTGATAATTTCAAGTTTCAGTTGAAAATGTTGTGCTATCCACTGCATGGTTTCAGGCGTGTAAAAGCTGACATGGGTCGGGTCACCTTTGTAGCTCCACTGGTTAAATTGCTCAGCTGTTTTCTTTGTAAACATCCACGTCATCACGCCTATGTACCCTTGAGGTTTTACTAAGCTTATTAACTGTGGCCATGCCTTGCCCGGCTCATTAAAGTGCTCAACAACTTCGCTGCAGGTGACAAAGTCATACTGACGGCTCAACTGTCCGCTGTCCGGCGCGTAGAAGATGTCGTAAATAGACATCTTCATGCCGTGCTCCTCAAGCATCAAACTAAGTGTAGGCCCCGGCCCGGAGCCAAAATCAAGACCAGTCATGCCAGTTGATAGCTTTTCTAATAAAGGAATTGAAAGTTGGCTTAAGAACTCCCTATAGCGGGTGTCGTGAGGGTCGTTTTGATGAAAGTCGTAAATGGCTTTTTCTTCGTCCTGCGGCAAGTAAGCCTGCGGGTCTGCAAAAATCATGTCGCAGACAGTGCACCGGAAGTACTGGCGTTTTTTATCGTCACAGAAGGGTTCTGAGGCCGAGGAGCATAAGGTACAAAGCATACCGACATGCTACCGTAGCGTTTTTAGTAAGGCTAGCTTTTAAGAATGGAAATAGGAATTGTCACTGGTCACCAATGTGAGAATGTAAGTTACTGACAAGATAGTCGCTCAATACCTGTACAGCCGGTGGCTGTCCGCGGCGGGACAAGGTTAACAGGCTGAGCTTAGCTTTACCGGTTGTCCAGTTCGGTAGTACGCGGGTCAATAATCCTGTATTAATTGCATCTCGGCAAGTGTAAGCCGGGAGGCTGACAATACCTAGCCCATCTATTGCAGCTTTTTTTAGAGTACTCATGTCATCGCTACATAGCTGAGGCCTGTAGGGAACGGTTATTTCCAGCCCTTCCTGATTTTCCAAAGTCCAGATACCTGACGTAGACTGCCAACCCATTTTAAGGCTTTTTTGTTTGAGTAAGTCGTCAGGCGAGGAGGGTGCGCCGTGTGACTCAATGTATGCAGGGCTTGCAAACAACTGCCACGACACGGTAGTTAGCTGTCGTTGAATAATGCTTGAATCGGGAAGCTGATCAATATGCCCGCGAATGGCGATATCAATCCCATTTGACACTAAATCGACGGTCTGGTTTGTTACTTGCTGCACCAGGTTTACCTTTGGATTTTCTTTCAAAAACTCGACCAGCAATTGCTTTACAGCGAACTGAGCCACACCAAGCGAGCAGCTTATTTTTACGGTTCCGCTAAGCGTCTTTTTAGTGCTTTGAACGGCAGCTTCAGCCATCTCCATTTCATCTAACAGAGCTCTGGCGTGGCGGTAAAAAAGCCGTCCCGTATCGGTGATTTTAAACTGCCGGGAGGTACGTTGAATGAGCTTGCTATCAAGGCGTTCTTCGAGTTGTTTTATATGACGGCTCAACCTGGACTTTGGCATGTTGAGCGCCAATGCAGCTGGTGAAAAGCCCTGCTTTTCGACCACATGGACAAAGTAAAAATAGTCATTTAAATCAATCATCACAGTTTTCTCTAAGTAGCAGGGCTCCGTTATTATTATTAGTTTATCGTTCTAAATATAGAATGAAAGTTTCATTTCTTGGTTGTGGAGATTCTTATTGTTCTACTGCTAGAGTTAAATCCTATTGAGTAGCGAATATAATGTTGGGAGATACAAAAATGAACCGACCGGAAAACCTAACAGGAAAGATATTTTCTGAAGCATTGAATGAGCAAGTTTCAATTACGAAGGCGACCGAAGGTAAGCCGCTGGACGTTGGTAGAGGCTTCAAAGCGAAAAGTTTCAGAGAGAAGGCGTTTTCGGGCGCAATGGATCCGCTTGTGATGGTTGATCATTATACAATGGTAGAGCCGACCTTCGGAGCTCACCCGCATGCAGGCTTATCCGCAGTTTCACTGCTGTTTGAAGATACCGTAGGAAAATTTCATAACCGGGATACGCTAGGCAATGACTTCGATCTATTACCTGGAGATTTATATTGGTTAAAAGCGGGTTCTGGCATTGTGCACGACGAGTCGCCAAGAAATGACTCGAAAATTCACGGTTTACAGGTGTTTGTAAACCTCCCGACAAGGCTAAAGTCCAGCTCGCCCGAGGCGCTTCATGTTAAGGCCAGTAAGGTACCGGTTATTCAAGAAGCCGGAGCTCGCGTTAGAGTTATGCTTGGCGAAAGCAACGGGGTGAAAAGTGAAGACTCGCCAGCACTGCCAATGACTATTTTAGATGGCAGTCTTACTTCTGGCTCATCTTTTTTTCATCGGTTGAACGCAGGCGAGAGCGCCTGGTTGTATGCCGTATCAGGTCCATTGGAGTTAAGAGTATCTGACCGCAGCGTGACGCTACCCTACGGACAAGCAATAGCGGTAAGCAACCAATCAACATCAGTTGGCAGTACCATTGAATTGGCAAATCAGTTCTCCTCGGATATCAAATTTGTTTTATTTTCTGCTGAGCCGCTAAAAGAAGAGTTTGTTCAAAAAGGCCCGTTTGTCATGAGCACCGAAAGTGACATTGAACAGATTGAAGCGGATTATGCCGCAGGGAAACTTGGACAGTTAAGTTAGAGTTATCATGGGGTTGTTGAACTACTGCATGTTAGAAAGTAAGTTAGTTAATAAATGCGCCAGTAATTAAGGTGTCTTATTAATGTATATTTTTGAAATTATCGCAGTACTATCCTGCGCATTATTTGCGGGTGCAGCCATTTATATTACTTTTGCCGAACATCCTGCGCGGTTAGAGTGTGGCACTGAACTAGCGGCAACCGTTTTTGGGCCTAGTTACCGCCGTGCGGCTGTCATGCAAGCTTCGCTGGCACTGGTAGCCGCTATTTCAGGGCTAATTGTTGCGCTAAGCGGCGACTCATTGCTCTGGTATATTGGAGCAGTACTCATTTTCTCTGTCGTTCCTTTTACCTTTATCGTTATCATGCCGACCAATAAGCAACTGCTTTCGCCGGAAGGAAGTCTGTCAGTGACGGAGACTCATCGGTTATTGGTTAAATGGGGGCGGCTCCATGCGGTCCGTAGCAGTTTAAGTCTCGTTGCAGCGATTCTATATGTGTACGCTCTTTCCGGGTAATCTCGTGATGTCTGTCAAATAGTGGTTAGCAAGACTGCGAGGCTGACCGATCCTTCCTCTTATTTAATCTGTATCTATAAAACCTATCAAAGCAAACGGTATCTTGCCTTGGAGTAAATGGCTGAGCGTTGCTATAACTATAGATAACAGTTATTCAAATTTAAGCACAGAGATAAGGAAAGCATAATGAGTAGTTCAAGCGGTGGCGGTAAATGCCCAATCATGCACGGTAGCATGACATCTGAGAAAAAAACGAACACGCACTGGTGGCCAAACTCCTTAAAGCTGGAAATTCTGCGCCAGCACGACACCAAAGCGAATCCAATGGATGACGACTTTAATTACGCGGAAGAATTCAAAAAAATCAATTTAGAAGAGTTAAAGCAGGACCTGAAAGATCTCATGACCGACAGCCAGGACTGGTGGCCGGCTGACTGGGGTCACTATGGTGGCTTAATGATTCGTATGGCCTGGCACTCCGCAGGCTCTTATCGTTTAGCCGATGGTCGCGGTGGTGGCGGTACGGGTAACCAACGCTTTGCGCCGTTAAACAGCTGGCCTGATAACGTAAGCTTAGATAAAGCGCGTCGTTTATTGTGGCCAATTAAGAAAAAGTACGGCAACAAATTGTCCTGGGCCGATCTCTTTATTCTGGCCGGTAATATGGCTTACGAGTCGATGGGTCTTAAAACCTTTGGTTTTGCCGGTGGCCGTGAGGACATCTGGCACCCTGAAGAAGATACTTACTGGGGTAGCGAGAAAGAATGGCTGGCGGAAACTAAAAACCGCTACAGCTCAGATGACGAGCGTGAGTCGCTTGAGAACCCACTGGCTGCAGTGCAAATGGGTTTGATTTATGTGAACCCGGAAGGCGTTGACGGTAATCCTGATCCGCTTCGTACCGCAAAAGACGTACGCGAAACCTTTAAGCGCATGGCAATGAATGACGAAGAAACCTGTGCACTAACTGCCGGTGGTCATACTGTGGGTAAGTGTCACGGTAATGGCAAAGAAGAGAATTTAGGTCCTGAGCCGGAAGCGGCAGATGTTGAAGAGCAAGGCTTTGGCTGGCGCAACAGCGGTGGTAAAGGCGTTGGTCGCGATACTGTGACCAGTGGTATTGAGGGAGCCTGGACTACTGAGCCGACTAAGTGGGACAACGGCTACTTCTACCTGTTGTTTAACTACGAGTGGGAACTGAAGAAAAGCCCTGCTGGAGCCTGGCAGTGGGAGCCTGTCGACATTAAAGAGGAAGATAAACCGGTCGATGTGGAAGATCCGTCTATTCGTCATAATCCGATTATGACCGATGCCGATATGGCCATGAAAATGGACCCGGACTATCGCAAAATTGCCGAGAAGTTCTACAAAGATCCTGAGTACTTCGCTGACGTATTCGCCCGCGCCTGGTTTAAACTGACGCACCGCGACTTGGGTCCAAAAGACCGCTACTTAGGTGCCGATGTGCCGGAAGAAGACCTAATTTGGCAGGATCCAATTCCGAAAGTGGACTACACACTGAGTGAAACGGAAATTGCCGACTTGAAAGATAAGTTATTGAACACTGGCTTAACGTCTTACGAGCTGATTTCTACCGCATGGGACAGTGCACGTAACTTCCGTTGTTCGGACTTCCGCGGTGGCGCAAATGGCGCACGCATTCGTTTAGCGCCGCAAAAAGACTGGCATGGTAACGAGCCGGAAAAACTGCATAAAGTCCTTCGCGTACTGGAAGAGTTGCAGTCTACCCTGGATAAGAAAGTCAGCCTGGCCGACTTGATTGTACTTGGCGGTACGGCAGCGGTTGAAAAAGCGGTAAAAGATGCCGGTTATAACCTAACGGTTCAGTTTGCGCCGGGCCGTGGTGATGCAACCGACGAGCAAACCGATGTGGAAAGCTTTGAGCCGTTAGAGCCATTGCATGATGGTTACCGTAACTACCTGAAGAAGGACTACGCGGTACCGGCCGAAGAACTGATGTTGGATCGTACCCATTTGATGGGCTTAACGGCACCTGAAATGACGGTTCTTGTGGGTGGTATGCGCGCTTTAGGTGCGAACTACGGTGAGTCTAAGCACGGCGTATTTACTGACCGGGCTGGTACGTTAACTAACGACTTTTTCGTTAATTTGACTGACATGAACAATGTCTGGAAAAAAGCGGATGATCACTACGAAGTTCGTGACCGCAAAACCGACGAACTGAAGTGGACAGCAAGCCGCATTGATTTAGTCTTTGGCTCAAACTCAATCCTGCGTTCGTATTCAGAGCTGTATGCTCAGGATGACAACCAGGAGAAGTTTGTAAAAGACTTCGTGAAAGCCTGGACTAAGGTTATGAATGCTGACCGCTTTGATTTAGCTTAAGGAGGAAGCATGTCGAAAGTACTATTAATTACCGGTGCCTCAAGCGGCATCGGTGAAGCCACGGCGCGCAAAGCGGCAAAAGAAGGGTTAAAGCTAATATTAACGGCGCGACGGAAAGACAAGTTGGATGCGCTGGTTGAAGAGTTTGGCTCTGATAACGCCATTGGTGTTGCCGCCGATGCGGGTAACTTTGACGAGCTTGAGCAGGCCGTAAAGCAGGGCGTTGATAAGTTTGGTCAGTTGGACGCTGTGTTCGCAAATGCAGGAACCGGTGTTTCAACACCAGGTACTGAAGAAGGCGACGCGGAAGAATGGAAGCAAATGGTTGATGTGAATATCAACGGGCTTCTGTATACCGCGAAACTGACCTTACCGCACTTGCGCAAAACTACCGGTCATTTTCTAATGACAGGATCAGCTGCCGGGCGCATTACGCTTAAAGGTTCTGTTTATGGTGCCACCAAATGGTTTGTGCACGGTTTCGCTCAGAACTTAGCTGAAGAAATGAAAGAGTGGAATGGTCGCTGCACAACAATAGCACCGGGTATGGTCAATACGCCGTTCTTTGATGAGCCAAAGCCGGATAAGCTGGACCCGGATGATGTTGCCGATGCAGTACTTTACGCAATAAACGCCAACCCGCGTAACTGCGTGCGTGAAGTGTTCTTAATGCCGGCTTATTAAGTTTTCAGCCCCCGCTTTGGGGGCTTTTTTATGGACTCAACGGTTTTGACATCCCACCGGGACAACTCCATAATCCTTAAGCATTAGGCTTTGTAGGGAGTAGACAGCAGAAAATGACCGCTTCAGTGGAAGAAGAAAAGCAATACAAAGCCTCCTGGAAACGTTTAGCGCTGTTTAGTGTGCTGTTTGTTTTGCTTACGGTTGCTGGCTTTTATGCCATTTATGATCATTTCTCCGGTCGTAGTTTAACCTTTGATTTTCGTCTGTTCGCCCCGGAAGTACTCAGCGTTACTGTCTTGCTTTTGCTTGTTTATTTTACCGCTGATGGCTTACGTCTATACTACACACTGCGGGCTCTGGGTTACCGGATACCTAAGAAAGCCATGGCAAAACTGGTTTTTATCAATATTTTCTTTTCCAATATTACGCCTATGGCGACCGGCGGCGGCTTTGCTCAAGTTTGGTTTCTGCACGAACACGGCGTGCCTATTGGTAAGGCAACAGCGGCCACGACGATTCGCACGGTACTGGCTATTTTCTTTATTTTCTCACTGACGCCGGTATTTTTGTTAACGCTGGAGCCTTTGCAGGACAAAGCGATTATTAGCGATATTGGTACTGCACTAGCGGTATTTATTGTACTGTACCTGCTCTTTTTCGCCGTCGTTTTACTCAGAGCGCATTGGCTTATCGGACCCTTAAGTTTCCTTTGTAAGGGCATACATAAATTACAACTGATTAGCCCGGAGCGTCATCTGCGTTGGCAGTATAAAACGCGACGCGAGATGCTGCGCTTTTCTCATAGTTTTTCCGAATATTGTCGTGGCTCGAAAGTCGCTATTTTACTGTCCGTGTTATTTACCTTTATTTTCCTGCTCAGTCTGTTCAGTTTTCCGGCATTATTGATGTGGGGGCTGGGATACGATGTAAATTATTTGATAAGTCTGGGACTGTTGGTTGTCACAACTTTTATAATGTATTTTGCGCCAACCCCGGGGGCATCTGGTATTTCTGAAGGCGTTTTCGGTAGCTTTTTCAGTGACATCTTAGCTAAAAATCATTTGCTGTTGGTTACCTTCAGCTGGCGCTTTTTAACCATCTATTTGGGCATGCTGTTGGGGCTGTTTATTTTACAACGATACTTAGTTAACTCCGCCAAAACACAGGGCATACAATGAATAAAAAGAAATTATTAAAAGCCCTGTTCTACTTAAATATAGCCATAGTTGTTAGCCTTATTGGCTATAAAGTTTATTTGAACCTGGTGACTTCTGAATTCGAGGCAGAGCATACTGATCAGCTTGCAGCTATCAGCGCCAGGCTGGAAGGACAAGACAGTTACAGTTTTGCGGTGGTTGGTAACATCAATAATTCGGTAGGCATTTTTGAACGCCGCATTATTCCAATGCTGAACGATGCCAATGTCGACTTTCTCGTGTCCGCAGGAAATGCTGTTAGCAGCGGCGGAGAGGACAAATACCGGGCAATACGGGGTACTCTGTCCCGTTTGGATATGCCTTATTTATTGACCTTTGGTAACAACGAATACGAAGAGTTTGGCAGCTTTCGTTTTTATGATCACTATGGGCCTCATTTTTTCAGCTTTACCGCCGGTGACAGCCGTTTTATCTTCCTCGACAGCACTGAAAAAACCCCCTGGCAGTGGCAGTTACGGTGGTTAACCGACACTCTTAAGGCGGATGAGTCGACGCATCGGTTTGTTTTTATTGGCCACCCACCTCTGGAGCCGGAAGAAGCGTTTTTTCTGGCCGAGGATGACGACTTTTTACAGCCTGCTGAATTCAGAAGCGCGTTACTGCAGACGCTGGAAAACTTTGGTGTCGACCGGGTGTTTTCATCAAACATTTCAATTTATTCCGAACAAGAACATAACGGCATACCTTACATAACAACCGGTGGTGCAGGTGGTCTGGTACTGAACCAGGATGAAAGCTTTTATCACTATGTGAAAGTGACCGTGAGCGCCGATGGTTCCGTCGAGCATTCGGTTGAAGAGCTGGAAGTTGGTCAGCACCCTATTTTGAAGCAACTGGAAAGTCTGTGGTTCTTTATTCACTCCCTGTTTTATGTGGGTTACCTCAACTTTATTCTCTTAGTCAGTTTGTTCCTGGTTATTAGTACCAAGCTCTATAACGCTGTGTTTGTCGGAAAAGAGTACTATCCGGACTACGACATTGACCCTGACCCCTGGCTTAAGAAAACCATGCGGGTGGCTATGTTTACCAACAATTACTTGCCCTTTATTGGTGGCGTGCCTATTTCTATCGAACGCTTACGAAGCGGACTGGTGCAGCTTAAGGACAAAGTTCTGGTTGTTGCACCGCGCTATCAACGTGCAGCAGAAAAAGAAGAGAATGTGGTGCGTATGCCTTCGTTATTCTCTTTTGGTGAAAAAAGCGAGTTTCGATTTGCCAATATTTTTTCAGGCGCCGTACGTAAAAAGGTCAAAGCGTTCAAGCCGGATATTATTCATGTACACCACCCGTTCTGGATAGGGTCGCTCGGGGTTTTTGTGGCTCGCAGACTTAAAGTTCCTGTGGTTTATACGTATCACACCCGGCTAGAGCACTATGCTCACTTTGTGTTTTTGCCCGGCTCGCTGTTTCGTAACATTATTGCGCACTTTTTGGTTCGTCGTTTTGCAAACAAATGCGATGGTGTGATTGTGCCTACGCAGTCTACTGAAGAGTACTTACGCATGATAGGCGTAAAGCGTCCGACCTTTGTACAGCCAACCGGCATTGAGTTTGATCGCTTTCAGCAGGTTGACGCGAAACAGGTCGAGGACTTGCGTAAACAGCAGAATATTGGCGACGAAACCGTTTTTGTCAGCGTTTCCCGGCTCTCTAATGAAAAGAATATCGACTTCATGATAGACGCCATGGCGCAATTGAAGGAGCAGACGGATAAAGCATTCCGGTTGTTGATAGTGGGTGACGGCCATCAGCGTCGCAGATTACAGGGGCGCATTGACGACATGAACCTGCAGCAGCACATTACCCTGGTCGGTGCTGTTCCTCCTGAGCAGATGGCCGCCTGGTACCGACTCGGTGACGCGTTTCTATTTGCGTCTCAGTCGGAGACTCAGGGTATGGTTATTCTGGAAGCGATGGCTGCCGGTCTGCCGGTGGTTGCGGTGCGCTCAAGCGGTATTGATGATGTCGTTGAAGATGGGCATAACGGTTACAAAACACCGGCTAAGCAGTCGTTATGGTGCGAACGGGTTAAACAAATTCTGGATGATACGGATTTGCGCCAGAGCCTTTCAGACAATGCTCTGGCGTTTGCTCGTGACTATTCGGTTGAAAAGTTCAGTAAGGACGTGCGCCTTATTTACGCCGAAACTCTGGCTCGTTACCACCAGACCAAGTAGCGTTACAAAATATGGTTGCCGAATACCAGCAATTGACAGACAACAACGGCTGTTGTTAATAAAACGCGAATACGATAGTAGCCCATATAAGAAGTCATGGCGGAGCTGCGGGCGAGCTTTTGTTCAAAGAAAAGGACTAAAACAAAACCGAGCATTTGCAGACCCAGAGACCAGGCGGGTAGGTTAATGAGTATTGTGAACCAGGCTAAAAGAGCAAAAACATTGCTTAGTAGTAGTAAGCCTGCGGTTTTTTCGCTTTCAGCACGATGTAAAGCCCGCCCCCATAAGGTGCCACCTAAAAAGGTTAATATAATAGCGCCGTAGGTGATTAAGAACTCCAACGGTTGTATGCCCCAAAATGCGCCCGTCCCCATTAATGCAGCAAGAGACGATGCTAAAAAGGGGATTAGCCCGAGAAAGCCCAATGTGTGTATAAGCCAGTTTTTGCCTTTATTCATAAGCAAATCAGTCCACCAGATGTGAGTTATAGTTGTTTTTACGGTAATTGTTCTCTTTACGTTTAGTCTAACTTTAAATAACTTGCGTAATAAACGATAACAACAATGTCTTTTTTCTCTCGTCGACTTTCCCCTACAGGCCTGTTGTTTACGAGTTTCAGTTGCTTTAGTAAAAGTCAGCCGATACTATTTCGGCCCTTTGACTTTTAGTGACGCTAACGTTGCTGGGCGCAAGATCTATGAATAAACGGATACTGGTTACCGGAGGCTGCGGTTTTATTGGCTCGCATACCGTGGTTGAGTTAATACTCAACGGTTACCAAGTGGTTGTTGTTGATAACCTGAGCAACAGCAGCGCGTCGGTCATTGATAAAATACAGAAGGTTACAGGCAAGCGGCCAGACTTTCATCAAGTCGATATTTGCGACATCGACGCATTAATCGGTGTCTTTCGGCAGTACTCTATTGATGGCGTTATCCATTTTGCGGCGCTAAAGAATCCCCAGGAAAGTTATCAGTTAAGAGACCAGTATTTTACGACTAATGTGGACGGTACGCGTAAACTGCTATCGGTAATGAAAGCATTTTCTGTTACCCGGCTAGTGTTTTCGTCTTCTGCTGTCGTATATGGAAACCCGTCAACAGTACCAATTCCTGAATCGGCCTCAGCGGGAGACGTTACTAACCCTTATGGCGAGACAAAGTTTCAGTCTGAATGCGACCTAAGTCATTACTGTAACAGCAATGCCAATTTTTCCGCGGTCAGTTTGCGCTATTTTAACCCGGCGGGAGCTCATCCTTCGGGGCTCCTCGGCGAACAACCGCTTAAGCCAGCGGCAAACCTGGTTCCGGCTATTGGTGATGTCATTACTGGCAAAGTCGGCTCAGTTCATGTTTTCGGCCATGACTATTTGACCGATGACGGCACAGCGATACGCGATTACATTCATGTCTGCGATATTGCACAAGGCCATGTGGCTGCACTGGAGGTGGGATTTGCACAAACCGGGCATCAGGTTTTTAATCTGGGAACGGGCAAAGGCGAGTCGGTGCTTGAGGTTATACGGGCCTTTGAAAAGGCGAGCGGGCGCACCATCCCTGTTCAGTTTTCAGGGAGGCGGCAGGGCGACGTAGAGAGTTGCTACGCCGAGGTAGACAAAGCCCATAGAGAGCTAAACTGGCGAGCAGAGTCGGATTTGAGTGTTATAGCCCGGGACTACTGCCACTGGTTATCGCTGTCGAGCTGATACAGTGAGATATCACTGACTTTATCCGCTGTCACTGCCTGGTAAGCACACAGCAAAAAAGAGTTTATCCGGAAGTGTTTTGCAGCGTGTTGTTGCCTTTCAAGTGGCTGCTCCAGAACTTTAAGCAAGGGTTCACCTGAGGCTTTGGCTACCGCTTCGGCTAAGGTCCACTGCCGGAAAAATGCTTGCTTAGTCAAAGAGCTACCTGCCAGAAATCCATCTTTATAATAGTCACGAATGCGCTGGTAGTTTTTGCTGGTACGCAAGTTCTCAACGTCTATGCCGATACTACAGGTTGTTGAGTAGGCGGCGGCGATGAATCCCGATTTATGAGAAAGTGAGCAATAAACGGGCTGATCGTTTACGCTCAGTAGTGGGGCACCGGAAGGAGTTTTGTCTATAGTGACGTGAACAGGTCCGGAAACCAGCCAGTACTTTCTGACAAGCTGTATCAGTAAGTCCCGCGTTGCTTCCGACACTTGCCTGGATGATGCTGTGTCGTTGTAGAGCCTATATCCGATAACCATATGCGATGTTATATTTTTGAAATGTAGAGTGAGATTCTGTACTATTCCGCTTCTTTTTTGAGTATCTGTCCAAACCCTATGCGAGCCTTTGTAGCTGATAGTACATTAGTCCAGACCGAATGTCGTGAACGGCTGAAGCAAATTCCGGCTTCGACCCGACGGCGGCTGAGCTCGTATGCGAAAGTACTGATAACTGCCATGCTGGAATTGAGTGAAAGACACCCTCAGTTGCAAGAGACACCGGTGGTATTGGCAACCCGACATGGCGACTTACACCGCACCGAGAAGTTACTGCGGGAACTGGTGCGGGGGGAAATTTTGTCGCCAACCCAGTTTGCGCTTTCGGTGAATAATGCCGTACTGGGACAGTACAGCATGGCCGCTGACAACAGGCAGTCTATGACAACCTTGTCGGCGGGTGAGCAAACCTACCCTTTAGGGTGGTTAGAGGCGTTAAGCCAGCTACAAAGCGAAGCTGAGCAGGTACTGTTAGTGTATGCTGATGAAGTGCCTCCCGCGGTGTATTCCGGGCAGGTTAAATCGCCGGTAACCGGTTTTTCTCATGCGGTTTTACTCCATAGAAAAAACGGACAAGAATTGATTTTGGATCGTCGGGTTGGAAAAGAAAGTCAATTACAGGAAGACGTCTGGTCAGTTGCTAACAGCGTGCAGAAAATATTGGATGCCGGCGGCGGTAAGGTGGTCAAAGACTATAACGGGGTAAGGTGGAGCTGGCATGTTGCTTAGTCTCTGGCAGGTAATTAATCGCACCTGGCGACGTTTCGCCACAGGACTTTGCTTTGCCATTTTTGGCTTAGGTGGCCTGTTGCTGTCGGTGACTGCGTTGCCTTTACTCGCCTTACTATCTAACGGAAATGAACAGCTGCGTCAGGCCCGGGCCCGGCGGTTAGTGCAACTGACGTTTAAGTGGTTTATCGGCGTAATGAAGTGGACGGGCGTGTTCAACTTTGACTTTAAGGCAATTGAGAAGCTACGAAACGTCCGGGGTCATGTCATTATTGCGAATCACCCTTGCTTAATTGATGTCGTGGCATTGATTTCTTTTGTGCCGAATCCGGACTGTGTGGTTAAGTCACATCTCTGGAAGAATCCTTTTATGCGGGGCGTTATCCGTTCAACGGGTTATTTAAGCAATGACGATCCGGAAGATTTGGTCAACGACTGTGAGCGCTCGCTGGCGCAGGGGAATAACCTCATTATATTCCCTGAAGGTACGCGCACGACACCAGGAAAAGTAGTCAAATTCCAACGTGGCGCAGCGCATTTGGCGTTGCGTACACGGGCTAAAATTACGGCACTACGCGTGGAATGCGTACCTGTAACTTTGATTAAAAATGAGGCCTGGTACTGTGCACCGCAACAAAAGCCTACCTTGTCGGTGCATTATTTAGGCGAAATAGATTCAGCCGTATACTGCAATGCTGAAAAGCTCAGCATTGCCGCGCGTCAACTGACTCGCGACTTACAGAATTACTATGAAAAGGTGTTAGAAGATGACGGAAAACCTGAAGCAAGAGATCAAAGCCTTGATTATCGAGTCGCTGGATCTTGAGGATGTTGAGGTATCAGATATCAATGATTCAGCCGCGTTATTCGGAGACGATGACGACGGCCTGAACCTCGATTCCATTGACGCACTGGAACTGGGTTTGGCAATAAAGAAAAAGTACGACGTAAAGCTGGATGCAAACTCAGCGGAAACAAAAAAGCACTTTTACAGTGTTGATACGTTAGCGGACTTTGTCGCTAATAATCGCGGTGAATAAACGAGGGAACGATGAAAACGAAAGACGAAGTGTATGCGCGATTAGTTCAAATTCTTGAAGAAGACTTCGAGATAGAATCTGATGATATTTCTTTAGACGCAAACCTGTATCAGGATTTGGATCTTGATTCGATTGATGCGGTAGATTTAGTGGTTAAATTACGCGAAATCACTGGTAAAAAAATCAGCCCGGATGCGTTTAAAGCGGTGCGTACTGTCGAGGATGTTGTCGAAGAAGTTTATAAACTCGTTCACAGCGATTAATGAAAACGGCTCTGCGTTTATTAATCAGTGGCTTACTGATTGCCTACCCTCTGATGGTTTGGTGGTTTGCGCAGAACGGCCTGACAAACTGGCTGCTACTGGCACTGATTACCTTACTGAGTTTAAGCATTGTTGCCCAGGGTATTGGTCATCCCAGAAGCTGGCTTTCAATGGCAGTGTTATTGGTCGTTTCAGTAACGGCTATTTTTGCTGACCAGCTGACAGGTGTGTTGTTCTATCCGGTCTGGATGAATGCGGCATTGCTGCTGGTTTTTGTTGCGTCCTTATGGCGCAAACCGTCGGTAATAACCCGCTTAGCGACGCTGATGGAAGGCTCATTGTCTGAGAAGGCCGTTGCTTACACTGAAAAAGTGACCATGGTCTGGGCCGTATTTTTCCTTATGAATGGTGCTATTGCGCTGGCGACGGCAGTTCGTGGTGACATTGAGCTTTGGACGCTATACAACGGTTTTATATCTTACTTGCTGATTGGGTTACTTTTTGTGGTTGAGTGGAGTGTGCGGCGTGTTGTTAAAAACAAGCACTGAGCAATGGGAGCTGCAATGGCTGCGCCCGGATGCAAAACTAGCCTCAATTAATGGTGAACCCATCAGTGTTTCAGCCTGGCTTCAGGATGTGGCTGCCGCTACTCATTGGCTTAATGAGCAGAAAGGCGATGCGTTACTTTATCAGCGTGACTGGTATCGTTTTAGTGTTTGGTTCTTTGCGCTGCTAGAGAGTAAAAAGCGAATTATTCTTCCGGCTAATGATAAGCCTGCGACCCTGTCAGAGCTATCATCTCAGTATGCATTCAGAGTACCGGAAGAATTACCCTCCAAAGGGCGTTCTGATGCGCCTTCTTTGATCTTAAAAGGTGACTTGGACTCCCCTCTGACCTTTTTCACCTCCGGTAGCAGTGGCAAACCTAAAGCAGTAGAAAAAACGCTAAGACAGTTATGGCTGGAAGTAGAGACGCTGGAGCAGACCTTTGCAGACAAACTCGGCCAGACGGATATTCTGGCCACGGTGACTCATCAGCACATTTACGGGCTTTTGTTTACAGTTCTATGGCCTCTTGCAGCCGGGCGTTCGGTAACATTACCTTTAGTCGATTACCCTGAGCAACTGCAGCAACTATTGGCGAAAGCTGACGGTCGGCGTTACGCTTTGGTAAGCAGTCCTGCACACTTGCAGCGTTTGGATAACTTGCCACAGCTGGCGCAGCATAAAAACGCTTTGACCATGGTCTTTTCGTCAGGTGGACCGTTGCCGGGCTCAGTTCCTAACAACTTCGCTGACAATGAACTGCAGGCCCCCATTGAAGTGTACGGTAGTACGGAAACCGGAGGTATAGCCTGGCGGCAGCGTAATCCGGGTGCTTCAGATAGTTTCAAGCCTCTGGCCGGCATAGAGGTAAGCTGCGACAACAACGATATACTGGTTATTCAGTCACCGTATCTTAAAGAGCCACAAAGGCCGTATACTACAGAAGATAAAGTTCAGCTTCAGGGGCAGGGGTGTTTTCTGTTACTCGGACGCCAGGACAGAGTCACTAAAATTGCTGAAAAGCGAGTATCGCTGAACGAAGTCGAGCAGTTTATTCAGCAGCACGAATGGGTCGAGTCAGCCAAAGCTTGTGTGTTACATAGCCCTCGTGTTGAGTTGGGTTTGGTGTTAGTGCTGAACTCCGCCGGAAATGCAGAACTTAATGCCCAGGGGCGTTTTAAAGTGCGTCAGGAGTTGCGGCATCATTTACAGCAGCGCTTTGAAAAAGTTGTTTTACCTAAACGTTTTCGCTATGTGGCGCAGCTACCTTATAACGGCGCCGGCAAAGTCACTCAGGCTGACCTACAGGCGTTGTTCGAAGAGGAAAAGTAGAGATATTATGCAGACTCAACTACCTAAGTTTATTCTCTTCTCCGAAAGCGCCGGCGAGAATGAAAAGCCGGCACTTAATGGACAGTTTCAATTAGAAGCAGATTGTATTTATTTGCAGGGACATTTTCCTTCAGCGCCGATTTTACCCGGGGTCGCACAACTTGACTGGGTGGTGCAGCTTGCGACTGAGCACTGGTCAACACCCACCTCAATTCAACGCATTGAAGTCCTCAAGTTTAACGACATGATTTTACCCGGGGCGACGGTTGACTTGTTCATTGAGAGAAAACGCGAAGACTGCGTTACCTTTAAATACTCTGACGGTGATAAAGCGCTGTCTTCCGGACGCCTGGTGTTTAATTAATATGTCTCAGTATTGCTTTCTTATTCCTATTTATAATCACGATAAAACCATTACGGCAACGGTTGAGCGACTGCTGCCTTACGAGTTGCCAATTATTATTGTTGATGACGGCTCAAATGTTCATACCAAAGAAGTGCTGGCAACTTTAGCGGAAGAGCATAAGTCACTTGTACTACTGCACACGCTTCCCGAAAATAGTGGAAAAGGCGGGGCGGTTATGGCCGGGTTTCATTTGGCGGCTGAAGAAGGTTTTACTCACGCGTTGCAAATAGACGCTGATGGCCAACATGACAGTAATGATATTCCTGAGTTTTTAGCTTTGTCGAAACAGAACCCCGGCGCGCTGATAAGCGGGTTTCCGCAGTATGATGACAGCATGCCGACCAGCCGACGCATTGGGCGCAAGATCACCCACTTTTGGGTGCACATCGAAACTTTATCGATGCAGATAAAGGATACTATGTGTGGTTTCCGGGTATATCCCTTGTACCAGACAGTGGGCTTAATAAAGCGTCGCGATATTGGCACACGCATGGACTTCGATATTGAAATTATGGTGCGTCTATACTGGGCGGGTACACCAGTTTTGTTTATTCCAACCAAGGTGATTTACCCACAAGGCGGACAGTCACACTTCAGAGCATTGCAGGATAACCTGAAAATTTCCTGGCTGCATACACGCTTGTTTTTTGGCATGTTGCCACGCATTCCGCTTTTATTGCTACGTAGGTTTAAACGTTAGTTATGGTGGAGAAGCATTGGGCGAAAAAGAAAGAGCGCGGCAGCTACTGGGGCATCGTCATTGTTCTTCGAGCCTATCAGTATGGCGGCCACTGGTTAATGCGGCTGATTTTAGCGCCAGTGATCACTTACTTCTTTTTGACCGGAGGCGCTCCTCGCAGAGCTTCTTTGGACTTCCTTCGCCGTGTGCATTCATTTGCTGCTGAACAGTCTCCTTTTGTTGCCGAGCCGGGATGGCGCCAAAGTTGGTACCATTTTTGGCAGTTTGGTCTGCACGCTCTGGCAAAAATTGATGCCTGGGTCGGTAAGGTTTCTAAGAATCAGGTTCGTAACTGTGGTGACACCCACTTTGACGATTTAGAAAAACAACCTAAGGGCGGCATTCTTATCGGTAGTCACCTGGGTAACCTGGAGGTTGCGCGAGCGCTGGCTTCAAAAAAATATACCCGGCGCATGAATGTACTGGTGTTTACCCAACATGCGCAATCATTTAACCGCGCATTAAAAAACGTTAACCCGAAAGTTGATATTGACCTTATTCAGGTGACCGACATTGATATGGGACTGACCATATTACTGAAAGAGCGCATTGAACAAGGTGAGTTTGTGGTCATTGTAGGGGACAGAACTTCGGTGACTCAGCCCGGGCAGACCATAGATCAGGAGTTTTTAGGTAAGCCCGCTGCATTTGCCTTAGGGCCATGGATATTGGCCAGTGTGTTAGAATGCCCCGTGTACTTTTTATTCTGCTTAAAGAACTCCGATGACGGACATTACGATTTATATCTCAACCATGCGTGTGACCAACTGAAGCTACCGCGAAAAAGCAGGCGGGAGGCTTTGCAGCCAGTTCTGAAAGCTTACAGTGAAACACTGGAGAAATTAGCTATACGCTACCCTTATCAGTGGTTTAATTTTTTTGATTTCTGGAAGAAGGACAGTCAGTAGTATGACGACATCGATTATAGCCTTTGGTGGCCGCCCGTTGACCATTAAAGACGTGGTAGAAATAGCCAATGGCAAAGCGCAGGTCGCATTAAGCGATGCGCCGGAGTTTGTCGAAAAAGTCGATGCCGGTGTCCGTTTTCTGGATGAATTACTTGAGCAGGACGGTGTTATTTACGGCGTAACAACGGGGTATGGCGACAGCTGCACCGTAACGGTACCGGAGAACTTAGTTAATGAATTGCCCATTCACCTTACGCGTTTTCATGGTTGCGGCCTGGGCGATACCTTCGATGAGCAGGAAACCCGTGCCATTCTGGCAACGCGCTTAAGCTCGCTGGCACAAGGTTATTCCGGTGTCAGCTGGGAGTTGCTGGAGCGCCTGGTGGTGATGCTGAACGAAAACATGCTACCGCTTATTCCAAAAGAAGGTAGCGTAGGTGCCAGCGGCGATCTAACGCCTTTGTCGTACATTGCCGGTGCGCTTATTGGTGAGCGAGACGTGCGTTTTCGCGACAAAGTGATGAACAGTGCAGAAGCTTTTAAAGAGCTTGGCATGTCGGTTCACAAACTGCGGCCTAAAGAGGGCCTGGCCATTATGAACGGTACTGCTGTAATGACTGCATTGGCTTGCCTGGCCTGGGACAGAGCGGAGTATCTAACCCGGTTATCCAGCCGTATTACTTCTTTGGCGAGCATAGCCCTGGAAGGAAACAGTAACCATTTTGATGACCTGCTTTTTGCTGTAAAACCTCATAAAGGGCAGCAACAAGTAGCCAGCTGGATCCAGCAAGACCTGAACCATGTGGAGCACCCGAGAAATTCATCGCGCCTGCAGGACCGTTATTCCATTCGCTGCGCGCCTCATGTTATCGGCGTATTGAAGGACAGTTTACCCTGGTTTCAAGAAACCATAGAAAATGAATTAAACAGCGCCAATGACAACCCCATTATTGACGGTCTGGGAGAGCACGTTCTGCATGGTGGGCATTTCTATGGCGGTCATATTGCTATGGTAATGGACTCGATGAAAACGGCTGTGGCGAACCTGGCGGACCTGCATGATCGGCAAATGGCGCTGCTGATGGACACGAAAATGAACCACGGTTTGCCCTCTAATTTGTCTGCGGCAGAAGGCGAGAGAACATCCATCAACCACGGTTTCAAAGCGGTGCAAATTGGCTGCTCAGCCTGGACCGCCGAGGCATTGAAATTAACCATGCCCGCCAGTGTCTTTTCGCGTTCAACTGAGTGTCATAACCAGGACAAAGTGAGCATGGGTACTATTGCTGCCCGTGACTGTATCCGTATTCTGGAGCTGACCGAACAGGTGGTTATCGCAACCTTGCTGGCAGCTTATCAAGGCGTTGAGTTGCGCAAGCGCATAGCAGAGAAGCCTGTGAGCCCATCGTCTGGTGTTGTTGAAATGCTTGAAAGCCTGGCCAGCCAGTTTGACCTACTGACGGAAGATCGTCAGTTAGAGCCGGAGTTACGCTATTGGCTGACCCAGTTACGATTAAAAGTCTGGAACTTGTATCAGGAGCCAGCATGAAACAAGCCAGTTTGACTATTGATGTTCCCTTTTTCGATGTCGATGCCATGCACGTTGTCTGGCATGGGCATTACATAAAATACATTGAAATGGCGCGCAGTGAGTTGTTGCGTACCTTCAATTATGACTATCCGGATATGGAAGCCAACGGTCATTTGTGGCCAATTGTCGACTTACGCTTAAAATACGTTGCGTCGGCTACTTACGGACAGCACATAAGGGTAACTGCCACCTTAGCCGAGTGGGAACACCGACTGAAGATGAATTATGAAATTCGCTGTGTTGAGAGTAACGAGCTACTAACCAAAGCCACCAGTGTGCAGGTAGCCGTGTGTAAAAAAACGCGCGAAATGCTGTTTGAATCCCCTGACATTGTGTTTGAAAAGCTGGGGGTTGAGCGCTCATGATGCGTTTATTGGTGGCAACGGTGTTCTTTATGGTCTCAGCAGTTACTTCTGCCGAGGACGATAACTCGTTAAAGGCGCTGTCGGCACTAGAGAAGCAATCAGAGCCGTTGCCGCTGTCGCTGGACTTCCATCAGAAAAAACAGTTGTCAGGGCTGCCTAGGCCTTTGGTGAGTTCGGGGCAACTGGATATTAGTATGGATGAAATTATCTGGACAACCGAGCAACCTCAGCAGCAGGAATTGACCATAAACCGTCAGGGTATTTTTGAGCAGGGTGGTGCGGAGTCGATAAGTGGCAGTGACACCATTGCGCAGTTGTTATTGGCTATTTTGCAACAGGATGAAGCGGTGCTTAAGCAGCAATTCAACCTGTCGGTAGAGCAAGATTGCGTGGTGATGGTGCCAAAGGCAGACGCGCTGGCCAGTGTGATTGAAAAAATCCACAGCTGTGGAGATGATCGCGTTGAACTTGTGGAGTTGTTTGAGCAAAACGGTAACACGACCCGTATTGAACTGAGCCAAAGGTAACATGGAATGAAAGGCGCACGCGCCGCTAGGGCGCCCCGATTACTGCTGCTGTTTGTTTTCATTACTATTGTGGTATCGGGGCTTTTTATGCAGTTGCCGAATACGCAATGGAGCAGCAGTCTGGCAGACGCTCTGCCTAATGAAGTCTCTGATCTGCAACGTAGCTATTTAAAAAGCCAGCAACCTAACTCGCAGCAATTGTTGCTGGGGTTTGAATCGAAGCAGCATTCCGAAACTGAGATTCTTAAGGTTGTGCAGGAGCAGTTACGTCAGCTGTTCCACGTAGAACCCACCCTACAGCTGGCTGAAATGACAAACCCAAAAGCGGTATTGTCATTTTATCAACAGCAGGCAGGACGACTAGCAACGTTTCGTGACAGGCAAATGCTTGCAAGTGGTGACTATGAATCGTTGATCGCTCGCGCCCAAAAAACCTTACAAAGTCCCGCCCCGGTTTTAACGCCGCTGCAGAGCGATCCGCTATTACTGACACAGCGCTTTATACAGCAATTACCAGATTTAATGCCGGGGTATGAGAGCCACGGCGGGCTTTATACTCGTTCGTCAGAATCAACCCGGCAGGTATTGGTACCGCTGCGTATTGCAGGCGATGCGTTAAGCGTGAACCAGTCCGGGCAGTCCGTTAAGGCAATAAATGACTTTACCAGTAAAGTTACTGAGCAGTTGCCCGGTATTCAGCTCTATAAAAGTGGATTGCTGTTTCATTCCGATGCGGCAGCAAAACAGGCCAAAAAAGAAATGACCTGGTTTGGCGGGCTGTCTCTTCTGGTGGTACTGGCTCTGTTACTCTGGGTTTTCCGTTCGGGGCAGCAGTTGTTCTATACGCTGCTGTTGCTGGGTGTGTCGGCAGCGACGGGTCTATTGGTCACTTTGTTACTAAGCTCCCGGCCGCATGTGCTGATGCTGGTGTTTGCGACCAGCTTTATCGGCTTGTGCATTGACTACGTTATTCATGGCTTTATTGCCCGCAGTCATGGGAAAACGGCCTGGTCAGCACTGAAGCCGGCTTTATGGCTCAGCGGTTTAACCACTGTTTTAGGTTATGTCTTACTTCTGCTGCTGCCTTTACCTTTATTGCAACAGCTAGGCATTTTTATGGCAGTGGCCTTAATTACTGCTATGACCCTGGTGGTGACGACGCTGCCATGGTTGCCGGAGCCAAAAGAGCCTGCCCCACGCTGGCAGCAGTTCTGCCTCAATATGACCAATCTTTACCGGCAGATGCGTAACAAAACCACAACACATTGGTTAAGTGCTATGGCTCTGACCACTCTGGGTCTGCTGGTGTGGTCATTTACCGCTAATGATAACGTCCGGTTACTGGCCAGTTCACCGGAGTCGTTGCTGCAGCAGGAAAACCATTTGCGGGAAACCACCGACTTTTATTTTCAGCCCGATGTACTGTTGGTGGCTGGCGAAACGAAGCAGCAAGCGCTAGAGCGTACCGGCGACTTAGCCAACTTGAACGGCAGCGTCAGTCTTTACGATTACGTGTTGCCGGTGTCAGAACAGCAACAAGTGGTGGAAGGTCAGCAAAGCCTTTTTAAAAGCCAGGCCGGCGAAGGCTATCTGCAATGGTTGGGTATCGACGCGCCTGCATTCAACGGCGCCCCCCAGAAACACCCTTTAGAAAACCAGTTCTTATACCCAGCCGAAGCAGGCTGGATGAGCGTTGTCCGGCTAAAACAGCCATTTAGTTCGGGTGATATTAAAGAGATACCAGGCAGACTGGAGCATTTTAACCCCATTGAGCATGCATCAGACGCATTGACCGAGTATCGGCATTCCATGCAGCTATGGCTCATTGTTTTACTGGTCGTTTCCTTACCCATACTGGCGCTATTTTTACGCTCACAACAGAGTCATAAGCAGCGTGTTCAGGCGGCATGGCAGGTTACCTGTGTTATGACGCTGTCGGTCGCAACAGCGTTGCTGCTGGCTCAGCTAATACAACCTCTGAACTTGTTTCATTGTATTGGCGCTATGTTCGTATTGGTGCTCAGTATCGACTACGGCGTTTTCTGCGCAGGGCGTTTAAAGCGACAGCATGCGCTGCAGGCCATTTATCTGTCAGCTTTCACTACCATGGTGGCTTTTGGTGCATTAAGTTTCAGCTCAACGCCAGCCATTGCTGCTTTCGGTATTATTGTTTTAATTGGGGTCTTTATGAGTGCCCTGTTCAGTCCGTTGATAATAGAGTCGCCTGATCGCTAAGGAAAGAATCATGCAGGAATCGGTTTATGATGTGGCAATTATTGGTGCAGGGCCCGCAGGGGCAACTGCTGCTGCCATGTTGGCAAAGGCTGGAAAGAATGTGTTGGTGGTTGAGAAGCAGGAGTTTCCGCGATTTTCTATTGGCGAAAGCCTGCTGCCCCAGTGCATGACCTTTATTGAAGAAGCCGGGTTGCTGGACACGGTGCTGGAAAACGCAGAGCGGCTGGGGTTCCAGTACAAGGAAGGTGCCGCTTTTTATTATAACGGCAATAAAGTGGACTTTGACTTCCGCAAAAAATCCAGTGAAGGGCCGGGCACCACTTATCAGGTTAAACGTGAGCATTTTGATCAGTTACTGGCGCAGGGCGCGGCAGAGAAAGGTGCAGAAGTCAGACACGGTATTGCGCTGGAAGCCATTGATTTTAGTGACCCGGATGCAGTTAAATTGAGCCTGTCCAGCACCACCGGGAAGACGGAAGCAAAAGCTCGTTTTGTGCTGGATGCCAGTGGTTTTGGTCGAGTACTGCCGCGCTTATTGTCGTTAGAGTCGCCGTCGGACTTTCCAGTGCGCCAGGCCGTTTTCTGTCATGTGAAATCTGAACTTACCGGCGGACACTTCGACCGGACTAAAATCCTCATCACGGTGCACCCACGGAACCCTGAAGTTTGGTACTGGCTCATTCCTTTTGCAGATGGTACCGCCAGTATTGGTGTTGTTGGTGCCAGTGAGTACTTTGCAGAAAATGACAGCGAAAAAGAAGCGCTGTGGAAATTGGTGGCAGACGAGCCTTACCTGCTTGAAGTGTTAGGCGAATACAAGGTAGTTCGTGCTGAACAGCGTATTACTGGCTATTCAGCCAATGTGGATCGTCTATATGGCGACCGGTTTGCGTTGCTCGGTAACGCCGGTGAATTTTTAGATCCGGTTTTTTCTTCGGGGGTGACCATTGCAATGCAGTCTTCATCGTTGGCGGTGCCGTTGGTGTTAAAAGAGCTGAATAACGAACCCCAGGACTGGCAGACGCAATACAGTGACCCTTTGCGTGTCGGTATTACAACCTTTCGCACTTTTGTAAAGGGTTGGTATGATACCCGCTTTCAGGATGTCATTTTTTATCCTGACCAGCAGCAACAGGTGAAAGCGATGATTTGCTCAATTCTGGCTGGCTACGCATGGGATACCAACAACCCTTATGTTCGCGATAGCGAGCGGCGCTTGAACGTATTGGCGGAGCTATGCAGCTAGTATCTCTTAAAGGCGTTTTCTTACTACTGGTAATGGCCATCCTTGCCGGTTGCCAGTCGTTGAGTGGGTATTCCTTTCAGGTGCCTGTTGCAGACGGGAGTTACCAACTGCAGCACAGCTGGCCGGAAAAGCCTGTGCAGCTATGGCAGAAAGTAGAGTGGCAAAAAGGGCAGCAGCAACGCACTTTTATGGTTTCGGCTGTTTTTGATAATGAGCGACTGTTGTTGGTTGCGTTGTCTCCACTTGGATATGAATTATTTCGCAGCGAGATTACTCAAGCGAACGGACTGAGCTTTAAGGGCAGTGAAGCTTTTGACGATGCGCGCCTGGCTCTGCAGGTATGGGCAGATTTGCAAATGGCGCTGTGGCCGCTCGATAGTGTTAATTCAAATTTAGACGGTATGAGCTTACAGACCACCCAGACAAAACGTGAACTTTGGCATAACGGCCAGTTGCTATGGTCAGCAGCTAATGACGATGCCAGTCTGCAACGGGTTATTCAGAATAAATCCATGGGTTATCAATTGGTGATAACAACCCTAGAGTATGAGCTATTAGAAACTGATGACAGTAACACTGAGTGAACCGGGCGCTATTTGTGCGTCGGGCCACAATTGCGAGAGCATTTGGCAGGCTGCGCTAACGGGCGAGCAGGCCGGTTTGAGGGCGTCTGCTTTCGTTACCAACGATGGTACCTCGCTATTTGCCGGGCAGGTAGCGGACGACAAACTGCCAAATATAGACAGCCTGCCGCCGGCAATGCGAACCCGGAATAATCAGTTGGTTGCGGCGGCCTTACAGCAAATTAAAGAGCCACTGCAGGCGCTGATAAATAAGCTGGGCTCTGATCGAGTAGGCGTGATTCTGGGCACCAGTACATCGGGCATAGCTTCGGGTGAGGAAGCGTTAGCACATGATGAAACAAAAGGTGGCCTGCCTGACTCGTTTTATTACGCCATGCAGGAAATGCTCGCACCGGCAGAATGTGTTGCTGAATTAATGGGTATTACCGGTCCGGTTTACAGCCTTTCTACGGCCTGTTCGTCCAGTGCACGTGCTTTTATGAGTGGCCGGTCTTTATTGCGCTCAGGTATGGTCGATGCAGTGGTTGTTGGCGGTGTTGATTCTCTTTGTCAGCTGACCTTAAATGGTTTTAAAGCGCTGGAGTCGACGTCGACGGGGCGCTGTAACCCCTTTAGCGCGAATCGCGATGGTATTACTATTGGTGAAGCTGCCGGGTTATTTATAGCAACTCGTACAGAAGACAATTTACAACCTTCTCTGGTAACGTTAACTGGCGCCTGCGCTACGTCCGATGCTCATCATATGTCCGCACCACACCCTGAAGGGCGTGGCGCCCTAGCGGCTATGCAGGGGGCGTTGTCAGATGCTGAACTGAGTGCAGAGCAGCTTAGCTACATCAACCTGCATGGCACGGCCACACCACTGAACGACAAAATGGAAGCTTTTGCAGTGAATGAACTGGGTGCTTCGCAGGTTCCGGCCAGTTCTACAAAGGCGTTGACCGGGCATACCTTAGGTGCCGCCGGTGCTATTGAAGCGGTGTTCTGCTGGCTGGCGCTTACTCAACAAAACGGGCTGCCAAAGCATGCCTGGGACGGCGTCAAAGATTCGGATATAACGGATATCAATTTATACCAGGGTGACTCATGGCAGACCCCTGTTGAGCATTGTCTGAGTAACTCCTTTGCCTTTGGCGGAAACAATGTTTCCCTGGTTTTTAGCCGAGGAAAGCAACATGGCGCATAATTTAGACGAGCTGATAAAGCACCAACCCCCTATGCGGCTGATTGATGAGCTGTGCTGGGCCGAACCCGGCAAGGGACAGTGTCGGCTAACGGTCAATAGCGATAATTTGTTTTACAGCGAATCGCTTCAGGGTCTACCGGCGCATGTGGGCATCGAACTTATGGCGCAAAGTATCGCCGCTGTTGCCGGGTACCAGCATAAAGCCGCTGGTGGTGAAATTAAGCTGGGCTTTTTACTGGGAAGCCGAAAATATCAGTGTGATATTGCCAGTTTCAAACTGGGCGAGCGATACGATGTGTTCGTTGAAGAACTGCATGTTGAGTCGTCAGGGCTGAGTGTTTTTGAGTGTGACATTCGCCATGGCGATAAGGTGATTGCACAAGCCCGGCTGAATGTTTATCAGCCACCGGATGAAAACGCATTTATAGAGGAAAATTATGGTTGAGGGTATGGCTGAACGAGTGCTTGTCACGGGTTCCGGTAAAGGAATTGGTCGGGCAATTGCGTTGCAACTGGCGAAAGATGGCTTTGATCTGGCCATTCATTGCCGCTCAGACAAAACATCGGCGGCACAGGTTGTTGAAGAAGTTAAAGCATTGGGTCAACAGGCGTCTTTACTGGTGTTTGACGTCAGCGACCGAGAAGCTGCCCGACAGGCGATAGAACAGGATATTGCAGATAACGGCGCTTATTATGGTGCGGTGTGCAATGCTGGCATCACCCGCGATGGCGCTTTCCCTTCACTAACGGAAGATGACTGGGACAGCGTGCTGCAAACTAACCTGGGCGGTTTTTATAATGTGTTGCACCCGTTAATTATGCCCATGATCCAGCAGCGCCGGGGCGGCCGAGTGGTGACTATTGCTTCGGTTTCCGGTATTGCCGGTAATCGTGGGCAGGTTAACTATAGCGCTTCTAAGGGCGGGGTTATTGCGGCGACTAAAGCCTTATCGCTGGAGCTGGCTAAGCGCAAAATTACCGTTAATTGTGTAGCTCCGGGACTGATTGAAACGGATATGACCGGTGAGCTCGAGCATGAGAAAGACATTTTATCCATGATACCCATGCGCCGTGCGGGTAAGCCGGAAGAAGTCGCGGGTTTGGTTGGCTATCTGTTCCAGCCGTCAGCCGCTTACATTACGCGCCAGGTTTTCTCGGTTAATGGTGGGTTAGTTTAATGAAACGTGTGGTCGTAACCGGTATGGGCTGTCTGACAGCTTTTGGTGACAACTGGTCAAGCTTTCGGAGTCGTCTGGAAAGCGGTAAAAATGCCGTAGTTAATATGCCCGAGTGGGAACGTTTTGAAGGGTTGAACACACGCCTGGCAGCACCGATTCAGCCAGCGTTTAAAAAGCCTTCGCATTACTCCCGTAAAGCGGTGCGTTCCATGAGCGGCGTTAGCTTAATGGCCACCCGGGCAACCGAGTTAGCATTAACCGATGCCGGGCTACTGGAGCACCCTTGTATTAGTGACGGAAGCTGCGGTGTTGCTTATGGCTCTTCGACCGGCGATACCGAGCAGATGAAAATCTTCGGTAATATGCTGGAAAACGGTGATATGACCGGTCTGAATGCAACGACCTATATAAAGAGCATGGCTCATACCACGGCGGTTAATCTTGGCGTATTTTACGGCGTCAAAGGGCGGGTACATACCACAAGTTCAGCCTGTACATCCGCTTCTCAAGGTCTGGGTTATGCCTATGAAGCCATTCTTTACGGTCACCAGAAAGTCATGATAGCCGGTGGCGCAGAAGCCTTGTGCCCTTCTGAGGCTGTGGTGTTTGACACCTTATAGGCGACCAGCACCCGCAATGAAGCACCAGAGCAGACCCCCCGACCTTTTGACAAAAATCGTGATGGACTGGTTATTGGTGAAGGTGCGGGAACCTTTATTCTTGAAGAACTGGACCATGCTCTGGAGCGTGGAGCGACTATTTACGCTGAGCTGGTTGGCTTTGGAACTAACTCGGATGGCGCCCATGTTACTCAGCCTACGGCGGAGACCATGGCGGTGGCAATGCAACTTGCGTTACAGCAAGCAAGCTTAGAACCGGAGCAGGTCGGTTATGTAAATGCGCACGGTACTGCTACCGATCGCGGCGATGTTGCTGAATCTAATGCTACCGCAAAGGTATTTAAACGCCAGGTGCCTATCAGTTCGCTGAAGAGCTACTTAGGCCACACTTTGGGAGCTTGTGGCACCATCGAAGCCTGGGCCAGCATTCATATGATGCGGGAGAACTGGTTCGCACCAACAGTGAACCTGACCGATATTGATTCGGAATGTGGTGACCTGGATTACATTACCGGACAAGCCCGAGAGATCGAGACAGACTATGTCATGACCAATAATTTTGCTTTTGGTGGTATTAATACCTCATTAATTTTTAAACGTTGGAATAACTCAAAATAATATAAGGAAATAGAAAATGAAAAAGCTGTTTGTAGCTGCTGTTGTGGTATTGAGTTCATTGTTGTCATTGCAGGCGGAGGCTCGCAATGATTTAGTAACACTGGAGCTTAAGCCCGTAATGGAAAGTAATAAAGCGAAAGAGGCTTTGCTTGATGTTCCGGTCTACTTTGCTGGTCAGTCGCACCCGGAAGTGACTCAGTCAATGGGTGTTGTCACAACCAGCCGTAAGACGAATGCGCTTAATAAATCTGACCGTGAAGCTTGTGAATGGGTTTTGTTGTCGGCATTGAAAGTGCTGCAAGACAACGCCCGTGATAACGGTTACGATGCAGTCATTAACATTAAATCAAATTATGAGCATAATGAGTTCAGCAGTGCCGAGGAGTTTCAGTGCGGCGCTGGCTTTTTAATGGCTGGTGTAGCCTTAAAAGGTGAAGTGGTTAAATTCAAATAAGGATAATTACAATGAAATACCTACTGGGAGCAGTGGCAGTTAGTTTGCTGACAGCCTGCTCACAAAATGTTGAAACGGAACAAGAGGCGAATACGCAATCTATGTCGTATCCCGATACGCGCAAAGGCGATGTGGTTGATACCTACTTTGGTACCGAAGTAGCGGACCCGTATCGTTGGTTAGAAGATGACCGTAGCGAAGAGACAGAAAACTGGGTTAAAGCTCAGAATGAAGTGACTTTCGCACACCTGGAGTCCATTCCATATCGCGAGAAGATAGAAAAGCGTCTGACCGAATTATGGAACTACGAGAAAATCAGCGCACCGTTTAAAGAAGGTGATTACACTTACTTTTACAAAAATGACGGTCTGCAAAACCAGTATGTGGTGTATCGCCAAAAAGGTGATGAAGAGCCGGAAGTGTTTCTGGACCCGAATACTTTTAGTGAAGATGGCACGACTTCGCTGGCGCAATTGACCTTCTCCGACGACGGTTCGCTAGCGGCTTACTCAATTTCTGAAGGTGGTAGCGACTGGCGTAAAATTATCGTCATTGATGCCGAAACCAAGGAGCAGCTGGAAGATCCTTTAGTGGATATTAAATTCAGCGGTATTTCCTGGGTAGGCAATGAAGGTTTCTACTACTCCAGTTATGACAAGCCAGAAGGCAGTGAGCTTTCGGCAAAAACCGATCAGCATAAACTTTATTACCATGAGTTGGGCACGGACCAATCTGACGACAAGTTGGTGTTTGGTGGAACGGATGCTGAGAAACACCGCTATGTTGGTGGTTCAGTAACCGATGATGATCGTTATTTACTCATTTCAGCGGCTAACTCAACGTCGGGTAACAAACTGTTTTTAAAAGACCTGACCGATGAAGACAGTGAACTGGTTACCGTTCTTGATCATACCGACTCTGATACTCGTGTATTAGATAACGATGGTTCAAAGCTTTACCTGGTGACGAACCTCGATGCGCCAAACCAGCGCGTTGTGACCGTTGATGCCAGTAATCCAGCGCCTGAAAACTGGGAAAACTTTATTCCAGAAACTGAAAACGTGTTGAGCGTATCAACCGGTGCGGGCTATATCTTTGCCGAGTACATGGTCGACGCCGTGGCTCAGGTTAAGCAATATGCCTATAACGGCGATATGGTTCGTGAAGTGCAGCTTCCGGGTGTGGGCAGTATTGGTGGCTTCTCAGGTAAAAAAGAAGCGGATGAGTTGTACTACACCTTTACCAACTACAGCACACCGTCAACGATTTATAAATTCGACCCTGATCAGGGCGGCTCTGAAGTTTATGCTGAATCCGGTGCTGATTTTGATTCTGCCAACTACGAATCAAAGCAGGTCTTTTATACTTCCAAAGATGGTACTGAAGTACCTATGATCATCACCTACAAAAAGGGAACAGAGCTGGATGGCTCTAACCCAACAATTTTGTACGGTTATGGTGGTTTTAATATTAGCCTGACACCTTCATTCAGTATTGCTAACGCAGCCTGGTTAGAAATGGGCGGTGTTTACGCTGTCGCTAACCTGCGTGGCGGTGGTGAATACGGTAAAGACTGGCATAAAGCGGGTACTAAGCTGCAAAAGCAAAACGTTTTTGACGACTTTATTGCAGCAGCTGAGTACCTGATTGATGAGAAATACACATCGTCTGAGCAATTGGCGGTTCGTGGCGGCTCTAATGGTGGCTTGCTAGTCGGCGCGGTTATGACTCAGCGGCCGGAACTCTTTGCAGTTGCATTGCCTGCAGTAGGTGTTCTGGACATGCTTCGCTATCACACCTTTACTGCCGGCGCTGGCTGGGCGTATGACTACGGTACTGCGAACGACAGCGAAGAAATGTTTGAGTACTTGCTGGGTTACTCGCCGGTTCACAACGTGGAAGAAGGCGTGGCTTATCCGGCAACGCTGATCACTACGGGTGACCATGATGACCGCGTGGTTCCTGCGCATTCATTTAAGTTTGCTGCAGAGCTTCAGGACAAAGCGGGCGGCGAAAATCCTCAGCTTATCCGTATTGAAACCAATGCCGGGCATGGTGCTGGTACACCGGTGTCAAAAACCATTGAACAGTATTCAGACATATTCGGCTTTACTCTGTATCACATGGGGTTTGAACAACTTCCTGAATAACCACTGACTCGCAAAGGTTTCGTTGTAACCGGCGGAACCTTTGCGTCATTCTTTCGCTATTTTTCACACTTTCCGTTAATCTCTTCCCTTATCATTCTCGTATAATGAGGATTCAATAATGACGAGTGATTTTAATATTATGTGGGTAGTTGGCGCACTGATTGTCGTACTGTTGCTGATTGCTTCAGTGCGCATTGTTCCGCAGCAAAGCGTTTACCTGGTCGAATTGTTCGGTCGTTACCGCCGTATGCTGACGCCCGGTCTTAACTTTATCATTCCGCTGATTGAGCAAGTTGCTCATAAACAGTCAATGAGAACACGTCAGTTGGACGTTGATGTTGAAACTAAAACCAATGACAACGTATTTGTTATTGTCCGGGTGTCCGTGCAGTATCGCGTGAGTAATGAAACCTCAGTTTATAATGCCTTTTATCAACTGGAAAACCCCGAGTGGCAAATGCAGTCGTATGTGTTTGATACGGTGCGCGCGCAAATTCCTAAGCAGAACCTGGATGCGGTGTTTGATAATAAAGACTCTATTTCTAAAGATGTAAAAGAGCAGTTGCGCGATACCATGGAAGAGTATGGGTTTGAAATTATTGCGTCGCTGGTGACCGATATTGACCCGGATCAGTCCGTTAAAGACTCAATGAACCAAATTAACGCAGCAGAACGAGAGCGTCGTGCAGCCGAACATAAAGCAGAAGCTGAAAAAATTATGCTGGTGAAGCAGGCCGAAGCGGATAAAGAGTCCAAAATATTGCAGGGGCAGGGCATCGCCGGTCAGCGTTTAGCCATAGCAGAAGGCTTACGTGACTCTATTGCCATGGTCACTGATCAGGCAAACGATATTACTTCTAAGGACGTTATTGATTTGCTCAAATTTACTAACTACGTGGATGTACTGGGCTCTTTCGATACAGCCGCCAGTAAAGTGATAATGTTGCCGCAGCCGACAGGCCAGCTGGACTCTTTATCGTCGGATATTTTAAGCGCAATGGAAGCGGCCAAAGACAGTAAAAAAGATGGCTGAAACTTTTCCGTTACTGGCAGCTCAACCCATTTATGACAATAAAAACCGCTTTTATGCGGTAGAGCTGCTTTATCGTAGTGCGCTGAACTTAACCGCCGAGACGGTCGGCGATACAGCGGCTACCAGCGAGGTTGTCTTTAACCTTTGTGCGGGCATAACCACCCAAACTGAGCAGTACGATGCTACAGCATTTATCAACGTTTCCAGTGAGTTTTTAGTCTCCCAAAGCTTTCTTCCCATTGAGCCGGACAAAGTGGTTATTGAGCTGGTGGAGCGAATCAAGCCGACCAGAGCCGTCGTTAATGCGGTGGCGCGTTGGTACGAAAAAGGTTTTCGCTTTGCGTTGGATGACTTCGAATTCGACCCTGCCTGGGAGCCTCTGCTGAAGTATGCGTCTTACATCAAAGTGGACGTTTCGACTCTAACGCTGGCACAGGCTAAAGCTTTTAAACAAAAGCTTTCCGGATTCAAAGGAAAGTGGCTGGCTGAGCGGGTGGAAGACGAAGCGACCAAGCAAGCTTATGAAGCCCTGGGTTTTGAGCTGTTTCAGGGCTATTATTTTGCGAAACCAACCGTGGTTTACGGAACTCGGTTAGAGCCTTCCTCTTTGCAACTGGCAAAAATACTATCGCTTTGCTTTGAAAAAGAACCCGATTTAACCGAACTTTCTCAGGTCATTTCAGAAGACCCTAAGTTGTCAGTAAGTCTGCTTAAGATCGTTAACAGCCCTTTATACCCAACAGCGAGCCCTATTACCCGGGTCAAAGACGTTATTATGCGTTTGGGGATCGAGAAACTGAGACGCTGGATAGCCCTCATTGGTTCGGTAACCGCAAGTAGCCCTGAGGCCTCCCGCATGGTCTTAGTTCGGGCGCAGATGTGTTATGAGCTGGCTAAACGGCAAAACTCACCAGATATCGACCCGGACCAATGCTATTTCGTCGGGTTATTATCGGGTATCGATATTATGCTTGGGGTCGATAAGGCGTGTTTCTTTGAAAAGTTACCACTGTCTGAACAAACAAAAATGGCGGTTGATGATTGTGCCGGACCAATGGGACAGTGCTTGCGTATTGCGCTTAGGCTCGAGCAGTTAGTTCAGATGAAACAGCAGCTCCATAAAGTCGATATCCGCTTATTAACCAATTACAGAACGGTGTCGGCAAAAGTTCAGGAGCTGTTTAATACCATTTAAGCCTGGCTTTGTTTCGCTAATTGCTGGATTTTTCCGACAATTGCACGTAAACCGTTACCACGGGTTGGCGTAATGTGGTTCTCTAAGTCCAGTTGCGCAAAGTAGTGGTCGATATCAAACGCCAGAATTTGCTCAGGGGTTTTATTGTGGTAAGCCGCCATGACTAAGGTCAGCAGGCCTTGCACAATGACCGCGTCACTATCTACGTGCAGCAACAGCTTGCCGTCTTTTTCTTCGCTGATAAGCCAGACGTTACTTTGGCAGCCACGCACCAGATACTCTTCTTTATGCTGACTTTCCGGTAAGCCGGGCAGAGCTTTACCTAAATCAATGATGTACTGGTAGCGTTGCTCCCAGTCATCTAAAAACTCTAAGTCATCAATGATTTCATCTGTGCTGGGTAAATTCATGCTGACCAATAACCTTCACTTATAAGTTAAAAGAGTAACTAATGTTAAAAGAAGACGCCGGCTTCAAGCTGAGCTTCTTCGCTCATCATGTCGCGTGACCAGGGTGGGTCAAAGACCAAATCAACTTTCACATTTTTAACGTGCGGTACCAAAGAAACGCGGTATTCCACATCACCCACAAGTACAGGTCCCATGCCGCAGCCCGGTGCGGTTAAGGTCATATCAATGGTGATGGTATGGGTGTCCTGATCAATGTCGACCTTATAAATAAGCCCCAGAGAAACCAGATTAATTGGAATTTCTGGGTCATAAATGGTTTCCAGAGCATCCCACACTTGCTGCTCCGATATTTTGCCGTCGTCTGGTACCGGAAAATCGAGCTTTTCGGGTTTGCGCCCAATAGCATCGGCGTCGGTACCATCTATACGCAGCATGTTGCCCTGAAAGGTGACAGTATAATTACCGCCTAAATCCTGAGTAATGTTAACAAATTCACCCTTAGGAATTACTTTCGGTTCACCCGTTGGCACACGACGTGCCTTAACTTCACGGGTGGTGGACACCATTTTCTGCTGCATAATTTAAACTTCCGTTACTGCACGTTGAAGCTTTCGCCACAACCACATTCGTTGACCACATTCGGGTTGTTGAACTTAACCACGCCGTTAATGCCTTCTTTTACGTAATCAATTTCGGTATTACGCACCAGTTCGAGTGCATTAGAGGCAATCGCGACCTTCAGGTTATCGTTAATATCGACAACTTCATCACCGTCCTCCAGTGCATCGGCCGAACTGAGTACATAGGCATAACCTGTGCAGCCACTCTGTTTAGTGGACAGCCGAATGAACTTACCTGGCTCGTCTTTTAAGCGCGACTCGAAATAACGTACGGCGCTTTCTGTCATCGAAATTAAGGACGATGATGGTACAAATGTTTCTACAGACATGAGTCTCCTCCTGCCATCAGGCTAGCATTAGACGAGCTTTTTTGATGCCTTCAAACAGCATTTCAACCTCGTCTAGCGTATTGTAAATGGAAAACGATGCGCGCGCTGTGCCCGGCACGTTCAGGCGCTTCATTAACGGCTGAGCGCAGTGATCACCCGTACGAATAGCAATCCCCTGTTTGTCGAGCAAAAAGCCAATATCGGCCGGATGCGCACCGTCTAAAATAAAGCTTAGCACGCCAATTTTCTTTGCGGCATGCCCAACAATGGTTAAGCCATCGGTTTGCTCGGCTAATTGTGTTGCTCGTGCCAGTAAAGCGGTTTCGTGAGCCAGAATGTCGGCTGCATCATATTGCCGGAGCCAGTTAATTGCTGCCGCCAGACCAATGGCACCGGCAATATTCGGCGTGCCGGCTTCCAGGCGGTTAGGTAATTCGCCCCAGGTGGCATCCTGGTAACTGACTGTCGCTATCATTTCGCCACCGACTAACCATATGGGCCAGTCTTTTAAAATTTCGTAGCAACCCCAAAGTACGCCGATACCGGTTGGTCCGAATACTTTGTGTCCGGAAAATGCGTAAAAGTCACAGCCAATGTCCTGCACGTCAATAGCGCCATGTGCAACGCCCTGAGCACCATCAATCATCACCAGTGCGTCTTTCGCTTTGGCGGCTGCGGTGAGCTCTTTAATTGGGTTAATGGTGCCAAGTGCATTTGAAATGTGCGGCATTGAAACGAAAGCCGTGTTCTCGCTCAACAGAGCATGAAACTGCTCGGTATTCAGCGAGCCGTCTTCGTTAATGGGTACTACTTTCAATGTTGCGCCCGAGCGTTTACAGGCTTGTTGCCAGGTCACCAAATTTGCATGGTGTTCCATCTCGGTAACTAGCACTTCATCACCGGTTTTTAGTCGCTGGGCAACGCCATTAGCGACTAAGTTAATGCCTTCGGTGGTACCGCTGGTCCAGATAACCTCTTCCTGGCGGCTGGCATTTATATACTCAGCAACGGTTTTGCGCGCTGCTTCGTAACGCCGGGTCGCTTCATCGGACAGGTAGTGAGCACCACGATGAACGTTGGCATTGCACTGAGTGTAGTAATCTGTCAGCGCGTTAATGACCGCCTGCGGCTTCTGGGTGGTTGCAGCGTTGTCCAGGTAAACTAGAGGTTTACCATGAACCTGACGGTGCAGTATCGGGAACTGCTCACGAATTTGCGCAACGTTCAGGCTCATTGCTGCTCCATCATACTTTCAAATCGTGTCTTCAATATGGGCTGTAACCAGTCAGCCAACGCTTTATTCGGCATTTGGAAAACCATCTCTTGCACGAAACCAAAGTTCAGCATCACCAAAGCCTGCTGTTTGTCGATGCCGCGCGTCAGCATGTAGTACAACGCTTCTTCATCAATCTCAGCCACTGTCGCACCGTGTGCGCACTGTACGTCGTCTGCGTAAATTTCCAGTTCGGGCTTGGTATTGATTTGGGCACCGCGGGTCAGTAGCAGGTTACGGTTATTCAATTCAGCCAGAGTTTTCTGTGCATGGCGGTGAATATGAATGCGTCCGTTGAATACCGCTTTTGCCCGATCACCAATAATGCCTCGGGCATTCTCTTCTGTAGTTCCGTTTGGTGATGCGTGCTCAATGGTGCTGTGTAAGTCGAAATGTTCACGCGGAGCCAGTAAATACACGTTATTAAACTTGGCGAAGGCGTGCTCGCCGGCGTGTTCAATATCCACATCTAGGCGCGTTAATTGGCTGCCGTAGCCAATTAAGGTGCTGTTCATTTTGGCATGGTCGTGCAGTTTAAAGTGACTGCCGCCAATATGAATAGACTCACCTTCGTGCAGGGCAAAACGGTAGTGTTCTAAATTCGCTTTTTCGGCAATATCGTACTCGGCAAACGCTGTATTCAAGCTATTACCTGAACCGCTGCCATGCTCAATAATTGTTGCCTGAGCATTTGCACCAACACGTACCAGAGTGCGCTGGTGAGACTCGATACCGGCTGATGCAAAGTTTACAATACGAATTGGCTGATTGATTTTAGCGTCGGCGGCAATATCAATAACAACACCTTGCTGCGCTAATACATCATTAACCAGACCAAACAAATGATGGCTGGGTTTTACTTGCGCAAAAAGAGCTTCTGCTGGTTCGCTTGGCGCAGAAAGCTCACTAATAGTGACGCCTTCCGGCAACTGAAGCTTGCTGATGTCAGTATTCAGTTGGCCATCAACAAAAACCAGATCAAGGCTGTTCAGCCCCTCGATGAAAGGTGCTTCGGCGGTGTTATTGCCTGTGCCTGTCTGCAACTGCAAATCAGCAACCGGGTGCAGCGAGGTATAACGCCAGGCTTCAGTGCGGCGCGTTGGCCATTGCTGCTGCTTTAAAGTGTCCAAGGCTTGTGCCCGGACCGGAGATAGCCAATCGTCAACGGTCGAGGCACGCTCTAGAACGTGGTTTAACCATTGACTCATGCATCTGCTCCTTCTGCTTCAGCTTCTGCTAACCAAGCATAGCCTGAAGCTTCAACTTCTTTAGCCAGCTCAGGACCGCCACTTTTCACAATTTTGCCTTTAGACAGAATGTGGACGTAGTCCGGCTGAATGTAATCCAGCAGGCGCTGATAATGCGTGACAACAATAAAGCTGCGTTTGCCGTCGCGCTGGCTGTTGACGCCTTTTGCAACAACTTGCAGAGCGTCAACGTCCAGGCCGGAATCGGATTCATCAAGAATAGCGATTTTAGGTTCCAGCATAATCAGCTGCATAATCTCGTTACGTTTTTTCTCGCCGCCTGAGAAGCCTTCATTCACACCGCGCTTTAAGAAATCGAGCGGCAACTCAACCTGTTTGCAGGCTTCTTTGGCTTTTTTCAAAAACTCTGCAGAGCTTAAGGCTTTCTCGCCACGCGCTTCGCGTAGGGCGTTAACAGATTCTTTCATGAATTCCATGTTGCTCACGCCGGGTATTTCAACCGGGTACTGGAATGCCAGGAATAATCCGGCTTGAGCGCGTTCTTCAACTTCCATGTCCAGCAAGTCTTTGCCGTCCATCTCAACGCTGCCGCTTTCCACTTCGTAGCCGTCGCGGCCTGATAAAACGTAGCCTAAAGTACTTTTCCCGGCACCGTTAGGACCCATAATAGCGTGTACTTCGCCGGGTTTTATTTCCAGATTCAGGCCTTTCAAAATTGTTGTTTCTTCTACACGTGCGTGCAGATCTTTAATAGATAGCATGTTTTACCCCACTGAACCTTCAAGACTGATTTCAAGCAACTTACCGGCTTCAACTGCGAACTCCATTGGTAGCTCGCGGAATACTTCTTTACAGAAGCCATTTACAATCATTGAGACTGCTTTTTCAGGGTCCAGGCCTCGTTGCCGACATAAGAATAATTGATCGTCACTCACCTTAGAGGTGGTGGCTTCGTGCTCAACAATCGCCGTTGGATTGCTGCTTTCTATATATGGGAATGTGTGTGCGCCGCACTGATCGCCAATGAGTAGCGAGTCACATTCAGTAAAGTTACGCGCGCCTTCAGCACCCGGTCCCATACGCACCAGACCACGATAAGCGTTGTTACTGCGACCGGCGGAAATACCTTTGGAAATGATGGTCGACTTGGTGTTTTTACCTAAGTGAATCATTTTGGTGCCGGTATCGGCTTGTTGTCTGCCGCGGGTTAACGCAACTGAGTAGAATTCACCGACGCTGTTATCACCTTTGAGAATACAGCTTGGGTACTTCCAGGTAACGGCTGAGCCAGTTTCTACCTGAGTCCAGGATATTTTTGCGTTTTTCTCGCACAGGCCGCGTTTAGTGACAAAGTTATAGATACCGCCTTTGCCGTTTTCATCACCCGGATACCAGTTTTGCACCGTAGAGTATTTGATCTCTGCGTCATCCAGTGCAACCAGCTCAACCACGGCTGCGTGTAATTGGTTTTCATCGCGCTGAGGTGCGGTACAACCTTCCAGATAACTGACATGGCTGCCTTCTTCGGCAACAATTAAGGTACGCTCGAACTGACCGGTATTCTGTTCGTTTATGCGGAAGTAGGTTGATAGTTCCATAGGGCAGCGAACGCCTTTTGGAATATAAACAAACGACCCGTCAGTGAATACGGCACTGTTAAGCGCAGCGAAGAAATTGTCGCCACGGGGAACTACGGTACCTAAATACTTTTTAACTAAGTCAGGGTACTTGTGAAGAGCTTCAGAGATAGGGCAGAAGATCACGCCAGCCTCTTCCAGTTTCTCCCGGAACGTAGTGACGACGGAAACCGAGTCGAAGACCGCATCGACGGCTACACCGGCCAGCATCTCCTGCTCGTGCAGAGGAATACCGAGTTTTTCATAGGTGCGCAGCAATTCAGGATCAACCTCGTCTAACGACTTAGGTTTATCTTTCATGCTTTTAGGCGCTGAGTAGTATGAAATAGACTGGTAATCCACTTTGGGATAATCGACGTGTGCCCAGTCCGGCTCTTCCATTTTTAACCAGGTGCGATAAGCCTTTAGCCGCCATTCCAGCATCCATTCCGGCTCGCCCTTAATGGCGGATAGACGGGCAATGACGTCTTCATCCAAGCCAATTGGAAAAGTTTCTGACTCTATTTCTGAAACGAAGCCTGCATCGTATTTACGTGCAAGCGCCTGATCAATCTGTTCACTCATGATTTACCCACTCTAAAAGCTGCGGATGGGAATTTCGCCCGTTACTGGCCAATAGTATAAAATACCTGACTAAAACACTCAACTTTATCTGTTGACCCACATTATACGGGATTGCAGCCCTTTTGTCGCTTATTTCGCCTACCGTGAGTGAGGTTATCTTACCTTTATGTCCGTCATTATGTTTTATTGGAAATAGAGCGCTTGTTACATTTTGTAACATGTTCTAAGGTGCATAAACTTTCAGCATAAAAAATAATCGTATATTATAAAGGGTCACATAGTTCGTTAGAAAAATGTAATTCAAATCATAAACGAAGTAACGAATATGTGTTTTAACTTTAAGGGATGTTATGGCGCGTTTTACTCAGTTAGCTTTAATTGAACATCAAAAGCGTACACAGAACTTGGGGTTGCTTGCTGAATCTTTAGAAATATCGGTTGTCCATCGTACCTTCTCTGAACTGGTTGAAAGTTCGCCGCTGGAAAATACGATGGTAGCTTACTCGTTAGGTTCAGAGCAGCTTTCGAGGTCTCATACCACCAATGAAATTGCAGCTCTAACCAGAACTTATCCCTTGTTTTTAGTTAACGCCAGAAAAGATGAGGTACGTCCGAACCAGGCGCTAAACCTGGGTGCGCGTGGTATTATTTATGAAAACGATCATTTAGATCGCGTGCTCACTGCTATCAAAGTGATAGGTCAGGGTGAGTTGTATTACCCGCGTTCACTGCTTTCCGGTAAAATTGAAGAAATGATGTTGCGGCGCCAGGCCGATGACGACTCTTTTACTACTGCGTCACAAGTAAACTCTCTGACTCCTCAAGAATTGAAGATTATTGAGCTGGTGGCAACTGGCGCACGTAATAAAGAAATTGCAGAACAGTTAAATATAAGTGCTCACACGGTAAAAACACACTTGTCTTCAATTTTTAGAAAAACCGGAGCGCGCAATCGGGTTGAGCTTTTAAAGTGGTCGAATTACGCAACGTCCGGTTAAATAAAATAGAGAATCAGCGATTAGCTATCCGCTCGCCAAAAGCCTCTCTCTTGTCCCTTTTCAATTAATTCAAATAATGCCTTTTCCATTGCTTGCTTAACAGAAAGCTGAACCGGTTCGTTCGTCGAATAGCCACCTTCAAATTCAGCCAGACGATTTAAGGAAACGTAACGAAACAGGCCTGCTCTTAGCTCTTGTGAAAAGACTTTTTTGTTTGCCGAAACAGAGAGAAGAACCTGCCCTGTGTATACATCGACAGCACGTATATAAACGGATACCTGATCTTCCCGGTATAACTCCGATGCTCCGATACCAAAATATTCGGCTCCAATACCACCGGTACTGACATTTGTGTCGTAGCTAATAATGCCGCCTTCCAGCAGTAATCGAGCCTCTCGTAACGGAGGTAAGTCAGAACTCTTGCTTGAGTTATGAATTTTGCGCTCAGTAAGCAGGTTCTGTAAGTTTTCTCTTTCCATGGGTAAGAACCAGCCAGACTCAAGTAACATCTGAGTCAGTATCGACGTAGCACCCTGAGTCACGGCAGTGGAAAAACTTGAGACATTAGCTTGTGGTTTGTATTGCCCGGTTTGGTCCCGAAAAGCATAAACCGAGACGGGAATGCGATTTTTAGGTAAAGGGCTTTCTTTTAAGGTCAGCATCATTGAGCTGGGCGCATCAATTTCAGCTGGTTGGATATTCAGGCTTGTCGGCTTGGGCATCATAGCGCAACCGGACATTGCGACTGACAAGACCAATAAAATGATAGTACGAATATTCATGGTAACTCTCTTAAATCGAAGGCATTGTTATAACGGTTTGCTCACCGGTTTCGTTATGCGTGATATAAACGAGCACGCTGCCGTCAGGCTGGCCAATGACTTCCACTGTGTACTCACCAGTGTCATAAAGGCCTTCAACGATCTCACCGTCCGCTATTCGGCGAGTAAGCGAGTTGATAATGTTTCTTTCAAGTGCATCTCTGAAGCGATCGACGAATGAGCGTCCTTCATCAGGAGCTGTATGTGCGTTTTGGCTCTGAGCTTTTTGTAACAGAAAGCTGCCATTCATTGGGTTTCCGCCAAAGCTGGGGTTAATTGGTTGATAGACAATTTCTGTCGCAGCAACCAATGGGGATGATAAAGCCAAAGCTAAACTGATAATTGATAGTCTTTTTTTCATAGTTAACGCCTTTTTAGAATTGATTATTTTCTGGCGAATCAAAAACTGAGTCTGCTTTTATACGGGCGACCTGGTTAATGCTTATAAGGATGGCCTGTTCAGCCAGCTTCTTTACGTCATTTTGGCGACGGCCAAAATAGGTTTCGAAGACTTTTTGTTGTTCCATTTCCACCCACAGGTAAGTGCCTGCTTGTGGGTACACTCGCTCGTTAACGACGACTGTAATTCCATTAGTCGATGGTATATCTCGCCAGTAGCTGGTGTAGTAAAAGAAAAAGTCTTTGCCAAAACGAGATATCGTTCTGTCCAGGACCATTCCTCCAAGCTCTATTTCATCCGCCTGGCTAAAAGGAGTCATTAAAATGAGAGCAAAAATGAGTTTCTTTAACATAAGCGCCTAAAAAGCGGCTACTAAAAGCAGCCGCTTTATATTATTGAGCTAATACTGAATTAGTATTGAACTACTGTTGCTACGTTATAGTCGCCTTGCTGATAAACACTCATGGTGTTGGTATCGCTAAATTGACCACCAGTCACAACGTTGTTGTCACCAACCTGCTGAATGTCAACGCTGCCACCATTACCTCCGACAATAAATGACCCTTCGTCGCCAGCAATAATGTTGTTGTTACCTTCCTGAACGAAAGCGATAAGGTTGTCATTACCACCGATAATGGTATCGATAAGGTTAATGTCGCCAGTTTGCTCTGACTGAAGGTCGTTGCCTGAGGTTGTGCCTGCGTCGTATGAGTACGCCAACAAGGTATTGCTGTCTCCGTCCTGGCGTGAGTCAACTTCGTTGTCGTCACCTGCAATAACGATTTCAGCAGTGTTAGCATCTCCGTATTGGCGGCTAGATGCTTCGTTGTCTGCACCAATTAAAGCAACACCGTTGAAGTTATTGTCACCACGGCTTTGGATGTGGATGTCGTTGTATGCGCCATAAGACTCCGCAACAGCGATGTTGTCGTCACCACGTTGACTCATTGAAATAATGTGGTCATCACCTTCGGTTGCGAAAACTGCGTAGTTGTTATCACCGTTTTGGTGCGCATCAACTGTGTTGTAGTTACCTACCATGCCAGTTGCGGCTTCTACTACGTTTGTATTACCTTCTTGCTGAACAGCGATTTCGTTTAAATCACCTTGGATTGGCTGAATCAAGAATTCATTGCTAGCGCCGTCCTGATATACGTCTACCAGGTTTTCGTCACCCGCCAGGTTCTCTGCAATGAAGATGTTCGCTGAACCAAACTGCTGAACGTAAACCTCGTTCATGTCGCCATTAGCGCCGACTACACCACCTACGTTGCCATCGCCTTCTTGATCAGCAATAAATACGTTGGCATCACCCGTTGCATTAAAGTAACCGGCTTCATTAAGTGAACCTGACTGATAGGCTGAAAACTGGTTGTCACTACCTTCAATTTGGAAGCTAGCCCAGTTAGAGTCACCGAACTGTGAAATATCGGCAGCGTTGTAGTCTCCAGTCAAATCGATAGAGGCAGTGTTTCCAGCACCTGCTTGCTCAACGTAAGCAGAGTTACCATTGCCCGTCAGGAAGACTTCAGATGAATTCATGTCGCCTTCTTGAAGACTCGTTAACATGTTGTCATTACCGGTCGCTTCTGAGTCGAAGATATTCCAGAAACCAGACTGCTCACCCTCAACAAAGTTAAAGTCGCCGGTCACATAAGTATAAGCTTCCTGCCAGTCGTCAAACTGAAGAAGTGACGTATCGTTACCTTCTCCGTACTGGTCAGCGTAAGCCCAGCTAAAGACACCGCTTTGCTCGATGTACATGTTGTTGCCGAATTCAACGGCTTCTGATGAATCCTGGTTAACAACCGCAATGTGTGTTTCTGCAGCAGCATAACCTGAGAATGCCAGACCTAAGGCTAAAGCTACTGCACTTTTTTTAAGAATTGTATTAGACATGTTTTGTTCTCCATTGATTGTTCTTATTTGAACTGCGTGATGGACATTTCAGCGGCAGCGCCTGTCTGCTGAATGGTTATAGAGTTTCCATCACCAAGTTGTTGAAGCTGAATGACATTGCTTTGCCCAACTTGAAGAATGGTCGCTGAATTACTGCGTCCAGACTGCTCTGCAGTGACAGAATTATTGAACCCTTGCTGCTCGATAGTCAGAGTGTTTTCCAACCCGAACTGAACGAGGTATGCGTAATTTTGCTCTCCTGCCTGCGCTACTGAAGTGAGGTTATATGAGCCTAGTTGAGCAATTTCGGCATGGTTTGCAAGGGACTGCCGCTCCAGTAACCCTGCTAATGCAACAGATAACTCGTCAGCCTTTCCTGAAAAAGAGATGAGGATGACAGCTGTTGCTACTAAAAGTTGTTTAATGAAAGTCAAAGCGGAACACCTTTTGTTAATAATTCCGCTAACAAGAATAGAGGTTCAAATGTGCGCGACAATCGTATGAATGGTGTATTTTTTAGATGGTATTTGAACGGGAAAGTTATTATTTAACAAAGTGTTAGTCGTTAATTTTCTCGGGAGCAACCTGAATGTCCTAGTCCCTTTTTCGTATTTATCGTAAAGAACATTAAATATTTAACTTTTGGCGTAAATCAGTGTGAAAAATATGCTACTTCTTTTTTAGTGCTGAAAAAGCAGTTCGCACAGGTAAATGATATTCCTACAACAATAATGAGGAAGGAAGCATGACGAATTTGAAAAAATTGGTCGTTGGCGTATCTATGGCACTTGCTGCAGGAACAGCTGCTGCCAATAGTAAACAAGCGGACGACGACTCTCTGTTGGTGGTTTTTAAAGCCTCGGCAACGAAAGAGCAGCGCCTGGACCTGATAAGTAATGCAGGTGGTACTTTGCGTGCACTTGATAACCGCGGTCGGGACATGGCAATGCGGAACATTGCTGATGGACGTATTGCAAAAGTAAACGTACGTAATGCTAAGCAGCGTGATGCATTAATTAAGCGGCTCTCAAACCACCCTTTAGTTGATGTAGCTGAACCGAACTACATCATTTCAATTAACGATACGAAGAGCTCGAATTTCAACATCCTGGCGACGCCGGACGACCCAGCTTTTGGCGACATGTGGGCTTTGGAAAATACCGGGCAAAGCGGCGGTACGCCGGGTGTCGATATCGATGCGCGTCCAGCGTGGGATATCACAACGGGTGATTCGACCATAGTCATTGGTGTTATTGACTCTGGTGTTGACTATACGCACCCGGATTTAGCCGGAAACATGTGGGTTAACCCAGGTGAAGTTTGTGACAACGGTCAGGACGATGACGGTAACGGCGTTGTTGATGACTGCTACGGTTACTCTGCAGTTAATTCAAACGGCGATCCAATGGATGAAAACGGTCATGGTACGCATGTTGCTGGTACTATCGGCGCTAGTTCAAACAATGGCGAAGGTGTAACGGGCGTTAACTGGGACGTTGAAATTGTTGGTTGTCAGTTCCTGGATGCATCAGGTTCAGGTAGTACAGCTGCGGCTATAGAATGTATTGACTACATGACTAACCTGAAGGTGAATCATGGCGTTAACTTAGTTGCGACGAACAACTCCTGGGGTGGCGGCGCATACTCTGAATCACTACGAACTGCTATCAGTGACAGTATTGATGAAGGCATTATGTTTGTTTCTGCGGCCGGTAACGATGGTATCGATTCGGACGTTACTGCAAGTTACCCGGGTGGTTACGACTTAGACGGTATTGTTAACGTCGCAAATACCACGCGTACTGATGCAATGGCTGCCTCTTCAACTTATGGTGCTGTGTCTGTTGACTTAGGTGCACCAGGTACTGAAATTCTGTCAACTTATCTAAATGGTGGTTACGCAACAGCCTCTGGTACCTCAATGGCAAGCCCTCACGTAGCTGGTGTTGCAGGCTTAGTGTGGTCTATTGCTCCGCATTTGACGGTTGCTGAAGTTAAGCAAATTCTGATGGACTCTGGGGAAAGCAACCCAGCTTTAGCCGGTAAAACAGTGTCTGGTAACCGTTTAAATGCATTGAGTGCTCTCGAAGCTGCGGATCCTGATCCAGCTTATCGCCTAACACTCTCTCCGGTATCTCAGGAAATTGTTGCTGGTGATAACGCTACATTAACTCTGGATGTGGGCAGTATTGCTGACTGGTCAGGGGCTGTTGATTTAACGGTTTCTTCTGAACCTCAGCTTGATGTCTCTTTGTCTTCTAACCAGGCACAAAATGGCGAATCAGTTGATGTTCAAGTAGCAACAACTGAAGACACAGCTTGGGGCGAATACGCTATAACGGTTAATGGTACCGATGTAGAAACTGGTGAAATGACCCGAGATGTTAGCGCAAGCGTTTATGTCTTGCCACAGGGCTTATCTGAGTTTTATTACGATGATGCTGCCGGTGTTGATATCCCGGATGACGACAGCAACGGTATTACTCGAGTGATCAACGTGCCTGATACAGGCGTGGTCTTCGGTGCTGATGTCAGTGTTGATATTACTCATACATGGCGTGGTGATTTAATCGTTACTTTAACATCGCCTGAAGGTACAGAGCATGTACTGCATGACCGTACTGGCGGCAGCGAAGATGATTTGGTTCAGAGCTGGTCGCTGGATAGCTTTAACGGTGAAGATATGACCGGTGACTGGACGCTGAATGTATCAGACAACGCTGGTGCAGATACCGGTGTATTGAACCATTGGTCCTTAACTCTAACCGCTGTTGAAGAAGACGATGGCTTACCAGATGCTCCTGTTGCAGGTTTTGAAGCAGACGCGGCTGACTTAACGGTAAGCTTTACGAATACATCAACAGACAGCGATGGTGACATTGAGAGTTATTTCTGGGAGTTTGGTGACGGTAGCACTTCGACAGAAGCAAACCCTGTGTATGCGTACTCTCAAGAAGGAACCTACGATGTTACTTTAACAGTGACTGATGCAACTGAGCTATCAGATACTGTGACGCAGTCTGTGACGCTAAGCCTTACCGATATCGAGCTAGACGTTTATCGTTCACGCTTACTGCGTAGCGGAACCGCTTTGGTTGACCTGCGTTGGTCAGGCGCTGCGGGCGACGTCGACTTGTATCGTAACGGTGAGTTTGTTGAAACATTATCAAACTCAGGCCGAGTACGTGACCGCTTTGACTCGGATGGTAGCGATGTTGTCTACAAACTGTGTGAAGCGGGTACAGAAGCTTGTGATTCAGTAACAGTTAGTTTTCAATAACATTGAATTAACAATTTAATCTGTATTACAATAGGGGCTCTCGTGGCCCCTATTTTATTTTTGGATGTTTCGCATGCGACGTAGTAAAGGATTTACGCTGGTCGAACTTATTACTGTTATTGTTGTGCTCGGCGTTCTGGCCGTTACTGCACTTCCACAGTTCATTAACTTTTCTAGTGACGCAGAAAAAAGTCGCCTTAAAGGGCTTGAGGCTTCGTTGAAAGCTGCTCTCGATATCACCTACAGCAAAGCCGCAGTTCAAGGTCTGGAAAGTGCAGACTCTGCCTGTCTTGGCGGTAAGTTTGATGAGACAAGCGTCAGTTGCCCGGACGGAGGCACACTAATTTTCTATGGTTACCCTGCGGCGAAAGAAAGTGTTCTTAACCAGGTCGTTGAATTGAGTGACTGGGCTGTTTCCGAAGTTGGGATAGGTAATGTTGTCGGAATAGCAGCGACTGAGGATGATCTCATGCAGTGTTATGTGACCTATTCAGCCGCCACCTCTGTCAGCGAACCTCAAATTCGGGTTTATGCCGATAATTGTTAAGTGAAAATGGTTCACAAAACTGATTAGCAGGAAGTGCACTCTAAAGGTTGTGGGTAAAAACGCATCGAGACATCAGGGTGCGAACGCTTTCTGCCTTTCATTACATTCTCGCCCACATTATTTAGTAATGGATTATTCGGGTCGCTGGTTGGCCCTTTTGCTTGTTTAGCTAAATGAGGTGGCAGATTTAGCACGGGCACTGACGCATCAAGCTGTGCGGCCATGAAAAAAGCAGAAGAGTATCGGGTCACTCCTTTTTTAGGACTGGTCACACGGTGGTTGGTCGCTTTTAAATAGCCGTTAGATGCCAGCTCCAGTAGCTCACCAATATTGACGACAAAGGCTCCGGGACGGGGGGCGACTTTATACCACTGTTGCTCAAATTCCACTTCCAGCCCGCTGTTTTCGTCCTGCATGACTAATGTCAGGTAGCCGGGGTCTTTATGTGCGCCCACCCCTTGCTCGGAACCTTCTGAAGTTCCCGGGTACTTTATGAGCTTAGTGTGGCGATAGGGCCCTTTGCGAACCGTCTCTGAAAGGGCATCAGAAGGTTGCTCCAGGCTTTCGCAGAGCGCTTCTAACAATTGCAGCGACACTTCGGTGAGTTTGTCCTGCCAGCTGAGAAGCTGGGGTTTCATTTCCGGCAATTGTTTTGGCCATTGGTTAGGGCCAATCAGCTTCTGCCATTCATGATGAATGTCTGCATCTGAAAAAGCCGTCAGCTCATCCATAATATCGAACTGCTCCCGGCGGTCGCGACGACCAGCGGTCAACTCGGAATAGTTTGCAGAATATCCGCGGAAATGGGGTGAGTGAATCATCTGAATCTCTTTCTTCGCGGTATTACTAAGCGCGAAAAATGATTTAGCAGTATCCAGTACCTTTACTTGCTCTGTCAGTGAAATACCGTGATCTTCCAGGTAGAAGAAGCCAACCTCGCGTGCTGCCTTACCGATCTCAGCAATAAACTCCTGGCGATGAGAGGCACTAGAGTAAAGTTTTCGCATAGATAAAACGGGTACTGGGTTTTGCATAACGGACTCAACTGGTTATTTCTGCGGCTGAGTTTACGCTGACTGATAGCGGCAACTGAAGAATCAAAAAGTTCTATGGTAGACGGGTTGGCTATATCAACAATATGAACGGATGCCGCTACTTATTCCTGGTATTGCTCGACCAGTACCTGCTGCCTGTGTAAAATCTTTGGGTCTTTAATTAACCAGTGAGATATTCAGAATGGGTCGCGCCTATCAAAACCGAAAAGAGTCTATGGCTAAAACCGCCAATGCAAAAAGCAAAGTTTACAGCCGCTACGGCCGTGAAATTTATGTTTGTGCGAAGCAAGGCGGTACCGATCCGGACGGTAATCTGGCACTACGAGGTCTGATAGACCGGGCAAAGAAAGACCAGGTACCTGCGCATGTTATTGAAAAAGCTATTGATAAGGCTCAGGGCGGCGCTGGCGAAGATTTTTCTCCTGCACGCTATGAAGGTTATGGCCCGGGAAACTGCATGGTCATAGTTGATTGCCTGACCGATAACCCGAACCGAACCTTTGGCGATGTGCGTAACTGTTTTACCAAAAGTAAGTCAAAAATCGGTGCTCAGGGCAGTGTTGCTCACTCCTTTGATCATTGTGCAATTTTTGCTTTTAAGCACGACAGTGAAGATGAAGTACTTGAAGCCTTAATGGAAGCTGACGTTGACGTTACCGATGTTGAGTATGAGGAAGGGCTGGTTACAGTATTTGCACCTCATACAGAATATGCTGCTGCTCGTCAGGCCTTAACCGGCGCTTTCCCAGAGGTTGATTTTGAGGCTGATGAAATTCAGTTCCTGCCACAGGTAACCACCAGTATCAGTGAAGATGACCAGCCAATGTTTGAGCGTTTAATGGATATGCTCAACGACCTGGATGATGTTCAAAACATTTACCATAACGCAGAACAATAAATTGATGCAGATCAATTCAGTTAAGCAATAAACCTTATAAGCTTTATGGGTATTCATTAACAAGGAGTTACCCATGAAGCTTAAAGCATTGTCTTGTGGTGTATTGTTAGGGTTGTTAAGCACTTCTGCTTTAGCAAATGATTTTTCAATTAATGTTGGTGCTATCTCCGTCATGCCGGATGACAGTAGCAGTAACCTTAATGTTGTTGAAACCGTAGCGGGTCTGCCAGAGAACTCGACCGGTGTCGGCGTTAACACCAATACGCAATTGGGTTTAACTTTTGATTACGCATTAACAAACAACTGGACGGTAGAGCTGGTTGCAGCAACACCTTTTAGCCACGATATTACTGCAACAGGCGCACTAGCCGGACTGAAAGTAGGTAAAACAAAACATTTACCGCCCACCTTGCTGGCGCAGTATCACTTTGACCTGAACAACGACATGTTCAAACCTTTCGTTGGTGTCGGTGTTAACTACACGGCGTTTTTCGACGAGCAGATAGACCCTCAGCTGCGTTCAACTTTAGGTGATCTTGGCGTTGTGACTGCTGACGATTCCGTTTCACTGGCGCTTAAAAACAGCTGGGGCTATGCCTTGCAGGCTGGTGTCAATGTGGAACTGACTAAAGACTGGGGCCTGCATTTTATGGTCAGTCGCATGGACATTGATACAACGGGTGACGTGCGAGTTAACGATACAACCATTCAAAGCGTTGACGTTGATATTGACCCTTATGTTGCTATGGCCGGTATTCGTTATTCCTTCTAGAGCCTTTGCGTCGCCCACCTACAGGGCGGCGCCTTTTTTAAAGCGAAGGGCAAAACTTGTCTTTTAATAGCTTCATAAAAGCTTCGGTGTCCGGGTCTTTTATTGAGTAGTAGACGGTTTGAGATTCTTTTCGAATGGTGACCAGCTTTTGCTCCCGAAGCACCGCCAGGTGCTGTGAAAAAGCGGATGCACTTAAATCAAAATGCTGGTGCAACTCACCCACACTTTGTTCTCCTAATGCCAACCGGCATAAAATTTGTAAGCGGTGAGGGTTGCCTAAAGAGCGCAGAAAGTTTGCGGCGTTCTGCGCTTCTTCCTGAAGCATCTCTTGTGATTCAGTTGCACTCATGGTGTCTTTATTTTCCTGCTTTTTCTAACTCTCGCTCAGTTTTTAATCCTAAAGCTTTTTTCATAAAAATGCTTGCCGGACAAAAGCCAGTGAAAGACTGTTGAAATAGGTTGGCGCCAACAAATACGGTTAGCCATACCCAATTGGGATGAACCCAATAAGTTAAGGCTACGGATAACAATATCATAAAGCCGGCAAATGCAGTTAAAGCTCTTTCGACGCTCATTATAAAACTCCTTTACTTGATATTAAAACGCGTACCTGACTCGCAGGTAAGCATTTTTGTTTTCAGTAAACTGTCCGAAAAAGGTATTCGGACGTTCGCGGAAAAACAGGTTAAAACCACCGCTGAAAGACCAATTGTCGTCAATGCGGTAGTCAAATGTGGGGCGCAAGTAGCCGTCGCTTTGATTCGGCGACACAAAAGCAAACAGCGACAGGTTCAGGTCATCGCGTTCATCGCGCCAGGTTAAGCGGGTGGTGAATACGGTGCGTGTTTGAGTGTCGCCTTTCTCAATGTAGGCCTGAAAGCCGCCGGTAAATCGTGTCCACAGCTCTTGTTCATAGCCAACCAGTGCGCGCCAGTGATCATCTGCATTATGACGGTTATAATTGGCGACTTCGGTATTCATCAGTCCCGGCCCAAGAGGCATTCGAACGGACGCACCAACCACGGTTAAGCGGCCGAAGGTGGGCTGAAAGTTTTCAGTAACGGCTTCGGGGCTTTTGGTGAAGCCGTCGTAACCATAGACAGCGTATTCCACACCATCGTAGTTACGAAACAGACGCATTGCGAACTCGTCGCGCGTAGGTTCTATAAACTGAATAGCGGGGTCGTCACCGGTTAATTGCCCTGTGAGTGGGTTAAAATAGGAAATTCGCTCACCACGAACGTAGTTATCGTGATCAAACTCCGGCGTCCAGACAAAATCAACGTTAAACCAATCAAAATAGCTGGTCACCCTAAGCGCGTCAGAAGGCGCTTTTAAGTATTCCTGGTCACGCCCAACAAAGAAGGACTGCCAGTCTTTCGGGAACAGGTCGTTAAGGAATAAATAGTCGCCGGTGCCCCAGGTGAGTACCTGACGGCCAACTTTTATATCGGTATTATCGAAAACCGTGAACTGGGCATTCAGTTCGCGAATTTGGCCATGCCAGGTTTCATCGAAACCGTCGTACCAGCCGTCGGCTTTCGCGGTCCAGGTAATGTCCTGCCAACGCTCGTCGAAACCAAGCTGTAGTCGAGGCTCGGCAATAGACAAACGCTTGTGATAGGGGGAGGGTTCGAGCCGTCCGCCTATTGCCGCCTCAACGAAACCATAGACATTAATTCCCTGATCTTGTTCCGTTCCCCAACCAGAGTCCCATTGCTCATCGTCCCAGGAGTCCTGTGCCGATGCGGCTTGAGCCAAAGTGAAAAGAACGGTAAACGTTAAAAATTTCCGGTATGACATAGTTAGTCTCTCAGTTGTAACCATTCTGCAGGTGGGTTACGTAAGCTACGCTCGCTGAAAATGCTGTCCGGCAAACCGATGTTGTACTTCATAAAGCGAAACTGCATTTCTGTTTGTCCGCCATTGGTTAAGTCCGACATGCGTGAATGAGTCACGGTTGGGTAGCCTTGAACCGTTTCGATTTTCAGTACTTCCATTTTTCGGTAGGCTTCGCCGCTGTCGTTATAGAAGGTGCTTTCAACCGGCAGCATGTGTTCTTTATCAATAACTACTTCGTAGTAGCTGAACTCAACGTTGCCAGGGTCTTTAGCTGTGCCTTTTAACACGTAACTGTCTTTGTTTTCAGAAATCAGTTCGTAACTATCCAGCTCAGTATTACGGCCGGAAACGTCTTCATAGAAAAAGTGCGAACCCACAAAAGAGGTGCGCTTATCGCCGGCAGATATGCGTTTCACCAAATCGAGATTAGGTAAATACAACCAGCGGTCATCTTCGTCGTTGACTTGTTTGACCACACGGAACACCGTGTCGCGCACGTCAGCAGGGCGTGAGAAAAATATCATCATGTCTTGTACGCCACCATCTTGTTGGTCTTTACGCAAAATGGTGAACTGCCGCATTTGTTGGCGACCCTGATTATCGGTAATAATCATCCGCGCTGCACTGCGCCCATCATCGCCGGAATAATAGGCGTTTAATTCAGCTTGCTCGACAATTTCACGCGCGCTTTTCTCAGCACCAATGGCCTGGCCGCTAATAAATAAAACGGCGGCGGATAAAGCGGTTAAAAATAGGGTTTTCATGATTGACCTCCACGGAATATAAGGCGGCTAAATGCAGTCATCACCGCCGGGAGCATAATAAGTGTCACTATGGCCGATATCGCCATAATGCTGGCTAAGAACACACCCACCGTGATGTACGGGACTAATGGTGCGAACAGCAGTGGCGTAAAACCAATGGCAATGACAATGGCATTGCGGGAAATGGCACGTGCAGGTTCGTCAAACATAACCGCTAAAGTGCATTTCCAGTTACCGGTTTGTTTGAAGGTAGCGCGCGTACGTTCAATAAAGTGAATGGCAAAGTCCACTGACAGCCCAAGCGTCAGCGATGACAGCACGGCAATGGGCATATCGTAGTCCTTACCGACCCAGCCGATAAGGCCATAAATAAAGGCAATGGTCAGACTCAGTGGTAACATCGCCAGTACCCCGAAGACTATCGAGCGGAACAGTAGCACCATCATAATGAACACCACCACAAAGGCGCTGATTAAGCTGTCCAGCATGCCTTCGACCATGGCTTCCTGCCACACTACGTTAAGATAAGCTTTACCGGCCCAGTCCATTTCAATGTTAGCAGGCAGTGGGTTGTCTTCAATGTAGCTGTCAACAGTGTTGACGACCTGGGTTACGTGCTGGTTGTCACCGCTGGTTAACTGAAACCACATTAAGCTGCGTTTGTAGTCCGGCGTCACAAAGTGCCAGAGGTCCTGCGGACGGTGCGACGACTGATACTGCAACAGGGTTTGCGCAACGCCGTTGGCATTGTCTGGCAGCTCGTAGTCTTCTTCTTCGCCCGAGCGTAATTCACGGTTCACCGTCTTAACCACGTCGGACAGACTGTTTGACTTGCCCACCAAGCCTGTCGTTTGCAAGTACGCTTGCAGCTTGCTCATGTAAGCCAGTAATTCCGGACTCTGGAACGCTTTGCTGGCGCTATTCAGCTGTTCGAGCTCAGTCATTAGGTGCTCTAACGGCTCTAATTGGTCAGAACCGACGCTGAAGAGCAGATCATCAATTGCGATAATCCACTGGTTAAAGTTCACTTGCTGTTGTTTAAGCAGAGCATTTAAAGCATCCCGCGATTCTTCAGACAGCGCGTTGTTATTCAGGGCGTCACGAACCGCTGAACGAGCTTTTTCGGTCGCATCTAGGGTATTTTCAAATACTACATACGCGTTGTACGTCCCGGCAAAGTGGTCGTTTAATACTTCGTCAGCAATACGAACCTCGTGGTCAGGTTTAAACCAACGCACCGGGTTGTCGTTAATGTTAATTTGCTGAATACCGAACCAGGCAAAAGCCAAAACTGCCAGGAAAAAGGCTATCCATAGTTTAGCGTGGCGAGCAGCGACAGCGCCCAGCTTTTGAAGCCAGCCATCCTTGTGTTCTTCATGAGTGGCTTTAGCAAAGCCTTCTAACGTTGATGGCTTCAACGCACAAATATAGGCCGGCACGAAAATCACGGTAATTAAGAAGGCCAGTAAAATACCGGAACCAACAAAAGCACCAAATACCTGCACCGGTGGAATAGGTGTCAGCATTAATGAATAAAAACCAATCGCTGAGGTGACAGATGTGAACAACATTGGTCTGAATAAGTGCCCAAGGACGTTCTTAATCGTGTCTTTTGCGTTACTTTTTTCACGGTATCGGTCCGAAAACTCCGACATAATATGCACTGAGTCGACCACGGCAATGGGCATCAGGAAAATGGCTATCATTGATGACATAATGTGTACAGTGAAGCCCAAAGCAATAAGAGCACCCATGGTAATCAGCACGGTCGACATAGCGACTATCATGGCAGCACTTATAAAGCGCATATTGCGGAAGAAGAACCAAAGCAGCGCGAAAATAACAGCGGCAGCTAATGGCGCCGAGATACCCATTTGCACAAACATTTCATACCCAAACTGGTCTTCAGCCACCGGCAAACCGGTAATATGCCAGTCGTCGTTGCTCTCTAAGGTATTGATTTTGTCACGCAGTTGCTCCGCCAGCGCATAGCTCTCGTCTTTACTTTCAATAGGCACATAAATAGCGGCGGCTTTGTTATCGCCCGAGACAATGGTGTTATAAAGCAGTGGAAGGTCTTCAACCTGCTGTTGAATGTAGCGAGCTTCAGCGTCATTTTCCGGAGGTTGCTTCATCATCCATTCAAAACGAATGGTGCCGGGCTCTTTTTGAGTAATATTGTCGACGTTAGCAAGTGACATTAGATCGTCACTGATAACTCCGTTCAGTGACTCCGCGTAATTCGACATGGTATGCAGGTCGGTTAAAGTCTTTTGGTTGTAGACGGTGTTCTCATTCACTACGCCAACGACAATCATGTCATGCATAGCAAAAGTTTCTTTGACCTCATTATGGAAAACACGCTGCGGGTTATCGTCCGGCAGCATATTCTCCGGATCGGTATCAATGGTAATAGAGGGGATGAAGGCAGCAACGGCAATAGTGATCAGCGTCAACAACCAAAAGACACTTCTGCGGTAACCTGTCGCCAATTTCATAATGACATCGATCATATAAATTCCGAATTTACTAATTTAGATAAATACGAAATATAGTCGATAATTTCTGATTTGTCATCTATCTTGATTAAAAAATAACAGGGCGAACCCTATGACCACTCCCCATATTTCGGCTAAGGCCGGCGATTTTGCAGAGCTTTGCTTGTTTCCAGGTGACCCTTTGCGGGCAAAACATATTGCTGAAACGCATTTAGATAACGCTGAACTCATAAGTGACACTCGAAATATGCTGGCATTCACCGGTCAATTTCGTGGCACGCCGGTTTCCGTTATGGGGTCTGGCATGGGTATGCCGTCCTGCACGCTTTATGCGCAGGAGTTATTTCAGCACTTCGGAGTAGAGCGGCTGGTTCGGGTGGGCAGTTGCGGTGCGGTATCGCCAGAACTTAATTTACGAGACTTAGTGGTAGCTCAGGGAGCTTGTACCGACTCGGCGATGAACCGGCAGCTGTTCGGTGGTTACGACTTTGCTCCCATTGCAGATTATAAGTTGTTGAGTGAATTTGTCGGCTATTGTCAGAAAAAAAATCAGCCGGTGGCGGTGGGGAATGTCTTTTCAACCGACAGCTTTTATCACCCTGACAAAAAGCTGGAATGCCGACTGGAGGCTATGAATGTGCTGGCGTTAGATATGGAAGCTGCTGCATTGTACGCCATTGCCGCTATACACAAGAAACAGGCGTTAGCCGTTATGACAGTCTCCGATGAAATAAGAACGGGTAATGGTTTATCGGCGAATGAAAGGCAGACGGCTTTTAGTGAAATGACAGAGATGACTCTGGAGAGCTTGCTGGTTTATTGATCCTGATCAAGTAAAAGCTACCTAATAAGTAATAACCCTATATTTCATGTGACTAATGCCGATGAATAGGCAAAATAGCCCGTTTGTGGTTGCAGATTTTGCCTGTAGTGGAGTGGTTATGAAGTGGCTCGATTGGTTAACTCGCCCTGTCCAGAAGTTGTTTAATTTATTAAGCTTTCGACGAAAATTCAGTTTAATCGGCTTTTTATTGTTTATTCCGGTTATTGTACTCAGTTCACTGATGGTAACTGACTCCTTAAATAAGAGTCAGCAAGTGGCAGACAAACAAATGGCAGCCCAGTACTGGCCTGAGTTCAGAGGGTTACTGGAGCATGTTGCTAAGCACCGGGGAATGACCGAGAGCGATGCGCAAAAGCGTGAGTTTTCCGGAGAAATAAACCGCTCTGTGCAAGCCATTAATAGTCACTTCGATAAGCTTGAGGCGTTACAAAGCCAGCAGGCGTTTTTCTCCACACGGGCGTTGTCCCAACTTCGGCGTCAATGGCAAAGTCTTAACGGTTCTACCGGCCAGTTTAAGCAGCACACTCAGCTATTGAAAGATCTCCAAAACCTTTTAGCAAAACTTAGTGCCGGCTCGCAACAGCTGTTGGAGAACGAGCTGGCCAGCCTTCTGCTGGCACGTCTTGCGGTTGAAGAACTGCCGCAGTTAGTTGAGCAGAGCGGGCGCTTAAGGGGGCTCGGAGCGCAGTGGTTAAACGGCCAGGAAAGCAAAGAGCTGCAGCAAGATATCACCACAATAACCTACGTACTGGAAAACCAGGTTTCGAACTTTGTTGAGGCGGTTAAGAATCTATCCGATGAAACCAATGAAATTGGGTTGCTGAAACAGGCGGAAGCGGCCGAGCAACAATTAACACTATTTAGTGAGACGGCATCGCGTAGGCTGCTGAAGAGACAAATGTCAGCCGGGGACTTTTTCCGTGAAGGCACTGCGGCAATTGGCGCCTTGTTTGGTTTTTATGACAGTGTTATTCCAGCGTATCAGTCCAGATTAGAACAGCGGGCTGCAAAGCTAGACACCGTAGTCTGGACCAATATTGCCTTAATGTTGGGTGTGCTGCTATTGCAGCTATTGCTTTTTACCAGCCTGTACTTAGGCATTTATCGCGCTGTGTCAGCCAACATTCGTATGGCAAAACAGTTAGCTAATGGCGATCTAAACAGCTTAGGCACAACAGAGGGCAAAGATGAACTGTCGAAAATAACTCATTACTTAAACTCTGTCGCCATAGAAACCAGCTATTCAGTCGATGCCATCCGAAAATCGAGTGACGGTATGGACAGCCTGGGTGATGGAAACTATCAGGCCATAAAAGAACTTGCCGAGCGCGCTAAAGCTCAGGCGACGCAAATGCAAAGTGCAGCCGCGGCGGTGGAACAAATGACAGCCGCAATTAGTGAGGTATCTGAGTCAACGCAAAAGGCGGCTACTGAAGCTGACAACACCTTAGTGTCAGCGCAAAACGGTCAGCAGGTTGTTAATACCATGGTCGTGGCTATTCAAAAGCTTGAGCAGGAAGTATCTGAGTCTCAACAAGTGATAAAAACCCTGTCGGAAGACAGCCAGGCTATCTCTAAAATACTACTGACCATTAATGATATTGCCGATCAGACTAATTTGCTGGCGCTGAATGCGGCAATTGAAGCCGCCCGGGCGGGCGAGTCGGGTCGCGGCTTCGCTGTGGTGGCGGACGAAGTCAGGCAACTGGCGCAGCGCGTGCAGGCATCAACGGGTGAAATACAAAATGTGATTGGCCGGCTTGAAACCAACACCAGCAACGCGGTTCATTCTATGGAGCGCAACAAGACTCTGGCTGGCGAGAATGTTGAGCAGGCAAATAAAGCGTCAAACTCGCTGACTGACATTGTTGAAAACGTCGGTGTTATTAATGACCTGAATATTCAGATAGCGTCCGCAGCCGAAGAGCAGTCGGCGGTTACTATGAACATTCAGGAGAATATTAATTCGCTGTCAGAAAGTGCCCGAATTGTGGATGCGCGGTCGCAGGAGGCATTAGAGAGCTCGGCGCAATTAACCACCTTAGGCGGCGAGATAAAATCTCTTGGCGACCGCTATTACATTGAGAAAGACGTGATAGAGCAGCGTCTTGCGGAGCAGGACGTACTCATTGAATGGTCGTCGAAACTGGATGTAGGCATTGAAGAAATTAACCGTCAGCACCAGCGCTTAATTTACATTGCTAATGAGCTTTACCGCTTGAAGCTTCGCGATGGCGACCAGCATGCATTGCAGCGCTTGGTGGACTCGCTAATTAACTACACGGCAACGCACTTTAACTACGAAGAGTTGTTAATGGAGCGTAATGGCTACCCGGACTTAGAAAATCATAAGCTTAAACACCGCGACTTAGTGCAGGACGTAATGCGCTTCAAACACCGGGTTGATAACCACGAAGACGTGATTGATGAACTACTGGACTTCGTAAAAGCCTGGTTAATGAATCACATTATGAAGAGTGATATGGCTTACAAAGGACACCTTAACAGTAAAGGTATCCGCTAAATATTACAGCCCCAGGCTAATAACCGGGGCTTTTTCACTTTCTTGTCGCTGAGTAAAGTCATCTTTACCGGAAAGATTGCGCCAGTTGGCTGCGACCAGGCTTTGTCCGGTGGCACCACCCAGGCTATTGCCAGGCCCCAGCAGCAATAGCTTATCCGGCGCAAATTCTCTTAAGGCGACTGTAATGGCTTTGGTGTAGTCGTAATATTCGGTTACCTGATGCCCAAAAGTATAGCGTTGCAGGGCGTCCAAATGGCAGCCGGGCGGCTCCCAGATAACACCACGGCCGTCTATCAGTGGCAGTTCAGGCTGTCTGAAATGACTGCTGTCCCACACGGAAAGAGCCTGATCTGACGCCTCTTTCATTAACGGCGAATGAAATGCCGCATGGCCGGGTAAAATCATAGGGAAGCGGTTATCAACAGGCTCCAGGGTTTTGCTGGCAGCGTTAATCGCATTCTGTGTACCTGCCAGCAGAACATAGCCGCCGTAACGAATGGATAAAAACAGCTCTCCCGCGTGTTGTTCTAACAGTTGACTGACGGCCTTTTCACGAGCTTTGTCCGGTTGCCACTGCTCGTTCATAATGGGGTAAATAAGCTGCGCACCCTCGGCTGTGGCAGTTCGCTTTGCCATGTCGGTGACAATAGACATCGCTTTTTCCGGCTGCCATGCACCGGCACAGGCCAAGGCGGTATACCAACCCATAGAGTTTCCGGTTACGGCGACTATGTCATACTGCTCCGGGTCAACCGCTTTGAAGTCGGCGTAACCGGCGGCAAAAATTAAGGCTGCGGAATTTTCCGGTTTTAAATGTAGGCGGTGATCGAACTTATCTTTCTGGTCCAGCTCCGAAATGCCGGTAAAACCTTCGTTTTCGCGGACTTTATCTAACCGGCTAATGAGTTCGCTTTGCTTTGGCAAATGGCGCTCAGTGATAGAGCCTAATTCAGGTTTGTTGTAACCACCACGACCGGGGCAGACGATAACGGCAGTTTGTTTCATTGGCCTAAATGCTCCTGTAAATACTGGCGAATGTCTTCTTTTCCCGGCAGAACCTTATAGGCGGCTGAACCCAGAGGAATAAAGCTGTCTTTGGCGGTAATGCGGTCAACACGTCGCCAGTCACGGCGGTGTTCGTACAGAGCCGTTATCAGCTCTTCACTTAGCGAACCGCGGTTACGACACTCATCGACAACCAGAACATGGTTAGCAGAGCCAATAGCCTCTACGACCTTTTCAATATCCAGCGGTACTAAGTAGCGTAAATCAAGAATGCGGATGCGTTTCTCAAGACCGAGTTCGCTGCAGGCTTGCCGGCTTAAGTAGTAACCATTGCCATAGGTGATAATGACCAGCTCGTCGCCGTCGCCATAACGGGAGGGCTCACCTAAAGCTGGCAGTGGTGCGTCAGCTGATGGAAACTCATGCAGCCAGCCTTGATCGCCTTCTTCAAGCAAGTCGCGAGTCATATAAAGCGCAATAGGCTCAAGAAAAATGACTAAGCGCTTCTGGCAGTGAGCAAGCTGAACCGCTTGCCTCATCATGAGTACCGCGTCGTGCCCATTCGACGGACACATAACGATAACCCCCGGAATATCGCGGAATACGGCGAAGGAATTGTCGTTATGGAAATGGCCGCCGAAGCCTTTCTGGTAGGCCAGGCCAGCAATACGAATGACCATACCGTTGTGGTACTGGCCATTAGAGAAAAAGGGAAGAGTTGCGGCTTCGCCCCGAATTTGGTCTTCGGCATTATGTACGTAAGCCAGGAACTGAATTTCCGGTATGGGAAGAAAGCCCTGTTGCGCCATGCCCATGGCTAAGCCAAGAATGCTCTGCTCATCCAGTAAGGTATTTACGACACGGTTAGCACCAAAATGATCAAAAAGGTGGTGAGTCACATGGTACACCCCGCCTTTTTTGCCGACATCTTCACCAAAAACCACGGTGTTCTGGTATCTCGCCAGTATTTCGTGCAGCGCCCAGTTAATCATTTTTCCTAAGGGCTGGGGCTTCCTAAAGTTACGCTTATCAAACGCGAATACCGCCTGTTGCTGAGTGCTGGTTAGTGGCTGAGTATCGTCGGCCAGTGTTTTTGGCACAATGGAAGCCATGACCGACTCCGCGCACTCGAGTCTGGGCCGGGTGGAGGCTTCAGCCCCCACCCGCTGAATACGCTGCAACCAGCACTGCGCTTTTTCCGAAAGTTGAGAGCCGCTGCAAAGGCCCCGTTCGACCACTTGTGCTGCGGTTTGTAACAACACATCGGTTTCAAAGCCTTGTGCAATTGATTCACTGCTGCGGTAGGCAACTTCAGCATCGGCACCGGCATGCCCAAAGAAGCGCTGAGTTTTCAAATGCAGAATCGCGGGTTTTCGCGTGCGCCTTATATAGTCGGCTGCCTGACCGGCAACAGCGCAGGTTTCACTGACATTAGCGCCGTCTGCATAGTAGTAACGTATTGCCGGGTAATTCTGAAGCTGCTGAGCGGTCCATCCTCGGGGTGTTGAGGTAGAAATGCCAATACCGTTGTCTTCACACACGTAGAGAATGGGCATCGGCATGCCCTGATAAGCACTCCAGCCGGTGGCATTGAGAGCCCCTACTGCCGTAGAGTGGTTTGCTGAGGCGTCGCCAAAGTTACAAAGCACAATGGCATCATCCGGCCACTGGCCGGCTTGCTTTAAGCGTTTACTGAGTCCAATGGCGTAGGCGGTACCCATGGCTTTGGGTAAGTGCGAAGCAATGGTCGAAGTTTGCGGTGGTATATTAAGCGCCAGGCTGCCCAGAACTTTGTGGCGGCCGCCGGATATCGGATCGTCACTGGAGGCACAAAAAGACAACATGAGGTCGTACAAAGAGTGCGAACCTTCAAGTTGTTTGGCGCGCTGTAAGAAAAAAGCGCCGCTGCGATAGTGCAGAAAAGCCGGATCAGTGACCCGCAACGCCGCTGCAATAGCGGCGTTGCCTTCGTGTCCGGCGCTGCCAATGGTGTAAAAGCTTTTGCCCTGACGCTGCAGGCGTCGCGATTCGATATCGGTGAAGCGACTCAGAACCTGACTGTGAAAAAGCGCAAATAAGTCAGTATCGCTCAAGTTCGAGTGCTGCGATTGAGGCGCAGGCAAGTCTTCCTGCGCCAGTCGCTCAATAAAGTCCTGTTGCCAGCCCTCAATATCGCAACGCATGATAAGCCTCGTTATTAAAACGCAGGAATGTCGGTCTGTGAACGACCCAGAATTAACGCATGAATATCGTGTGTACCTTCGTAAGTATTCACCGCTTCTAAATTCATCACATGGCGAATAACGTGATACTCATCGGCAATACCGTTGCCGCCGTGCATGTCGCGCGCCTGACGGGCAATATCCAGTGCCTTACCACAGCTGTTACGTTTAATGAGCGAAATAGCTATGGGGTTAAGCGTGCCGTTATCGAGCTCGCGTCCGGCTTGCAGGCAGCCTAATAAACCCAGGCTGATTTCAGTCTGCATGTCAGCCAGTTTTTTCTGTATCAGCTGGTTTGCTGCTAACGGGCGGCCAAACTGACTGCGTTCCAGCGTATATTGTCGTGCTGCGTGCCAGCAGAATTCAGCCGCACCAAGTGAACCCCAGGCAATGCCATAGCGCGCTTTATTGAGACAGCTAAATGGACCTTTTAAGCCCTTAACTTCAGGGAAAATATGGTCTTCTGATACTTCAACGCCATCCATAACAATTTCGCCGGTAATAGACGCACGTAGCGAGAATTTACCGTCAATTTTTGGGGCACTCAGGCCTTTCATACCTTTTTCCAGTACAAAACCGCGAATTTCGCCGTCAAGTTTTGCCCAGACCACAAAAACATCAGCGATAGGCGAGTTCGTTATCCACATTTTAGAGCCGGACAGCACATAACCGTTGTCGGTGCGCTTAGCTGTGGTACGCATGCTGGCCGGGTCTGAACCGGAATCGGGCTCGGTCAGGCCAAAGCAACCCACCCATTCACCGCTGGCTAATTTAGGTAAGTATTTTTTGCGCTGCGCCTCGGTACCAAAGGTGTAAATAGGGTGCATCACCAACGATGACTGTACACTCATGGCACTGCGATAGCCGCTGTCGACACGCTCAATTTCACGGGCAATAAGGCCGTAGCTGACATGGTTAACACCGCTGCCGCCGTATTCTTCCGGTAAGGTGGCGCCTAGTAGTCCCATCTCACCCAGCTCGTTCATAATCTGGCGATCAAAGTTCTCATTGCGGTTGGCATCCAGCACGCGGGGCATCAGCTTTTCCTGAGCGTACTGATGAGCACTTTCCTGAATCATTTTCTCTTCATCGGACAAAGCGTTTTGCCAGTTGAGGGGATCGGACCAATTAAAACCAGCGGATGACATGTAACCTCCTAAAGTAGCGTTATGCGACGCGGCGCTCTAAGGCGTTTAAATTGTTTATGGTCAGAATAGACTGCTTCGTATCGATAAGGGACTCTTCCTTTAACGATGTAAAAATACGGCTGACGGTCTCAACGGCTAAGCCTAAATAGTTGGCTATGTCGGTGCGCGTCATTGGCAGTCGATATTCGTTGCGTGAAAGACCATGTTGATGCATGTGCGTGCTGATTGAAAGCAAAAAAGCGATGACTTTTTGTTCAGCACTGGTATTCACTATGTTTAAGTAGTGTTTGCTGCAATTGGCTAAACGGCGGCTCATTAGCTGCAAAAGGTTGTTTTCAACTTTGGGCAGCTCCTGCGCGAACAGTTTATTCAACTTAATCTCGCATAGCATGGAGGTCTCTAAGGTTTCGCAATAAGTTGCGGCTTTACCGTTGGCTAATGCCTCAAGGCCTACAATATCGCCCACCAGGTGGAAGCTGGTAATCTGCTGCTTACCATTACTGTCAATGGTATAGCATTTGACCGATCCGCTTTTAATTGCAAACACCGAATTTAACGGGCGGTCCTCGCTGAAAACCACGCTGCGTTTATTATAAAGATGCGGTTCGCGGCTGCTTTTATCGAGAATCTCGACGTCGCTTGGAACCAGGCCAGCGGGGACGCAAATCGATTGCATGCTGCATTGGCTACATTGAATTGGGGTACGCATAGTCATCTCATCTACCGAATTATTGATCTGGTTCACTATACAAAACCCTCCGAATGATTTATCTACCTCTAAAGAGAGGGGGGTATTTACCCCTTTGCTTGTAGAATATCGACCGCTTCAACCGGGCAGACGACATAACAGTTAGGCGTGTCGTAATAACCCTCGCATTCGACGCACTTGTCCTGATTTACTTCGTAAATGCTGTCGCCCATCGAAATCGCTTCGGTCGGACACTCGGGCTCACAAATATCGCAGTTAATACAACCCTCATTAATGACAATCATGCTACTTTCCTCACTGCTGCTTCTTTTATGAGAAAACAATAGGGAATGTCCTGTTCGTCTATGGCGACAGGTGTTTGAATTTTGACCTGATAACCAGATCCCGGCGCGCGAATCATGACTTCATCTTTAAGTGACTCCATACGTGCCAGCTGAAATGGGTAGTTGCCTTTCGGAGTCATCAGTAGCAAGTCATCGCCAATAGAGAAGCCATTTTTTACCGCGACCTCATAGACAGAGTTGCTGTTTGCCGCCCCAGTTAGCTGACCTACCAGAATATGTTCGCCTTCGCTGTGTGAACGTTCGTAGTTTTGTAAGTCCTGTGGGGTGTGACGCTGCAGAAAGCCCGGGGTAAACCCGCGGTTTGCCATACCGTTTAACTCATTAAGAAGCTCGGCATTAAAAGGCTTGCCGGCAACAGCGTCATCAATTGCGCGGCGATACACCTGAGCGGTTCTGGCTATGTAGTAGTCTGATTTGGTACGGCCTTCAATTTTTAGCGAGTGCACACCCATTTCGACTAAGTCATTGACATATTCCACGGCGCGCAGGTCTTTGGAGTTCATAATGTAGGAGCCGTGCTGATCTTCATCGAGCAACATTAAGTCTTTAGGACGCTTGGGGTCACCAAGCAATACCGGCTCGTACTGACCTACCGCGTTCTCTTTGGCTTCGTGAACTTCGTAGCCCCAGCGGCAGGCATTGGTGCAGGCGCCCTGATTTGGGTCGCGCTTGTTCATATAACCGGACAGCAGACAGCGTCCGGAGTAGGCCATACACAAAGCGCCATGCACAAAGACTTCAACTTCAATGTCCGGTACCTGTTGGCGCATTTCCGCAATTTCTTTTAAGCCCAGCTCGCGCGACAAAATAACGCGTTCAATACCTTGTTGCTGCCAGAACTTCAGCGCTGCCCAGTTAATGGTGTTGGCCTGCACCGATAAGTGCAGGGGCTGCTCAGGGAAGTTTTCCTGCAGCAGCATCACCACTCCGGGGTCGGAAACAATTAAGGCATCCGGTTTCATTTCGACAATAGCGCGAATGTGTTCAACAAACCTTGCCAATTTCGCATTATGTGGGGCAATGTTGACTACCACATAAAAGCGCTTTCCCTGTTGGTGCGCTTCGTCAATGCACTCACCCAAGTTATCCAGAGTGAAACTGTTATTGCGTACGCGCAGGCTGTAGCGGGGCTCTCCAGCGTAGACCGCATCCGCACCATAGGCAAAGGCCATACGCATGGCTTCCGGGCTACCGGCAGGGCAAAGCAATTCAGGGCGGAAATGAGCGGCTGACATAGAACACCTGTATGACCAAAGTGGCGGCAAAGATTAGCAGAAATTTCACCGGCAAAAATTGATGCACATCAAGGCTTATAGCGTACAAATACTCCCTAAGTGGTAGTCCACCCCTCCCTTCAAGGGAATTTCGCTCTATAGCTTGCTCTACTAAGCTGTGCACACTACGCCGAGCTACCGGCTCTAAGCTCTTTCATTAGGGTATGAACGGTATGCCGTGGCAATTCAGCCACCAGGGTGCTTTTGGAAACGAAAGTACCTCCCGAACTTGGAAAGGTGTGATATGCAACAATTACAAGATCGCTTCGCGCGCCGCTTTACCTATTTGCGCCTGTCATTGACTGAAAGCTGTAACTTTCGCTGTGACTATTGCCTTCCCGACGGCCCTGACTGCAGCTCCCGTAAGTATGAGATTACTTTGCCTGAAGTGCGCCGTCTGGTAACGGCTTTTGCCAAACTGGGCACCACCAAAATACGCTTAACCGGCGGTGAACCTTGCCTGCGTAAAGACCTGACGGAAATTATTGCTACCTGTAAGTCGGTTCCCGGCATTGAGAAAGTGGCTATGACCACCAATGGCTACCGCATGAAGCGCGACTTACCCGCCTGGCGTGACGCCGGTCTGGACGCAATTAATGTCAGTATCGACAGTCTGGATCCCAGTACTTTTCATCTGGTGACCGGGCAAAATAAACTTCCGGAAATTATCGAAGGTATCGACCAGGCGGTTGATATGGACTTTGCAACGGTCAAGGTCAATACCGTGCTGCTAAAGCAATACAATGGCGGTGAGCTGCCTGAGTTTCTCAAGTTTATTAAAGACCGCAATGTGGCGTTGCGATTCATTGAGCTAATGCGTACTACGGACAATACAGAATACTATCAACGCCATCATGTCAGTGGAGAAAGCATAAAACAGCAGCTTGAGTCCGAAGGCTGGTCGCTTACGTCAAGAGCGGACAACGCTGGCCCTGCGCAGGAGTTTACGCACCCTGACTACAAAGGGAAAATGGGGCTTATTATGCCTTACAGCAAAGACTTCTGTGACGACTGTAACCGGCTGCGGGTTTCCAGCCTGGGTCAGCTGTTCTTATGCCTGTTTACCGAACAGCATCAGGATATTCGCAAGTACTTACAAAGCGATGATCCGGAACCGCTGATGAACGCACTGCGTGACAATATTATGCTGAAAGAAGCGACTCACGGCTTGCACGAGGGTAACAGCGGAGCAACGCGCCATCTGGCGATGATTGGTGGCTAACATGGTCGGCTCTAACCTAAGTGCTTCTTTCAGCAGCATACTGCTGGCTGGCGGGCGTTCTTCCCGTATGGGTAAGGACAAGGCTTTACTGCGTTTTGGTTCTGAGAACCTACTGGATTATATGCAGGCAAAGTTATCTGAGCTTGGCTGCCACGATATTATTGTCAGCCGCAATCAGCCAGGGTTTGTATCGGACACTATCCCGGACCAGGGGCCTCTATCAGGCTTGCATGCCTGTCTGCCGCATTGCCAATTTACTAAAGTACTGGTGGTACCGGTAGACATGCCGGCATTGACGGCTGAAACTTTGTTACCGCTGCTCAATAACCAGGCTTCAGCGAGTTACTATCAGGATTGTGCTCTACCTTGCGTGTTGACCAACAGCAAGGAGCTTCAGACGGATATTGAACAGCAGTTGTCGGGCCCCAATGGTCGGCGATCAGTTTTTGCACTGCTGCAACGATTTAACGCGCAAGCCTTGTCCTGCCAGAACGAATCACAACTGGTGAATACCAATACCCCGGAACAATGGTCGCAACTCTGTCAAATTCACGGCCAGACTCAGGAGTGGATGCATGAAAGCTAATAAATCCTTTAAGCCATTAAACATTGCTGTGGTGACTTTTTCAGATAAACGCACCCGGGCGGACGACAGCACCGGCGACCTGCTGCAGAAGCTCATGGAAAACGACGGCCACAAGGTCTTGGAACGCGAAGTACTCAGTCACGACAAATACCAGATTAGAGCATTGGTCAGTCAGTGGATAGCGCGTGAAGATATTCAAGTTGTGGTGACCAATGGCGGCACCGGTTTCGCGCTGGATAACGTCACTCAGGAGGCACTAATGCCGCTACTGGACAGTCATATTGATGGCTTTGGTGAGTTATTCAGGCAACTGTCTTTTGCTGATATCGGTACCTCCAGCGTTCAGTCACGGGCGTTTGCCGGATTAGCAAACCGTACCTTAGTTGCTGCGGTACCGGGCTCCGGCGGCGCTGCACAGCTGGCCTGGGACAGCTTGCTGGGCCCACAGCTGGATTCACGTCAGGGCCCCTGTAATTTCGTCGGCCATCTGTCATAAGGAAAACACATGAGTGAATTAACCCATCTGAATCAGCACGGCGAAGCCCATATGGTGGATGTTGCTGATAAAGCCACCACTACGCGCATAGCGGTGGCTCAAAGCAGGCTGCGTAGCCGCACAGACGTGATTGAGCTGCTGGAAGCCGCCGCGGCTAAAAAAGGCGATGTTCTGGCCACAGCACGCATTGCCGGCATTATGGCTGCAAAAAAATGCAGCGAGCTGATTCCTCTTTGCCACCCGCTAGCCCTAACCAAAGTCACTATCGACTTCGAACTTGACCATGAAAAAGGCGAAGTTCGCATTCAGAGTCTCTGCAAGGTAACCGGTAGCACAGGTGTGGAAATGGAAGCTTTGACGGCGGCATCGGTCGCTGCCTTAACGGTGTACGACATGTGCAAAGCGGTTGATCCGGCCATGGTCATAACCGACACCTGTCTGCTTGAGAAAGAAGGTGGCAAACGAGGTCACTGGACACGAGGAGGTACGCCGTTGTGATCACCGTAAAATTTTTTGCTGTACTACGAGAACGGTTAGGGTTAGCAGAAACGCAGGTGGATACTGACGTCAGTACAGTTCAAGATCTGGTTCAGGTATTAAAACAACAGTCTGAGCGCTACGCTAAAGAGCTGGATCGCTATCAGTTGCTGTGTGCGGTTAATCAAAACTTATTGCCGTTAACAACGGAAGTTAAAGACGGTGATGAAGTGGCGCTGTTCCCGCCGGTTACCGGTGGTTAGGAGTTACTCATGAGTATCAGCGTTCGGGTTCAGCAAGAAGACTTTGATTTAACCACAGAATATCAACGCCTCGCACAGAATAAGCAGTGCGGTGCGGTTGTGACTTTTACGGGGTTGGTGCGGGACTCGGTTGAGGGTGGTTTACGCGGTCTTGAGCTTGAGCATTATCCGGGAATGACCGAAAAGGCGTTAACCGATATTGTTGAAGAGGCTCAGAAACGCTGGGACCTGCATGGAGTGACGGTTATCCATCGGGTAGGTTATCTGGCGCTGAATGAACAAATTGTTATGGTGGCCGTTGCCAGTGGCCATCGGCAGGCAGCTTTCTCGGCTGCCAGCTTTATTATGGATTACTTAAAAACACAGGCGCCTTTCTGGAAGAAAGAACATACAGAAGAAGGCGAGCACTGGGTAGAAGCAAAGCAAAGTGATCAGCAAGCGGCAGAGCAGTGGAGTCAGCAGTAGTGAAGCTTTGGAGTTTGTTGTTATTGCTTTTTTCATCGTCGGTATGGGCTACAGACTTAACCATAGCGGCAGCATCCAGCTACCGGTCTTTGTTGACCGAGCTGGCAGATGAGTTTGAGCAGCGCGAGAATGTTTCTGTACGCTTGGTTTTCGGCTCCTCCGGCAAGCTGGCTACTCAAATTCAGCACGGTGCGCCGTACGACCTCTATTTTTCGGCCGACGTTAGCTACCTTCAGCATCTGCAAACATCGGGCTATTTAAGCGGAAAAATTATCACCGATGGCTATGGGCAACTGGTGTTGTGGAGCGCGAAAGCGGGTTTACTGCCTGAGTCGATTGAACAGTTGAGCGAGATGAAATCCGTTACTCTGGCGATTGCTCAGCCGCGTCATGCTCCTTTTGGCAAGGCGGCTATGCGCGTTTTAGAGAACCACCAGCTTGCTGATGCGGTTGAGGGGCAGTTGGTTTACGCAGAAAATGTTGCTCAGGCAGCGCAAATGGCCTTGTCAGGTGCAGCCGATATGGCCTTTGTTGCGGTCTCCGTTCTGCCATTTGAGGCTCGCGACGACAATCAGTTGCTAGTATTGCCTCTGAGTGACGAGCGCTTATTAAAGCAGTCACATGCGGTGTTAAAGCGCGCTGATGATTTGAACTTAGCAATACAGTTCAGTCAGTTTACACAGAGAGAGGAGTTTAACCCTCTTAAACGTAAGCATGGGTTAATGCCGGGTAACAGAGCGGGGGCCAGCAATGAGTAGCACAGACTGGCAAGCGGTAGTACTGACATTGCAGTTAGGCGCTTACAGCACGCTTATTCTGTTACTGCTGGCGACGCCTATTGCCTGGTGGCTGGCGAATCAGCGCAGCTGGCTGGCGGCTCCGGTTCAGGCGGTGGTGGCCTTACCGTTAGTGCTACCGCCAACAGTACTCGGTTTTTACCTACTCATTTGGTTGGGTCCGAACGGTTTTATTGGCTCCACGTTGGAGTTCTGGGGGCTGAACCATTTGGCGTTTAGCTTCGAAGGCATTCTTATTGGTTCGGTTATTTATTCCTTACCCTTTGCGGTGCAGCCACTGGTGGAGTCTTTTCGGCAACTGGGTAAAGAGCAACTGGATGTTGCAGCAACTCTGGGTGCCGGCTGGTGGCGTCGCTTCTGGACCATTGTATTGCCCTCTTGTCAGGGCGGGTTCCTCATTGCGGCAACTCTGAGCTTTGCCCATACCTTAGGCGAGTTTGGTGTCATTTTAATGCTTGGTGGCAGTATACCGGGAGAAACCCAGGTTTTGTCGGTGCTTATTTACGACCATGCCGAAGCCATGAACTACGGCGCGGCTGAGCGGTTGTCGCTGGGTCTGTTGTTATTTGCCTTTACCGTACTGGTCTCAGTTTATGCCTGGCAGAGGCGCGCTCAGCGTGGAGGGCGGTTATGTTAACGGTCAATATAGAACAACAACAGGGCGACTTCTGTCTGCAGTTGGCGCACAGTTTTGCCGATGACCGTGTGACCGCCATTTTTGGCCCGTCGGGCTGCGGTAAAAGTACTTTATTACGAGCTATCGCCGGATTAACTCCGGGTCTGAAAGGCAGTGTCCGCTGGCGGGATGCACTCTGGCATTCGCGCAAACCGCGCATGAAAACGGAGCAACGTGGACTGGCACTGGTATTTCAACAGGCTCACTTGTTTACCACTATGTCGGTCGAAAATAACCTAAGATACGGCATGCCGAAAAACGTCAGTGACAGTGAATTGGCTATCGGCTTTGCTGAGGTCGTTGATATGTTGTCACTTAGAGAGCTGCTGCAGCGTAAGCCGGGCCAGCTTTCCGGAGGGCAGCAGCAGCGCGTAGCCATTGGCAGGGCATTGTTGTCACAGCCACAGTTATTATTACTCGATGAGCCCATGAATGGTCTGGATGCAACCGCGAAAAAACAAATTCTTACCGATTTACGACGAATACAGAATCGCTTCCGGTTACCTATGTTGCTGGTGTCGCATCATGTTGAGGAAGTGGTGCAGCTGGCCGACGACGTAGTAATCATGGCGGATGGGAAGCTCGTCTCCAGCGGTACTTTGCAGACCCAGATCGATTCTCTGGCCGGCCACAGCGAAGGGCCGCTGTCGGTGTTATCGGTAACGCCACCGAACCAAACGGCCGGGCGTGTTAATGCCACCGATGAACTGCTTGCATGGCAATTGGCGGAGCAGCAACTCTGGCTACCGGTCAATGCCGCTGTCGATGTGACAGGTGTGAGCGAGGCAAAAACACGCGCGGCGGGGCGGCTACTTGTCTGGGCGAGAGACGTCAGTATTGCGACAGGATATTTACCTAATACCTCACTGACGAACCAGGTCGTCGCGCGTATTATCGACTTTGAACCTGCGAAGCATGTTGCTGAGACCGTTGTTGTTTTAACCGTTGGTGACCAGATACTCCGGGCATTGGTAACCAATGCCTCGGTTAAACGTCTGAACTTACAGTTGCAACAACAGGTTTATGTATCATTTAAAGCAGCCGCTATGCATTAAGAAAGCGATAAGCAAAGCGGTTCAGTCTTTCAGTTCTGGTATTGGCTGCCAGCTCAACCTCAATAAAAGACACTTTCTTTGTCTGCATTAACGCCTGCTGAACGGCGTCTTCAAGTTGTGCACTTTGGCTGACGCGATAATAGTCACAGTTCATGCTCTGACTTAACTGCTGATAGTCCCAGCCATTGAGATTGGTGCATTCAAGTTGAGGTGCAAAAGCCTGGATCATGTCCCAGCAACGGTTATTAAAGAGCACAATAATTGGGGCATAATCATGTCGTTGAAAATGTCCAAGCTCCAGTCCGGTCATCAGGAAAGCGCCATCGCCTACCAACACCATGGGCCGCATGCCCGTAGCGGCCTGAATACCATAGGCTGCGGGTATGGAGTAGCCCATCGAGGCATAGTAGGCGGGGGCCAGACAAAGACTGGGTTCGGCCTGTAACGAGGCAAACAGGCAATCGCCGACATCGGTCACAAAAGGAACCACCTGCTCACTGCGTGCCAGTTGCTGATGAATGGTGCGCATCACGTTGTCGGCATTAAAGGTATCATCAGGTATAGAGCAACTGCCGGTCGCGGCTATAGAGTAGTGGTAGTCTGGGAGGTTACCTTGCTCTAACTTGCGGAATAGCTTATCCAGCTGCACATGGTGGTAAGCACTTTTTTCTATCTGACAGTGGTTCTGCTGAATATCCACCAGCTTCTCATTATTAAAGAGTGGATTATGGGCGGCAAAGTTACTGTCTGTGCGGATAACCCCCACCGCCAGAATTAAGTCGGTCTGCTCCAGTAACTGGTAGGCCCGGGTATCAGCATCATCAAGAAATACGCCGGCAAAGTTAGGGTGTGTATGATCAACCACCGCGCGTCCGAGAAAGGTGGTGATAATTGGAATGCCGGTTTTCTTACTGAAGTTCTCCAGTTCAGCAGAGGCGTTAAAGCGGCGCACATCGATACCTGCCAGAATTACGGGGTTTTTTGCTTTTTCCAGACGTTTTTTTAGCTGTGAGGTCAGGCTGGACAGCTCTGTATCTGGCATTTCCGGTACGGCTAAGGCCTGAGGTGGTTCAACGGGGTAATCGTAAGCATCCCGCGCAACTTCAATTAATACCGGGCGAGAATACTTACGGCAGGCAGCTAGCGCTTTTTGCAGTTGTTCGGTAGCCGTTAGCGGTGAATTTATTCGCACCTGACAGCAGGTGACTTGTTCATAAATAAGGCGCTGCGAGTCAACCTGCTTGGCCTGGTGATGAATGCTTAACCCACGATCAATTTCTTTTTGCGCCGGAAAGCCTGCAACGATAATGAGCGGAACGTGCTCTTCATAGGCTTGAGCAACGGAATTCACTGCATTGAGTGCACCAGCACCATAGGTGAGAAACACCGCCGATGGCCGGTTACAAATACGGGCCGCAGCATCTGCGCAGAAGGTAATAGCTGGCTCATGGCTCAGGTGATGAAAAGGCATGCGCTGGCGACTTTGAATGTCTGCCAGTAGCGGCAGAATAAAGTCGCCCGGAATGCCGAACAGTTCGTTTATGCCAAGTTCTTCAAATTGCTCTAATAGTACGTCTGTAAATTTCATGGACACCCTCCCGGAAGGAACAGTGTCCATGTTTTGCGTCAGGCCGAATTGATTTTGGTCAACATTTACCGCAACAGTGAGGAAAAAGGCAGAATGGTGACTTCTTCTCCCGCATTCACAGGGCCGCGGTCCTGCTCTAGTCGGATAAAGCAGTTGGCACGTTTCAGTGTACTTAACACGGCGGAGCTTTGCGAACCGGCACTGCTGACTTTAAGCTGACTATTGTTGTCCTGCTCAAACCAGCCACGCTGAAAGTCGGCCCGGCCCGGACGCTTTTTCAAATATTCCGCCGCCGTTGCCTGATAAGATTCACTACTGATGTGTTTTTCACCGGAGAGATGCTTCAACACCGGCTGTGTCAGTTGATCCATGGTCACGGCTGCTGCAACCGGGTTGCCGGGTAAACCAAAGAACCAGGTGTCTTTAAGTTTGCCAAAGGCAAAAGGTTTACCCGGCTTCATAGCGACCTTCCAGAATGAAACCGAGCCCAATTGTTCTAAAGCGGTTTTGGTAAAATCGGCGTCACCGACGGAGACACCGCCACTGGTTATCACTGCGTCGCAATTTTGTGTTGCGTCTTGTAATGCCTGGCTTATAGCTTCTAAGTCATCATTCAGCCGGCCAAGGTTAACAGCCTCGACGCCCATTTTCTCCAGCATAGCCAGTAACAAATAACGGTTGCTGTCAAAAATTTGCCCGCTTTTCAGCTTTCCGCCAGGGGCTACTAATTCATCACCGGTTGAGAACACGGCAATTTTCGGTTTACGGTAAACGGCCACTTCTTCAATACCCAGTGATGCCAGCAAGCCAATATCAACCGGACTTAAGCGTGTACCCGTTGCTATCACTTCTTCACCCAAAGCAATATCGCTGCCCCGGCGGCGAATATTATCGCTTTCAGCGACATCCTGTAGCACGGTAATTTCACTTTTATCCTGATTAGCTTCAGTATTTTCCTGAATGATAACGGCGTCTACTGAATCAGGTATGGGGGCGCCGGTCATAATACGAACGCACCCGTTTTCAGGGATAGAGTCGTTATAAGGGTGTCCCGCAGCAGCAACTCCGACAACTTTCAAGCGAGAACCTTTCTTCGCTTCACTGCTGCGGACAGCGTATCCGTCCATGGCCGAATTATCATAACCGGGAACATCCAACGTTGAATTTACCGGCCGGTTCAGGATACGCCCCAGCGCTTCCGATAATTCAACCGTCTCTTTGTCAGTTATGGTTGAAACGGTATTGAGCATGTTCTCTAGTGCCTGCTCAACAGGCATTAGTGACGGGTTACTCATACTTATTCACCTTGTTGATTAACCATCCAGACTGCGGCCTCAACACGAGAGCGCAAGCCCAGCTTTTTCAGTAAGTGTTTAACATGCACCTTAACGGTGCCATCGGATATATCCAGCTCGCGGGCAATGACTTTGTTACTCATGCCTTTAGCAATTAAGCTTAAAATTTCATGCTCGCGGTTGGTTAAAGTGCTCAATTGCGAGGTGGCTGACTGAGTTGGCTGGCGCAAAGCCGTAGCCAGTATTTCGGTGATGGCTTCGCTTAACACCATTTTTCCGGTCACTGCGCGGTGAATTTGTTCTAACAGAAGCTCGGGTTCCATATCTTTTAGCAAGTAACCGTCAGCGCCATTAGTAATAGCTGCCACCACGTCGTCGTCGGCGTCACTAACCGTGAGCATGATAATGCGCGATGTCACCCCGGAATCCCGAAGCTTTTTCAGGGTTTCTATGCCATCCATACCATGCATGTTGAGATCCAGAACAATCAGATCGGGATCGTGCTCAGCAGCTAACTCCAGTGCGTCCGGGCCGTTACTGGCTTCGGCGACAACAGTCATGTCGTCTTCCATGGCAATCAGCTGTTTTAGTCCTTTTCGCAGTAGTGGATGATCGTCCACTAACATAATGCTGGCTGCTTCGGTTGTCATAGTCTTCTCCCTTGTGTACTTAACTCAGTTAGTTTGACATAGCTGGTGTTTAAATTCACCGCACATAGCCAGAACTTACACTTTTGAATAACGTTTTTACCCATAATTAGGTAAAGCATTACCCCATAATAACCCTAAAAGTAACTCTTGATGTGAGTTGTATCTAACCGGCCTTAGTAGCAAAGTCTTTAGTCATAAAATAAAACGAATAACTGCGACGATATGGATAAAGCTTCGGCGACAAATACACTCAGCGACGTGCAGGGAAACCTTGGTTCTCATGCCGTTTTGCGCTGGCTGACGCTCAGTGTATTGTTACTTGGTGTCACCTTTTGGGCAAGCTGGAGTGTTATTGTCGTCCTGCTGGCAAAATCAAATGCCAATTTAACCTCCAGCCAGCTTATGTCATTAGTCGCTATAGCTGGCGCCAGTGGAGCTCTGTCACGACTATTAGGTACTTTGGTTGTTAACCAGCTAGGGCGCTGGATGCCAGCTGTTATTGCAATCATTATGTTGCTGGTCAGTATTGATAGTTTTGTGCAGTTTTCAGATACGAACATTACTTATCCGGTGCTTGCATTATTAGCCGCGCTATCGGGTATTGGTTGTACGATGTTTGCGCCGGCATTTGATTTAACCCGCCAGTCTAAAAGCTCTTTGAATTTAGCTTTGTCTATGAGCGTGGTTATTGGCATGACCATATTCTCTTTATTTCTGGCTCAGTTGGCAGTACCGCTATTGGCAACCTGGCAGCCTGACGGAATGGAATCTTCTTTAGTACTGCAACGCAGTAGCGGGAACTTTTTCGCGCGTGTTGATGCCGGTGAGCCTATTCTCTTAAACAGTTTCAGTTGTGTCTGGGCTGTTTTATTTACTTTTACCGCTATTGTGAGTGTTGGTGCTGCATTATTTGCCCCGAAAAAGCAGTCGTTGCCTAAGGTAACCATACGAAAGCTTCTTACCCAAAATGGTCACGTCTGGTACTGCAGTATTCTCTATAACATGACTTTTGGCAGTTTTATTGGTTTTGCCATGGCGTTGCCATTGTTGCTTGAGTTTGTATTTGGTTACAGCACGTTAATTCTGGTCTGGATGGGACCTTTTGTCGCTTTACTGGCCCGGCCTTTTGGCCGTTGGTTGGCCGGAATTTTTGGTGGTGCTCTGGTAACGCAAATCAGTTTATTGTTAATGATGGTTTTTGGTGCGGTAGCCGGGCGTTATATGTATTTCGCCCAGCACGGTCCAACAGAAATTTATTTTGAACCCTTTTTTATCAGTATGCTGGGTCTGATTTTTACCAGTGCCCTAGGGAATGGCTCGGTAGTGGTGACTATGAGAAAGGTGTTTCCAAGAACTTACACTCATAGGGTATTAATTTGGGCGGGTACCATCGCAATGCTGGGGGCGGTCTATTTGCCACTGCGCTTTGCCTGGGCGCTAAAATCGCAAAGCATCGATACCGTTTACATCGATTTTATTGTGTTCTACGTGATTGGTTTACTGCTGAACGGTTTTATCTACTTGCGCCGGCACGGCCAGTTCTATAACCCGTAGGCAGACGGGTTATTGCAACAGGTAGTCCGGGGTAAAGGAAAAGAGCACTTCTGTACCACCTGCAGCAAGCCGCGACATATTAATTTCACCACCTAAGTTACGGCTGCGCTCCTGCATAATGGCCAGTCCATAATGGTTAACTTTTTCAGCATTTTCCGGTAAACCGACACCGTCATCGGTAATTCTGAGTTCGACATCCTGCCCGCCTGGTTGTGAAAGGCTGATGTGAACCTGAGTTCCCTGACTGTGGTTAACTGCGTTTTGGCTGGCTTCACGAATAATCTGCAGCAAATGAATTTCTTCATGCGGAGCCAGCGGTATGTTATTCAGACGGTAATCCAGGTTAATGGACATATCGCTTTGCTCAGTTAATTGCTTAACCGTTGTTTGCAATGCGTTATAAAGACCAGAGCCGTCTACTTTCAGGCGGAAGGTAGTCAGCAGTTCACGCAGTTGACGATAGGCTGAGTTTAAACCTTCACGAAGTTCGCTACTGACATCATCAATAGTCGCGCGGTCGTTCTTTTCAATGCCTTTGTGCAAACGTGTCACCTGTATTTTGAGGTAGGACAGCGCTTGTGCCAGAGAGTCATGCAGTTCACGGGCAATAACGGTACGTTCGTGCATCAGAGCCAGTCTGCGTACTTGTTCTTCTTCAGACTTGAGGCTTTGTGATAAGGCCAGTTGATCAGCGGTTGAGCTCATCAGTTGTTGCTGCCAGGTAGCCAGCGGCTGGTTTTGCTCGCAACGTACAATGAGTACGCCGTAATTTTGATCTTCTCTTTTTAAAACAAAACGATAAACGAGTTTGTCCTGCATAACCGATGCGCCCGGTCCCGCCTTAATACAGGTAGCACAATCGCCGGCATCACAAGGGTCATGTGAATTCGGGCGAGGTTGTAACTGTAGGAATGGGCGGCTGCCTTCCTCGGTTAAAAGACAAAGTTCTATGTCTTCTACTTCGCCAACTTCATAGAGCTTTTCTACAACTTGCTGATAGTTGTTGTAGTCGTAGCTGTGAACAATGATAGAGCGAGCGGTATCGTACAGAAAGGATAAAACTTTGTTCTTACGCGACAGTTCCTGGGTTTGTTGCTCCACCCGGCGCTCAAGACCACCGTAAAAATAACTGACGGTTTCTGACATTTTATTCATGGTGCGTGAAAGCTGACCAATTTCATCTTCGTTATTGAGCTTAGATTTAGCGGTGAAGTCGCCTTGGCCTAAACGCTTAGAGACCGACAGTAAATGCATGAGCGGCTGATCAATTTTGCGTTTAAGTACAGTCAGCAGGAAGAAAAAGATAGCAACAATGACGAAGGACGCCAGGGCCAGAGCACTGCGGACCGTCTCCATGCGGTGCTCTGAATGTTCCTGCAGTTGACCTACCAGAGTATCCAATTGGTTAACGTAGTTATCGATGGCTTCATTTTGCTCTTGAGAGAAACTGACGAAGCCCTGTTCAGCAATACCCGTTTGAACACGCTCCCACTCCGTCCGGGCTTCCTCGGCCAATTGCTGAATGCTGCCACCAGCCTTAACGAAATGGCGATTAAGCAGAGGCTTTTCCCACAAGGTTCCAATGTCCTGAGCTGTTTGATTTGCCTGCTGGGTTTCACCGTTAGATAACTGAAACGCAAACTTATAGGCTTTCATGCGGTGCGAGCCGGCTACGTTGATAAGCTCAGCATCTTGTTCGGACTTCTCTAAAAGCCAAAATGCCGATAAAGAGGAGGCGCTGGCCACGATCACGATAAGCGCAAGCGAAATTCTAAAGACATTAATAATAGATGCGTTGCGTATCATTCCGGGCCACATTCAGAGTAAAAATTCAGCTACATGATATAGCATTTCCAAAGGGGGAGACAACAACCGATAACTTTGGGCTACCTCTTTTTTACCACCTTTAGGGCTAATTAATAATCACTCTCAATTAGAACGAGAAAACTTCTTAAAAATCAGTCTATGCAAGCTAAACTCATATACCACCTTAGTGGTAGTTTTTAATGTATATCAATGAGTTAGCTAATTTTTTGAACTGGCAAGTCGACTCAGGATCACGCACACTTCTCCCACATATCTATTTAGTTACTGTTAGACGTGGACTGGGAGTCTAATTATGAGTCGTCTGCTTGAAAAACTGCGTTTCTTTAAAACGCAAAAGCAACCATTTTCGGATGGACATGGTGTTACTACCGATGAAGACAGAACGTGGGAAAAAGGGTATCGCCAGCGCTGGCAGCACGATAAAGTCGTGCGTTCAACGCACGGTGTGAACTGTACCGGCTCCTGCAGCTGGAAAATTTACGTTAAAGATGGACTGGTTACCTGGGAAACCCAGCAAACCGATTACCCTCGGACACGTCCTGATTTACCAAACCATGAACCGCGTGGCTGCCCAAGGGGCGCCAGCTATTCCTGGTATATCTACAGCGCAAACCGCCTGAAGTACCCTAAAGTACGCCAGCAGTTAATGACGCTGTGGCGCGAAGCCAAGGAACAGCATAAAGACCCGGTGAAAGCCTGGGAATCAATTGTTACTGATCCTAAAAAAGCGAAAAGTTATAAAGAAGCGCGCGGTATGGGTGGTTTTATCCGTGCAGACTGGAAAGAAGTGAACGAAATTATCGCCGCTTCTAACGTCTACACGGCTAAAGAATATGGGCCGGATCGTATCAGTGGTTTCTCACCCATTCCTGCGATGTCGATGGTGTCATACGCCGCTGGCGCGCGTTACCTGTCCTTAATTGGCGCAAACTGTCTGAGCTTCTATGACTGGTACTGTGACTTGCCGCCATCATCACCGCAGGTTTGGGGTGAGCAAACAGACGTACCGGAGTCAGCCGACTGGTATAACTCCAACTACATCATTGCCTGGGGTTCTAACGTACCGCAAACGCGTACACCAGACGCTCACTTCTTTACCGAAGTGCGTTACAAAGGAACGAAAACCTGCGTTATTACTCCGGATTACTCCGAAGCCTCTAAGTTTGGTGATACCTGGCTAGCGCCACGTCAGGGTACTGACTCGGCTCTGGCTATGGCGTTTGGGCACGTCATTCTGAAAGAATTTTACGTAAACAAACAAAGCCAGTACTTCCACGACTATGTCACTCGTTACACCGATATGCCAATGCTGGTTATGCTGGAGCCGGGTGAAAAAGTTCTGAATCAGGGCCGTTTCTTACGCGCTGCCGATTTGGTGGATAATCTGGGTGAAGAGAATAATCCAGACTGGAAAACCATTGCAATTAATGAAAAAAATAACAGCCTGACCAGCCCGAACGGCTCTATTGGTTATCGCTGGGGACAATCCGGCAAGTGGAATCTGGAACAGAAAGATAAAGATGGCGATGTCGAGCTGCAACTGTCGCTTAAAGATAACAACGACGAAATTGTTGAGGTAGGCTTCCCTTACTTTGGTAGTGCTCCGCACGAATACGAGTACTTCCAGCATACTGAGCACGACGAAATTCAGATTCGCAAAGTTCCGGCTAAGAAAGTCGAATTAGCGAACGGCGAAACGGCTTATGTGGCCACCGTTTTTGACTTAATGCTGGCGCAGTATGGCGTCGATAACGGCGTTAACGATGAAAACCGTGCTAAAGACTACAACGACGATGTGCCTTACACGCCTGCATGGCAGGAACACATTACCGGTGTAAAACCTGCGGATGTGATTCGTGTTGCAACTGAGTTTGGTCGTAATGCCGACAAGACCAAAGGTCGTTCTATGATCATTGTTGGTGCAGGTGTTAACCACTGGTACCACATGGACATGAGTTATCGCGGCATGATCAACATGCTGATGATGTGTGGCTGTATTGGTCAGTCCGGTGGTGGCTGGGCCCACTACGTTGGGCAGGAAAAACTGCGTCCGCAGACTGGCTGGACTCCTTTAGCCTTTGGTCTGGACTGGCAGCGTCCGCCACGTCATATGAATGGTACTTCGTTCTTCTACAACCATTCCGACCAGTGGCGCTACGAAAAGCTGGATATGAGCGAAATTGTCTCGCCATTGGCAAACAAAGATAAATGGCAGAGTACGATTTTGGATTACAACACGCGTGCTGAGCGTATGGGCTGGTTACCGTCCGCACCGCAGTTGGGTCAGAACCCATTGCGCGTTGTTGAAGCTGCTAAAGCTGCCGGTAAGGATGTTAAAGAGTATTTGGTTGAGCAGCTAAAAAGCGGTGATATTCGCTTTGCCTGTGAGCAGCCGGATGACCCTAAAAACTTCCCACGCAATATGTTCATCTGGCGTTCGAACCTGCTGGGTTCCTCAGGTAAAGGTCACGAATACATGCTGAAGCACCTGTTGGGTACTAAGCATGGCCTGCTAGGTAAAGATCTGGGCGACTTTGGCGGTAAAAAACCAGAAGACGTGGAATGGGTTGATGAGGCGCCGGAAGGCAAGATTGACCTGCTGACCACACTGGATTTCCGTATGTCGACAACTTGTCTGTATTCAGACATCGTTTTGCCGACCGCTACCTGGTATGAAAAAGACGATATGAATACCTCGGATATGCATCCGTTTATTCACCCGTTAACCGCTGCCGTTGACCCGGTTTGGGAAGCGCGCAGTGACTGGGATATCTTCAAAGGTATAGCGAAAGAGTTCTCCCGTGCAAGTGAAGGGCACCTAGGTGTTGAACAAGACGTGGTTACCGTACCACTGCAGCACGACTCCCCCGGAGAGCTGGCACAGCCATACGGTGGTAAAGCCTGGTGGAAAGGCGAGTGTGAAGCCATTCCGGGCAAGACTATGCCGAACATTACCGTGGTTGAGCGTGACTACCCGAATACCTACAACCGTTTCACTTCGCTTGGTCCACTAATGGATGAGCTGGGCAACGGCGGTAAGGGTATTAACTGGGATACCAAGGAAGAAGTTGAATTCCTCGGTAAGTTAAACCGCAAGCACGTTGAAGAAGGCATTAACAAAGGGCGTCCTAAGATTGAGTCGGCTATTGACGCCTGTGAGGTTATTTTGTCACTGGCACCAGAAACTAACGGTCATGTTGCCGTTAAAGCCTGGGCTGCGCTGGGTAAGCTCACCGGTCGCGAGCATACCCATTTGGCGAAGCCTAAAGAGGAAGAAAAGATCCGCTTCCGCGATATCGTTGCGCAACCGCGTAAGATCATTTCTTCGCCAACCTGGTCAGGTCTGGAAGATGAGCACGTTTCTTACAACGCAGGTTATACCAACGTACATGAGCTGATTCCATGGCGCACCATTACCGGTCGTCAGCAGTTCTATCAGGACCACGAGTGGATGCGTGACTTTGGTGAAACCTTATGTGCCTATAAGCCGCCAATTAACCTGAAGACGGTTGCGCCGGTACTGAACAAACGTCAGAACGGCAACAAAGAGATTGTACTGAACTGGATCACACCGCACCAGAAGTGGGGTATCCATAGTACCTACTCCGACAACCTGTTAATGCAGACCCTGTCGCGTGGCGGACCTATTGTCTGGCTTAGCGAAGTTGACGCAAAAGCGGCCGGCATTGAAGACAACGACTGGCTGGACATTTTCAACGTCAACGGTGCGATTTGTGCGCGTGCGGTAGTGTCACAGCGAGTACCGGAAGGTATGAGCATGATGTATCACGCTCAAGAACGTATTTTGAACATGCCGGGCTCTGAGTTAACCGGTACCCGTGGTGGTATCCATAACTCAGTAACGCGTGTGGTTATGAAGCCGACTCATATGATCGGCGGCTACGCACAACAAGCCTATGGCTTTAACTATTACGGGACAGTTGGCTGTAACCGCGATGAATTCGTGGTGGTCCGCAAGATGGACAAAGTCGACTTCCTGGACACTGAATAATTCGGAGTGGGGACAACACGATGAAAGTAAGAGCTCAAATTGGCATGGTGCTGAATTTGGACAAGTGTATCGGCTGTCATACTTGCTCCATCACCTGCAAAAACGTATGGACCTCGCGTGAAGGGGTTGAATATGCCTGGTTTAACAACGTAGAAACCAAGCCAGGCATTGGTTTCCCGAAAGAATGGGAAAACCAGGACAAATGGAACGGCGGTTGGTCGCGCAATAAAAAGGGCAACCTGGAACTAAAAATTGGTAGTAAGCGCCGCGTGCTTGCCAATATTTTTGGTAACCCGGATTTGCCTGAAATTGACGACTACTACGAGCCGTTCGACTTTGATTACCAGCACTTGCATACGGCGAAGCCGAGCAAGCACCAACCAACTGCGCGTCCACGCTCACTGATTACCGGTAAGCGGATGCAGAAAGTTGAGTGGGGTCCGAACTGGGAAGAAATTTTGGGTACGGAATTCGAAAAACGTAAGAAAGACAAGAACTTCGACGACGTGGTGCAAAAAGACATGTACGGTCAGTTTGAAAAGACCTTCATGATGTATTTGCCACGTTTGTGTGAACACTGTCTGAACCCGGCCTGTGTGGCGGCTTGCCCTTCCGGCGCTATTTATAAGCGTGAAGAAGACGGTATTGTTCTGATTGACCAGGATAAATGTCGCGGCTGGCGTATGTGTGTATCGGGTTGCCCGTACAAGAAAATTTACTACAACTGGAAGACTGGTAAATCTGAAAAATGTACGTTCTGCTATCCGCGCATTGAAGCCGGTCAGCCAACCACATGTTCAGAAACTTGTGTCGGTCGTATCCGTTACTTAGGTGTGTTGCTTTATGATGCGGACCGCATTGAAGAAGCGGCAAACACACCAAATGAGCAAGACCTGTACGAAGAGCAGTTGGGTATTTTCTTAGACCCGCATGACCCTGAAGTTCAGGAAGCGGCTCGTAAAGAGGGTATTGCTGAAAACTGGATCACGGCTGCACAGCGCTCACCGGTTTACATGATGGCAATGCAGTGGAAAGTAGCACTGCCACTGCACCCTGAGTACCGTACGCTGCCAATGGTTTGGTATGTGCCGCCGCTGTCGCCAATTCAAAGCGCGGTAGAAGCAGGCCATGTCGGCATGGACGGTGAAATTCCAGACTTGAAGTCGCTGCGTATTCCGCTGCGTTATCTGGCTAACCTGCTTACTGCCGGTGACGAGAAACCCATCGTTCGCGCACTGGAACGAATGATAGCCATGCGCTCTTACAAACGTTCAGAGCACGTAGACGGCGTTGAAGACTTAGCGGTTCTGGAGCAGGTTGGCCTGACCAAGAACCAGGTAGAAGAAATGTACCGTTATATGGCGTTGGCGGATTATGAAGACCGCTTCGTTATTCCGACCAGCCATCGCGCTTATGCCGAAAATGCTTATGACATTAAAGGCGGCTGTGGCTTTACCTTTGGTAATGGCTGTAGCGACGGGAACAACGGTGTGAATCTGTTCGGCGCTAAGAAAGAGTCGGTTCGTCAAGTCATTCCTGTAACCATGAAGGAGTAATCAGCATGCAGGTATTACAAGTTATTTCGTTATTGCTGGATTACCCCAAACCCGAGCTTGTAGAAGCTCGGGCGGAGTTAGAGCAAATGATTCAGCAGTCGCCTTTAAGTGCTGACGATAAAGCAGCGCTGGAGGCCTTTATTGAGCACCGCACCAGTATGTCGTTGATGGACTGGCAGTCGGAGTACGATGGGCTGTTTGAGCGTGGCCGCGCTCTGTCGCTACTGTTGTTCGAGCACGTACATGGAGAGTCGCGTGACCGCGGGCAGGCGATGGTTGATTTGATGAACCAGTACAAAACGGCCGGCCTGGATTTAGGTGTGAAAGAATTGCCGGATTACATTCCGTTGTATCTGGAATTCTTGTCCACCCAGGGCGATGAAAATGCTCGCCTTGGCTTGGAAGAAGTTGCGCATATTCTGGCACTGCTTACGGCAAGGCTTGAACAGCGCGGTAGTAACTACTCGCTTTTATTCCAGACACTATTAAGCATCTCTGGTGTGCAAATCGACCTTGACGATGTTCGTCAGCAAATTGCCAACGAGAAGCGGGATGACACCAGCAAAGAGCTGGATAAAGTTTGGGAAGAAGAAGCAGTTACCTTTGCCGGGAATGACCAGATGCAGGGCTGCCCAACAGCGCAAAACCGGCCATCGGAAGGGCAACGCCGGGATCAGTACGTGCCATTGAACACCGACGATTTATCACAGCCGCGTAAAGTGTCGGGTATTTAAGGAGATTACCATGAGCTATCTAAATATGTTGGCCTTCGGCGTATACCCTTTTATTGCCTTGGCTGTTTTTTTCATCGGGGCCTGGATCCGTTATGACCGTGAGCCATACACCTGGAAAACGGCGTCCAGCCAAATGCTGGAAAGCAAGCAACTGCGCAAAGGCAGCTTACCGTTCCATGTTGGTATTCTGGGGATTTTCTTCGGCCATTTGGTGGGGCTACTAACCCCAAAGCCAGTTTGGCACATCCTGGGTGTTAGCAATGAAGCGAAACAGTGGCTGGCGATTATTGCCGGCGGTATTTTCGGCTTAATTTGTTTATATGGGCTGGCTATTCTCATTAACCGCCGCATGAACAACGTTCGTGTGCGGGCTACCAGCACCAGAATGGACATACTATTGCTGTGGCTATTGTTAGCACAATTAGTTTTAGGGTTAATTTCAATTTATTACTCTGTGAACCATGTGGTGCATGGCGCAGAAGGGGAGAAAGCGGGCGTTATGCTGATGCTTATGACCTGGGCGCAGAACATTGTGACACTTGACCCGGTAGAAGCAGTAGCGGCTATCAGCAACCCTCAAATTGAGTGGGTATTTAAACTGCATGTATTCCTCGGAATGACCATTTTCTTAGTCTTTCCGTTTACTCGGCTCGTGCATATGTTCAGTGCGCCTGTTCAGTATCTTACTCGTCAGCATCAGGTTGTCCGTAAAAAATTCGCTCGCTAGTTGTAGAGTTATCGAGAGGGGTAACCCTCTCAGGGAAGGTTGTTATGATACAAGTGAATCAAGTGGAAATTGCGGAAAAGGAGATACTGGCTGAAATGCAGTATCACCCCGCTGACACGCAGGAAGAAGCCATGAGTATGGCAGCGGAAGCACTGGTAATCGGTGAGCTGTTCAAACAAAGGGCAAAAGATTTAGACATTGAGGTACTGGATGACACCGCGCAGGGCGGCGAAGATGACTTCATTGAAATTCTGATCGAACGTGAAGTAGCTCGCCCAAAAGCGGACGAGCAGGCTTGCAAACAGTACTTTGAGCAAAACCCGGAGCGCTTTAAAACGTCGCCGATTGTTGAGGCTCGCCATATTCTGTTAGCGGCAGCGCCGGATGATGATCTTGAGCGGGTGAATGCAAAGCGTATGTCGGAGCAGCTTATTCAGCAGTTGCAGGAAGGCGACGACTTTAGTCAGCTTGCACGCCAGTATTCCTCGTGCCCGTCAAAGGAGACCGACGGAAACCTGGGGCAGTTGAGCAAGGGGCAAACCGTTCCTGAGTTTGAACGCCAGTTGTTCACCGCTGAAGAAGGGTTAATGAAATACCCGGTAGAAACTCGTTACGGGTTTCATGTGGTGTCTGTTGACCATAAAATTGATGGTAAGCCGTTACCGTACGAGGCGGTTAAAGACAAAATTGCGGAATATCTGGAAGAGAAAGTGCACCGTAAAGCGGTTTCTCAATACATACAGGCATTGGCGAATGAAGCTGATATCAAAGGTTTCGATTTTGTTGATACCGGTTCACCGTTACTGCAGTAAGCGGCTCTATTTCTGCTAGGATAGGCACCCAAAGGGGTGCCTTTTTTATTTTGGAGTTAAATTATGGAATCTGCCTTCTGGCATGAGCGTTGGGAAAATCAGCAAATTGGTTTTCATCAGCCACACACACATGAACTATTGCTGAAGTATTTTTCTGGTGTGGTAAAGCCCGGTGCAAAGGTATTTGTGCCTTTGTGCGGCAAATCAAAAGATATGCTGTGGCTGCTGGAAAAAGGCTACCGTGTTTTTGGGGTAGAGCTGAGTGAGCTGGCGGCCAGACAGTTTTTCGAAGAGAACCAATTAAAACCCCAAATAACCCAGCGTGGCGACTTTAAAGAGTATGCTCTGGATGAGCTGGTTATATGGGTTGGCGATTTCTTTAAGCTGGTTAAAAGTGACCTGGCCGATATTGATGCCTGGTACGATCGCGCCGCCATGATTGCGCTACCACCTGAAATGCGTCAACGCTACGTTCAACAGCTATGCGAGCAATTACCCGAGCAGGCAAAAGGTTTACTGATTACGTTGCAGTATCCGAATGGCTACCGTGAAGGGCCGCCGTTTTCGGTATTGGAAGGGGAAGTCGAAGTGGGTTATGGTCAGCGTTTTAGCATTGATCAACTGGAGTCAGCTGAAACCACGGTTAACGGGAAAGAAGCGGACGACAACCCGGTTACCGAGCAAGTGTATAAGCTGGATTAGCCCATTAATTTATTGCGCCGTAAAATCTTTTCGGTACGGCGTGCCAGCTTTTCCATAAAAACTAAGTCGGCCAGGGTCGGGTCAGCGAGTTCATTATCCAGGTCGGCCTGCCACTGACTGACTTCCGCATCCAGCATTTCCATCATTTTCTTAGAACAGCCACGACAAATACCCTGGCACATATCCGCTTCTTTTAAGCCAAAAGGAATGTGTTCGCGAATAGCGTCCAGTAACTGATACATCGCGGTTTTGGTATCGGGTTTGCGGCTCATACATCCTCCGATTAACTCGTCCAAAAAGAAAAACCAGGCTTCCACAAAGTTGTAGAAGCCTGGTTTATTAAGGGTTAAGCAGATTTATGCTTTAAGCCTTTTATGACTTGCCAGCTGATGCCTAGCGCACCGACGATGAAGACCATATCGCCGACGGTACGGAACCAACGTAGGTTCTGTAGTAGTGGTTGTTGCATGAAGGCTTCGCTTCGTGCGTACCATAAACCTTCAGTCGCAGCGGCGTAGAACTGGATGAAACCGACTGGCAGCAAGCTGGTGAAGAGCATTAGCACTAAGCCGATGTTCATTGTCCAGAAGGCCATTTTCATCAGTTTCTCGTCGAACTGCAGGTTCGGACGAATGTAGCGCAGTATCAGCAATACAAAGCCCAGTGCCAGGAATCCGTACACACCGAATAGTGCTGCGTGTGCGTGAGTCGGCGTGGTGTTCAGACCTTGTACATAGTACAGCGAGATAGGCGGATTGATCATGAAGCCTAATACGCCGGCGCCTAACATGTTCCAGAATGCAACGGCTACGAAGCAAAGCAGTGGCCATTTAAGGCGTTGCATCCAGTCTGCACGTTTCTGCAGGCTGTAGTTTTCCCAGGCTTCATAGCCCAGCACAATCAGCGGAACCACTTCTAGTGCAGAGAAGGTTGCACCTACCGCCATAACCGGTGTGGTTGTACCTGAGAAGTACAAGTGGTGGAAAGTACCTGGTACACCACCGAGCATGAACAATGACGCTGAAGCCAGTGCAGCAACGGTTGCCATGCGACGAGACACAAGGCCCATGCTATGGAAGATGAAGGCCAGAGAGGCAGTGGCAAATACTTCGAAGAAGCCTTCTACCCACAGGTGAACAATCCACCAGCGCCAGTATTCCATGATAGAAATGTGAGTACGCTCGCCGTAGAAGAAGCCGGCACCGTAGAACAGGCCAATGGCAACGACTGAGGCGGTGAAGAGTGCCAGTAAGTTCTTGTCGCCTTTGACTTTGAATGCACCCCACACACAGCGCATCATCAGTACTAACCAGAAGACGATACCCAGGAACTTACCAATTTGCCATAAGCGACCTAAATCGACGTACTCATAGCCCTGGTGGCCTAACCAGAAGTTCAGGTGTTCAGGCATGATTTGCGCAATGGCTAACCAGTTACCGATAAAGGTACCCGCGACAACCAGGACCAGTGCCCAGAACAGGATGTCGACACCCAGTTTCTGATACTTCGGATCTTTACCACCGTTAATAATCGGGGCAAGGAAGAGTCCTGCAGACAAGAACCCGGTCGCTATCCAGAACATGGCGGCCTGAATATGCCAGGTACGAGTTAGTGAGTAGGGGAACCACTCTGAAATATTAATACCGTAGAACTCTTGTCCTTCTACTGTGTAGTGCGCGGTAAGACCACCCATTAACACCTGGAAAGTGAACAGAGCAACAACGATAAACAAATATTTGCCCAAAGCTTTTTGCGATGGCGTTAGCTTGACCTTAGCAATAGGGTCATGCTCTGGCGCAACCAGCTCCTCTTCTTCTTTGTCGCGTAAGAATGCCCACGCCCAAATTAAGAAACCAATACCGGCGATCAATAGGATAACGCTGACAATAGACCAGATAATGTTTTCTGCGCTCGGCACGTTATCTATCAATGTTTCATGTGGCCAGTTGTTGGTATAGGTGATGTCTGCATCTGGACGTTCAGTAGCAGCTGCCCATGCGGTCCAGAAGAAAAAGTCGTTCATTACTGCACGACGCTCAGCTGAAGGCAGAGTGTTTTCCTTCATTGCATAGCTTACGCGAGTAGGGCGAAGCTCCGGGTCATCGCTGAACAGTTTTGAGTAGTACTCACCAGTTTGCTCAATAGCCTGAATGCGTCGCTCACTAAGAGTAACGGTGTCTGAGGCTTTATCGTAGGTGTTGGTGCGATACTCTTCCTTAAGTTCGTACTCAAGTTGGTTCTGTTGTACACCAGTAAGCTGTTCATAAGGCTTATCGAAGACTTCGTGGGCACGAATGTCTAACCAGGCCAGCAACTCACGGTGTAGCCAGTCAGCTGTCCAGTCCGGAGCCTGGTAAGCACCATGTCCCCAAATTGAGCCAAGCTGCATGCCGCCAACCGACTGCCAGGCTGTCTGCCCGTCTAAAACCGATTCCTCGGTTGCAACGACGTTACCATTGGTACTCATGAACTTATCCGGAATAGGCGGAGCCTCCCGGTAAACTTCCGTTCCAAAATACCCTAAAACGCCAAAGGTAATTGCAAGAACTGCAATTAATGTCCACCAAAGCTTACGATACCCGGCCATTATTGACCTCCTTGATGCTGAACAGCTTCATGTTGTTACTCCATAGGTTTATGAACAGAGAATTCTTATTAATTCACTATGCGTTTACCTAATTGCAATATTGAGGCCACTTTTTAAAGTCTTGATTATTATAGTTTTTATTTTAAATAGGGTTTTTATGACTGAGTTTTATTAGGTTGTTTTAACTGACGTGGTTAAAAGTACCCTAAAGGTCATTTCTACCCTAAAAGAGGTATCTCTTCAGGCGGGTTGGCAGCTTTATTCCTTTCTGCTTAAACCTTGAGCAGGATCAATGCATTCGCATCAGACTCTCCTATGCTAGAAACACAATATGTAGTGTTAAATTTAAAATAACTAACGATATATGGTGTTTTATGCCGGTTTACCCCACAAGACTGCATTACAGCGCGGAACAGATTGTCTGGCAGGAAGTTCCGGGAGAAGTGGCGTTAGCTTACACCATTACCGGCTGCCCGGTTGGGTGCAAAGGTTGCCATAGTGTGGATAGCTGGCCGGTCGGAAGTGGGGAGCCGCTGACGGAGGAGCACCTTCAGCAGCAGTGGCAAAAATATCGCGGATTAATTAGCTGCGTTTTATTTTTGGGGGGCGAGTGGCAGCCAACGGCACTACTGAAACTATTAAAGCAAATAAAAAATGAAGGGCTGGAGACTTGTCTGTATACCGGCTATGAAAACGTCTCACTAGCGCTTCGTGAACAACTGACTTATCTAAAAACCGGACCGTGGATAGCTGCCCGGGGCGGCTTGGAAAGTCCAACGACCAACCAACGATTCTATGACTTACGGACACAGCAGTTATTGAACTGCGAGTTTCAAACAGGAGAATAATTATGTTGCGCTTAAACGAAGAACAAGTCACTGGCAAAGTCGATTTCATCCACGAGTATTTACATGCTCAAAATGCAGCCGATGGTTCAAAAATGGATGCAAACGCCAACGTCACACAAAAGAACATAGCAACACTTGAAGCCGAGTTAATGAAAGACTTTTTTGTGCAGGTTAACCGCAAACAGGTCAGCAATAAAATCAGTGAACTTTTTGGTAATGACCTGGCAAAAGAGTACGTTCGCCAAATTGAGGACCATGAAATTTACGTGCATGACGAAACCAGCCTGAAGCCTTACTGTGTTTCAGTCACTATGTACCCGTTTTTACGTGACGGCTTAACTAAGCTGGGCGGCGAATCTCAGGCGCCTAAACATCTAGAGTCGTTCTGCGGCACGTTCGTTAACTTTGTTTTTGCCGTAAGTTCCCAGTTTGCCGGAGCGGTCGCTACGGTCGAGTTCTTAACCTACTTCGACTACTTTGCCCGTAAAGACTACGGCGACAATTACTTAAACACTCATCGGCACCAAATTGAAAACCACTTGCAGCACGTGGTTTATGCACTGAATCAGCCAGCGGCGGCCCGCGGCTACCAAAGTGTGTTCTGGAATATCTCTATTTACGACCAGCATTACTTTGACAGTATGTTTGGTGAGTTTGTTTTCCCTGCAGACTTCACTAAGCCGGAATGGAGCTCGGTGAGTGCGCTGCAGGACTTCTTCCTGGACTGGTTTAATAAGGAGCGGGAAAAGACGATTCTGACCTTCCCTGTGGTGACGGTTGCTATGTTAACCGACGACGGTCAGTGCAAAGATCAGTCATTTGCAGAGAAAATCGCCGGCGAAATGGCTAATGGTAACTCTTTCTTTGTTTACTTATCTGACAATGCCGATTCGTTAGCGTCATGTTGCCGACTACGAAGCGAAATTAGCGACAATACCTTTTCTTATACCTTAGGTGCCGGAGGTGTTGCGACAGGCTCGATTAATGTCATAACCATGAACATGAACCGCTTGGTTCAGGATGGCAGAGATTTAGACGAAGAAGTCAGCAAAATTCACAAATATCAGGTGGCTTACAGAAAGCTGATGGAAGAATATAAAGAAGCGGGTCTGTTAACCGTTTATGACGCCGGCTTTATTACTCTGGACAAGCAGTTCCTGACTATAGGCATTAACGGCATGGTTGAAGCGGCTGAGTCGCAGGGGATTACCGCAGGTAACAACCAGGCTTATAAAGACTTTGTACAGAACCATTTAAAAGTGATTTACGACGCTAATAAAGCGGCGAAAAAAGAATACGGCTATATGTTCAATACCGAGTTCGTGCCAGCAGAAAACCTGGGTGTGAAAAACGCTAAGTGGGACAGAGCTGACGGCTACAAAGTGAGCCGTGACTGCTACAACTCCTATTTTTATGCCGTAGAAGACGACGACGCCAATGCATTGGATAAGCTTGTTCTTCATGGAAAAGAGTTGATTGAATACCTGGATGGTGGGTCGGCCTTACATTTAAACCTTGACGAAAAATTGAATACATCCGGTTATTTGTCGTTACTGAATATTGCCGCAAAAACGGGCTGTAACTACTTCTGCATTAACGTCAAAATTACCATTTGTAATGCCTGCGAACAGATTGATAAACGCACCTTAAGCGAATGTTCCAGCTGTGGCTCTGCAGACATAGACTACGGTACACGGGTTATTGGCTACCTGAAACGTGTATCGGCATTTAGCGCTGGTCGACGCAAAGAGCATCATTTGCGTCATTATCACCGTAAACAGCCGTCAGAGGTTGCTGTTGGCGCAGCGCAAGCCAATATTGGGCTGCGAAAAGCCAGCTAAAATCTGAAAACTACCCATAAAGAGGGAGCCCGCCTCCCTCTTTTTTCATGCCTTAAAATTGCGCTTTTATGGTATTCTCCGCGCGCACTTCCGGAAATTCAGGTGAAGCCATGGAAATCAATAGTTATCAAGACTTTATAAAAGCAGCAAAACAACAACACGAACCTCAGCGTTTGCTGTTTGTGTTAGCAAAAGCGCAACTCCCCGAGCAACCGACAGACAGTCAGAAGCAGCAATTCGAAACACAGGAAGGCGGCACATTAGAGCCGGTACTTTGTGTCGATAAACTGCCCGAAGAAGTCGAAGACTTTTCTGCGTTGGTTGAAGAGTCTAAACGCACCGACATTGACTGGGATATTGCGTTTATCAGCGCAATGGACGGCCGCGGCGGTCATCCCATTTCAAGCGACGAAGCCAGCCAGCCACTGGAAATGATGGTGCAGCAAATTCAGGCCGGCATGATCAAACATTTTTTAACCATTAACCGACAAGGAGAGTTGGTGCAGTTACTGTAGAGGTACGCTGCGCCCTATGTGGCCATGACAAAATTTCTGATTACCGTTATTACCCTGTTTTTTTCGGTATCGGCACTGGCGGCAGAGCTCGCCATCTCTCCTTTTGATTTAACCCAGTCTACTGTTGGCTACACCGCCATTATCATCTTTGTTCTCGCCTACATTTTGGTGATGGGCGAAGAAAAGCTCCATATGCGTAAGTCAAAACCGGTATTGGTTGCCGCCGGCCTCATCTGGATCTTAATTGGCTGGGTGTATACCGGTGATCAGGCCGCTATGGCTGAGTCTGCTTTTCGCCATAACCTGCTTGAGTTTGCGGAATTGATGCTTTTCCTGTTGGTGGCCATGACCTATATAAACGCCATGGAAGAGCGCCGTTTGTTCGATGCACTGCGAGCCTGGTTACTGAAAAAAGGCTTTAGTTATAAGCAGCTGTTCTGGATAACCGGCTTACTGGCCTTCTTTATTTCTCCGGTGGCGGATAACTTAACGACAGCCTTACTGATGTGTGCCGTGGTCATGAAAGTTGCCCAGGACGATAAGAAATTTGTCGCCTTATGTTGTGTCAGTATTGTGGTTGCGGCCAACGCGGGTGGCGCCTTCAGCCCCTTTGGGGACATCACTACGCTAATGGTCTGGCAGGCCGGGCAGGTCACTTTTACCGAGTTTCTTCGTTTGTTCTTGCCATCGGTTGCTAACTATTTAGTACCGGCAATTGTGATGAGCTTTTTCATTGAAAATAAAAAGCCGACAACACTGCACACCGAGGTGGAACTAAAACGTGGTGCGCTGCGAATTACCGCCTTATTCTTACTGACTGTAGCTACAGCGGTAACTTGTCATATTGTACTGCATCTGCCGCCTGTGCTGGGCATGATGATGGGTTTAGGTTATCTACAATTCTTCGGTTACTTCTTACGTATGACACTACCAGGCTCTCTAGCTCGTAAACGAGCGATGGCAGAGCGCGTAGGCGACCAAAAACGGCTGGAGCAATTAGGTGGTGTGGTGCCTTTTGATGTATTCAGCCGGGTTTCGCGAGCGGAGTGGGACACTCTGTTGTTCTTCTACGGAATCGTTTTATGCGTTGGCGGTCTTGGCTTTATGGGGTATCTGAGCCTGCTTTCTGAAACGCTTTACGGCGGTATGAGTGCGACAATGGCGAATACCATTCTGGGTGTCGTTTCGGCGGTCATTGACAACATTCCGGTCATGTTTGCTGTACTGTCGATGGAACCCGATATGTCACATGGTCAGTGGTTGCTCATTACCCTAACCGCAGGTACTGGTGGTAGCTTACTCTCCATTGGGTCAGCAGCCGGTGTCGCTTTAATGGGGCAGGCCAGAGGGTACTACACCTTTGCCTCCCACCTGAAGTGGACCCCGGTCATAGCACTAGGCTACATAGCGAGCATATTGCTTCACTTATGGCTTAATGAAGCAACGTTCCATATTTAGTTAGTGGGAAGGGAAAAGCTCTCTCAGGGCAGGGTATCTGTTCTCAGAGAGACGCCGTAAACCCATCCCTGGGGGCTTGAGTGTCGCCATCCTTGGCGCCACACACTCTCTGAGAACAGATACCCTACCCGTCGACGCTTTTCCCCGCTCTTTTGATTTAAACGTATACAGGCCAGCCCACCTATGGCCGCTAAACCACTTTGGAGTAGCGGTTCTGGCCGTGGTCCAGGTATTCGTCGAAACAAGCGCAAATGCTGCGAACCCAGAGGCGACCTAATTCTGTGACGCGGAGTTTTTTGTCGGACACGTCGACTAAACCGTCTTCAATAAACGGTTTTAACAGCGGTATGGCTTCGGCGAAATGTGCCCAGAAGTCATCGATATTCCACTCGGCTTTAAAGGCCTCAATATCCAGCTCAAAGTGGCAGATAACCTGAGAAATTAGAGCGGCGCGAATTTTATCCTCGTCCGTTAATGCCATGCCTTTGATAATGGGTTTTTGTCCGTTATCTATCATTTTGTAGTAAGCCGGTAGCTCTTTTTCGTGTTGCCAGAGCACACCGTTTACCTGGCTAATGGATGATACGCCCAGGCCCAGTAATGCATCCTGCCCGTCGGTCGTATAGCCCTGGAAGTTACGTTGCAAACGACCTTCGCGCTGAGCAATTGCCAGACCGTCGTCTTTCTTCGCAAAGTGGTCCATGCCAATAAACTGATAACCGGCCTCGCTAAGCTGAGTAATGGCTTGTTCCAGCAGGCTTAACTTAACCGAAGGTTGTGGAATGGACTCTTCTGGTATCTTCTTCTGCCCGGCAAAGCGTTCAGGCAAATGCGCATAGCTGAATACCGAAATACGGTCAGGGTCCATTTCAATCACTTGCTCAATCGACTTCCTAAAGGTTTCCGGACGTTGGTAGGGTAGTCCGTAAATTAAGTCCAGGTTAATAGAGTCAAAGCCCAGCTCTTTACTCAGCTTCAGCTGATGAGCGATTAAATCGACATCCTGTACACGGTTAATGGCAATCTGAACTTTTTTGTCAAAGTCTTGTACGCCGTAGCTGACACGGTTGAAGCCTAATTCACGCAAATGGCGAAGTTTCTCATCACTGCAACTGCGTGGGTCAATTTCAATACTGACTTCCGGGTTACTGGCAAAAGTAAAGTTCTCGTGAACCAAGTCCATTAACCGGGTCAATTGCTGTTCGGTCAAAAAGGTTGGGGTACCGCCGCCTAAATGAATTTGACGGATCTTCTTGTCCTTTACCATGGGCTGGTACATCGCCATTTCTTTGGCCAGGTAATCCAGATATTTATCGGCTTTGTGCTGATGGCGGGTGATCACCTTATTGCAACCACAGTAGTAGCAAAGCTTATGGCAAAACGGTAAGTGCAAATACAAACAGAGTCCGTCACCTGCATTTTTTAGTGCGGCTTCAATGCGGTTTTCTGAAAATTGTTCGGAAAGCATCAACGCCGTGGGATAAGACGTATAACGAGGTCCATTAATGTTGTATTTTTCGATTAATTCTTTATCCCAGGTAACTGTACTCATAACCACCTCTTGACCTCGGTCAAAACTTATTTAATTAACTTATCTGTATTGTTTCACCTTTTTCTTTATAAATAAAATCGCTAAAGCGGTCGCCTATTAAAAATAAGGCCTTGGGAAGCTTTTGATTTACCTCAATAGTGTCTAAGAAGTTTTTTAAATGTAACCCTAATTCGGTATTGCCTTTTACCATTAACTTTCGGTTGAAAAATAAAGTGTCAGGATCAACCTTGCCATAAATCAATAAAAGCAGCGCGTCACCATCTGCTGAAAGCTGAACGTCGGCCTTGACGGTGCTCTTAAGGGCCTTTAGCTGGTTCCCTTTTAAGGTTAAAAAGAGTGATAAATCAATATCTTTTACTTTTATCTCAACAACTCTCTCAGAAATAAAGTCAAGATCGCCCGATATTATTTCTTCTTTAAATAAACGACTTAATAATTGTTCAGATCCAAAGTTAATAATGCTCTCTGGTATTAATTTATTTATTGGTTGAATTATTTTAGGTATAGAAGATACCCAGTTAGTGGTATTCATTTTTTGCTCCATAGATAACAACAAAATAAAAGACTTGGGCACTATAATAAATAAACAAATAAGGCGCTACAAAATAGTGAAATAGAGGTTTCAGATGGAATTGTTATGTCCGGCCGGAAGTATCCCTGCGTTAAAAGCGGCTATAGAAAATGGTGCCGATGCGGTTTATGTGGGGCTAAAAGACGAAACCAATGCGCGTCATTTTGCAGGTTTGAATTTAAACCAGATGAAGTTATCAGAAGCAGCTGACTACGTGCATAAGCACGGCCGCAAACTACATGTTGCTATTAATACCTTTGCTCATGCCTGCAGTTGGGAAAAATGGCGGCAAGCGGTTGATGATGCCGTACTGGCCGGTGCGGATGTGCTGATTATTGCCGACTTAGCGGTTTTGGCTTATGCGGCGGAGAGGTACCCGAGAGTTGAGAGGCACTTATCGGTGCAGGCTTCTGCAACCAACGCAGGCGCCATTCGATTTTACCAGCAGTTTGGTGTTTCCAGGGTCGTTTTACCCCGGGTTCTGTCTATGCAGCAGGTACGGGCGCTGGCGCGCACAACCGACGTTGAGCTGGAGGTGTTTGCCTTCGGTAGTCTCTGCATTATGGCGGAAGGGCGCTGCTACTTAAGTTCTTACCTGACCGGTGAATCACCTAATACCGCAGGAGCCTGCTCGCCCGCCGCTTTTGTGGAATGGGATGAACAGGACAACAAACTGGAATCTCGACTTAACGGTGTGCTCATTGATCGTTTTGATGAAAACGAAAAGGCCGGTTACCCCACTTTATGTAAGGGACGCTTTTCGGTCGATGACGAAATTTACAACGTGCTGGAAGAGCCTACCAGCCTGAACACCTTGAGCCTGTTGCCGCAACTTTATAAAGAAGGCATTGCCTCTTTAAAAATTGAAGGGCGACAGCGCAGTCCGGCTTATGTATCACAAATTACCAGAGTGTGGCGCCAGGCTATCGACACGGTTATGGCCGACCCCGACAACTTTGAAGTGGCAGATAACTGGAACTCAGTTCTGTCCTCACTTTCTGAGGGCAGTCAAACGACGCTCGGCGCGTATCACCGGAAATGGAAGTAACCCACATGAAGTTTTCTTTAGGGCCCAACCTGTATTTTTGGCCTAAACAGCAGGTTTTTGATTTTTATCAGCAAGCCGCCGAGTCGGATGTCGAACATGTATATCTTGGTGAAACGGTCTGTAGTAAGCGACGTGAGTTGAAGCTGGATGACTACCTGGCGATAGCGCACATGTTAAGAGAAGCAGGTAAGAAAGTAACGCTGTCGACAATGACCTTACTAGAGGCACCGGCTGAATTAAGAGAGCTGGGTAAGTATTGTGACAATGGTGAATTTGATGTTGAAGCTAATGATGTCAGCGCCATTGGTATATTGCAGGAACAGGGGCTTAACTTTACCGCCGGGCCGGCTATTAATATTTATAATCATCAGAGCCTGCGCCGCTTAATTGATATGGGCATGACCCGTTGGGTTGCGCCTTTTGAACTCTCGCGTGACTGGCTGCAGGATATTTTGCAGCAAAACCTGATTAACACCGTGAGAGACTGTTTTGAGGTGGAGGTGTTTTCTTTCGGTCATATGCCACTGGCCTGGTCTGGACGCTGCTTTACGGCGCGGTCAGAAAACCGCCCGAAGGATCAGTGCGAACTGTGTTGCATAAAGTATCCGGAAGGCCGCGAAGTTAAAAGCCAGGAAGGCCAGCAGGTATTTGTACTTAATGGCATTCAGACGCAGTCAGGCACCCGTTATAACCTGATAAATCAGCTACCCAGTATGAAAGGTCTGGTTGATATTGTACGCATAAGCCCGCAGCCGGAAGGGACTTTTGACTGGCTACAGCGTTTCCGTAACAATGTCGATGGTGAGCAACCCGTAAAATTAAATAGTAAAGAAAGTAACGGCTATTGGTTACAGCTTGCGGGTTTGGCAACGGCGTAACGGAACAAAGCATTTATAGCGAAAAGGATAACTATGTCAGAGAAAATAGCTCGAATTGGTGTACTAACCGTTAGTGACAGGGCTAGTGCCGGAGTGTATGAAGACATTTCCGGGCAGGCGATAAAAGATACACTAAAAGACTACCTAACCTCTGAATGGCAGGCGGAGTACCGGGTTATTGCCGATGAACAGCCTCTTATCGAGTCCACCATTAAAGAGTTAGTGGATAAAGAAGGCTGTTGTCTGGTAGTAACTACCGGAGGAACAGGGCCGGCCAAACGCGATGTCACACCTGAAGCGACAGAGGCCGTTTGCGACCGGATGATGCCGGGTTTCGGTGAATTAATGCGACAGGAGTCTTTAAAGTACGTTCCTACCGCCATTTTGTCGCGGCAAACAGCAGGGCTCAGAGGCTCGTCATTGATTATTAACTTACCGGGTAAACCTAAGGCCATTCGGCAATGTCTGGACGCTGTATTTCCGGCCGTGCCGTATTGCATTGATCTTATGGATGGGCCTTACCTTGAGTGCGATGAATCGGTCATTAAGCCCTTTCGTCCCAAAAGTAAGTAGTTACTTCTGCTGCCGGAGCCGCAACAGGCTTCGGCACAACCCCGTAAAAGTTATTCCCCAAACTATCAGTGCAATGTAAAAGAAGGCTGAAGGCCATTGCTGCTGGTGGGCAGCAATGGCGATGATTCCTGTTGCCATCACCAGCCCAAAGTAGGCTGGTGACAGCTCTTTTGCTTTACTCATTAGACTCATAGTTTTCATACCTGAGCCCAGACAGTTTAGCAGGGGTCTGGTGCGTTTTTACGAGAGTAGAACCACCAGGTTATCACGCTGCATATAGCGTAGAAGACAATAAAGCTCACTAAGGCAGCGGATACGCTTCCTGTCAGACTAATGGATGAACCATAAGCTTTCGGGATAAAGAAGCCGCCGTAGGCTGCGAATGCCGAGATAAAGCCAATAACCGCAGCCGACTCTTTATTGCCTTGCTTAATGGCTTCGTCGGTATCGCCCAGCTCGCGCTTGCGCTGATTCAGGAAAATGACCGGAACCATGCGGAAGGTGGAGCCGTTACCAATACCCGTTGCAATAAACAGCACCATAAAGGCAGCGAAGAAGCCCCAGAAGTTGCCTTCAGTACCCGCTATTGGCAGGAAGTACATGACACCCGCTACGCCGGCAATCATCAGCAGGAAGTTCCAGAAGGTTACCCTTGCACCGCCTAGCTTGTCAGCGACGATACCACCGACGGGACGAGCCAAAGCACCGACTAACGGACCAAGGAAAGCGTAAGCGGTTGGGTCAACTTCAGGGAACAGCATACCGGATAACAGAGGAAAACCAGCAGCGAAGCCGATAAAGCTTCCGAACGTTCCCAAATAAAGGATACACATGATCCAATTATGACTGCGTTTGAAGATAACGGCTTGATCACTGAACGAAGCTTTCGCTGAGGAAATGTCGTTCATACCAAACCAGGCTGCGACAGAGCCAATAACAATTAACGGAACCCACAAGAACGCAGCGTTTTGCAGCCAGACTTCCTGACCCGCATTCGCACCTTCCTGGATCACCAGTGGGTCACCTCCCATACCGCCAAACACACTGGCAGCAATAACCAGAGGCGCCAGTAACTGCATACCCGATACGCCCAGGTTACCCAGACCAGCATTCATGCCCAAGGCACCGCCTTTTTCCTTCTGTGGATAGAAAAAGCTGATGTTGGACATACTGGACGAGAAGTTACCGCCACCAAAGCCGCATAGTAATGCCAGTATCAGCATGATCATGTACGGCGTATCGGTATTTTGAACGGCAAAGCCAATCCAAATACACGGCAGTAGTAAGGACGCTGTGGATATTGCTGTCCAGCGACGGCCACCAAATATGGGGACCATGAAGCTATAGAAGATCCGTAAGGTCGCACCCGATAAGGCAGGTAAGGCCGCTAACCAGAACAGTTCGTTTTGGCTGTAAGGGAAGCCGAGAGCCGGCATTTTGACCACCAGAATACTCCAGATAGTCCAGACTGCGAACGCCAAGAACAGGTTGGGTATGGAAATCCACAGGTTACGGGTGGCAATACGTTTGCCTTTTTCTTCCCAGAAGGTTTTATCTTCCGGACGCCAGTCATCCAGCACCATAGAGTTCGGAGTGGACAGTTCAGGTAAGTCACGCTCTTCACGATCTTCGCGGTATTCAACACGCTCTGCGCGAAGAATAGCAAAGTGCATCCACGCCAGTGCGGCTGCAGCAATAACAAACAGCAGCATGAAACTGCTTTGCCACACGCCGATAACGTCGTTCAGCATACCGAAGGTTAATGGCAGCAGGAAGCCACCTAAACCACCAATCATGCCGACGACCCCACCAACAGCGCCTACGCTTTTAGGGTAGTAAACGGGTATGTGTTTAAATACTGCCGCTTTACCCAGCGACATAAAGAAGCCGAGTGCAAAAGTAAGGAAAACAAAGCCAAGTAATGTAATTTCGAAATGGAAGTTATAAGTCTGGTTTACCCCTTTAACCGCGTATTCGGTGCTGGGATAACTCAGTAAGAAAGTACAAATTACCGATGCAATGAATGTCCAGTACATGACTCGACGAGCCCCGTATTTGTCAGACATCCAACCGCCCAGAATACGAAACAACGAAGCAGGGATAGTGTAAAGTGCCGCTATCATACCGGCCGTTTTTATATCCAGCTCGTAAACACCGATAAGGTAGTGCGGCAACCATAAGGCTAACGCGACAAAAGCACCAAAAACAAAGAAGTAGTAAAGTGAGAAGCGCCAGACACGAAGATCACCAAGGGGCGACAGCTGCTCCCAAAAACCTTTTTGCTGAAGTTCCTGACGAGTTTCTTTTAGCGGATCGTCTTTTGCGAGGAAAAGGAAAACAACACCGGCAATCGCTAGTACCGTTGCATAAATTTGCGCAGTACCCTGCCAACCAAGGGCTATTAGCAGAAACGGAGCACCAAAGTTAGTTACCGCCGAGCCAACATTACCGGCTCCGAAAATGCCTAGTGCGGTGCCTTGTTTTTCTTTTACGTCGTTAAACCAGGCCGCCGTATAGGTGACACCAACAATGAATGAACCACCGGCCAGGCCAACACCTAGCGCTGCAACTAACAGCATAATATAGCTGTTAGCAAAAGTGAGTAAGTAAACACAGGCTGCGGTCAGTAGCATTAGGATACTGAAGACCTTTCGGCCGCCGTAGCGGTCGGTCCAAATACCCAGGAACATACGGCTGATAGATCCCGTTAGTACCGGGGTCGCCATTAGTAAGCCCAACTGAGTGTCAGTTAAGTTGAAGTCGGCTTTTATCTGAATGCCGATGATTGAAAAGATGGTCCAGACCGCAAAACAAAGCGTGAACGCCAGCGTTGAAATCGCGAGCGCCCTATTGCGTTGACCACCTGTGACTGACAGGGATTGGTTCATGAAAGACCTCCAGTTAGATCCATAAAGTCAGATGGCTAAACTTTACTGTTAACTGCAATAAAATGCTTTAGTATCAAAAGACTAGGACGAAGCGGTAGGTTCTGGTAATGCTACTTTAAGGGTAGTTTCAAGTGTCTTGGGAAAGCCTGTTAAAAGTGAGGAGGCTACCCCTTAATGGGTAATTTTTACTTGCCATAAAGAAATGAAATCAACTAAGGGGTACTAACTTATTTTCGCGAGTAAGCAGTCGATTTTCCGATAAATAAAAGATATATTACAAATGTACCTTTAAAAATTAAGCGGTGACAATGATGCAGATCACAGACAAACAAAAAGAAGAGCAGTTAATTCCAATTCTGCGCCAGGCATTTCGACCGCTGTTCCTGCTGGGAGCAGGGTTTAGCGCCATCGCTATGCTGTTGTGGGGGTTGGCACTTGGTGGAAAGGTCGATTTGCCCGTGTATGGCAACATCATGTTCTGGCACTCACATGAAATGATGTTCGGCTTTGTTATTGCTATTGTGCTTGGTTTCTTATTAACCGCGGTGCAGAACTGGACGGGGCTTAGAGCACCTCACGGCAATACCTTGCTTATTCTGACGGTATTATGGTCGGCAGCGCGGCTGGGTCTTTTGTTTGGCAGTGAGTTGCCCTGGTGGCTGGTTGCGGCTGTCGATGTCAGCCTTTTACCTGTTGCTGCATTTTTGTTCGGGCGCATGGTGCTCAAGGTGAATCAGACCCGGAATCTGTTTTTTGTCCCCATTCTGTTGTTGCTGACGGTTTGTAATTTGCTCATGCATTATGGCTTGCACTTTGGTCAGTACCATATTCAAATTCTTGGTGCCTACAATGCGGTGTTCCTGGTGACCTTGCTTATGGCAATTATTGGCGGCCGGGTACTGCCCATGTTTACCGCCAACGGCACCATGACACCGAAAGTACAGCCTATTGTCTGGCTTGATCGCATTGCGCTGGGCAGCTTGTGGCTTATTTTTGCGGTTCACTTTTTGAATCTGCACACCATTTTACCCAGTCAGGTGATGGTCTTCTTATTTACCGTTTCAGCTGTTGCTACAGCGATACGGGTAGCGCGCTGGAAAATCTGGATGACCTGGCGGGTGCCGTTATTGTGGTCGCTGCATTTGGCCTACTGGTTTATTCCGGTTGGGCTGGCGCTATTTGCACTGCGCTATGCCGGTTTTGAGCTGACTCAGAGCCTGGCATTGCACGCTCTGACCGCTGGTGCTATGGGTAATATGATTTTGAGCATGATAGCGCGGGTATCCCTGGGGCACAGTGGCCGTCCATTGCAACCCAAACTGATTATGACCGGCGCATTCTTATTGGTGCTAATTGCGGCTCTGACCCGGGTCTTTTTAATGTGGCTGGCGCCCGAGTTAACCAGCCAGTGGCTCATGTTCAGCACTTTAGGCTGGGCCTTGGCTTACGGTATTTACGTTGTGGTTTACTTTAAAGTACTGACCACGCCGCGTGCTGATGGCAACCCGGGTTAAAGGTCTGAGCAGTTAGGGCACTGCGGGTGTTTCTGAATATTGAGCCGATGCCAGTCACTGTGCAGCGCATCAAACAACAATACCGATGAATACAGCGGCTGGCCAATACCAGCCGCTATTTTTATTGCTTCGACAGCCTGCATGGTACCCACCACCCCCACCAAAGGGGACAAAACACCGGCCTCTGTACAACTGAGTTGCTGCTCACCAAAAAACTGGCTGTAACAGGCGTAGCAGGGCGAACTGTTTTGCATAGAAAAGCTGGCTATCTGGCCTTCAAAACGAATGGCAGAGCCGGAAACCAAAGGCGTTTTATTTTTCAGGCACGCTTTATTAACGTTGTTACGTGTCGCCAGGTTGTCGCAGCAATCGACAATGAGTGTGGCTTCTTCCGCTAACTTCATTAGCAAAGCGCCGTCTGCCCGCACCGGCAGTGCCGTAATATCAGCCTCGCTATTCAGTTGCATCAGGTGCTGACGAGCTTGTTCTGCTTTGTTTTTTCCCACGCTGTTTTCGGTAAACAGAATTTGGCGTTGCAGGTTATGACTGTCAATTACATCGTCGTCGACTAAAGTGATCTTCCCGATACCGGCGGCGGTTAAATAAGGTGCCACGGCGCATCCTAATCCGCCCAGACCAATGATGACTACATGGGCGTTTAGTAACCTTTCCTGGCCTTCTAAATCCATAGCCGGTAGGGCAATGTGTCGGTTGTACTTCAGCATCTGCTGATGAGAAAGGGTTTTACTCATAACGAGTTTCCATTGTTTTCAGGTACAAATTCAGGGCGAGTGGCCAGCCAGTAACCCACAGTGAGTAAGACCACACCCACCAGCCCTTTTAACCACACGGGAACCTGTGGAACCAATAACCATAACACCAAATAACCTGTTGCCATCATAATCAGGGCTATGACTTTGGAACGGCGTTTTATGACGCGATTATCGCGCCAGGCTCTAATATCCGGACCGTATTTGGGGTGGTTAATCAGCCAGGCTTCCAAACGTGGCCAGCCCTTGCTGGCAGCCCAAAGCGCGGCAATAAGAAAAGGAACGGTCGGCATCACCGGCAGAGCGATACCAACCAGCCCCAGTAGCACAAAAAATAGGGCCAGAGCGCGCCAGAGCAACCGAATCAACAACTCCCGGGTCATGACTTCATTCCCAGCCGGCCTGCCATTTTGTGCAGGTTACTGGCGTCCAGTTGCAGGTCTTTAGCAGCTTGACTCCAGCTGTTGTTATGCCGGCTTAAAGCCGCTTCAATCATTTTTCTTTGGGTGTAGCTAACCGCCTCCTTCATGGAAACGTTATGCACCGGCAACTCGGCTCCTCCGCTGTTTTTATCGGAATCCAGAGAGGCTGACATGGGTAACTGAACATCGAGATCCAACATGTCCGGCTCAATGGTCGCAATATCGGTTTTTTCAACGCCATGGCTCAGCAGCTTAATGGCCGCGCGGCTTATTACGTGCTCCAGTTCGCGCACATTCCCCGGCCACTGATACTGCTGTATGGCCAGTTCGGCTTCCGGCGACAGCCGCAAAGCACGAAGCCCCAGGCGCGCGCGGTTTAACTCAAGAAAGTGACCGGCCAGAATCGACACATCGTCATCGCGCTCACGCAAAGGAGGTATGGGTAACGGGTAAACCGACAGGCGGTGGTACAAGTCCGCACGGAAGGTTTCATTACTGACTTGCTGGCGCAGGTTACGGTTGGTGGCTGCTATCAGGCGTACGTCCACTTTACGGTATTTGTCCGAACCCAGTCGCTGTATTTCACCGTTTTGCAGAACCCGTAGCAGCTTGGCCTGTATCGACAGTGGCAGTTCGCCCACTTCATCCAGAAATAAGGTGCCGCCATGAGCCGCCTCAAAGCGCCCGGAACGGTCGCTGGTAGCACCGGAGAAAGCGCCTTTAACATGACCAAAGAGCTCACTTTCAGCTAAGGATTCTGGCAGCGCAGCACAGTTAACATAAATAAGCGGCATATCGCTGCGCTGCGACAATAAGTGAAGTTCGCGTGCGAAGAGTTCTTTACCGACGCCGGTTTCCCCTAAAAGCAGTACCGGTAAGTCAGCACCGGCGACAACTCTAAGTTCTTTCAGAACACCTTCTATGGCTTTGCTCTGACCAATAATTTCAGAGTCATTGGTTTCAGTCGCTCCGGCTTGCGGCATGGCGCGTTGTTGCCCCTGACGCAAGGCTCTGACGTTTTGCTCAAGCTGGCCAATACGGACCGCTGTTTCAACGAACAGACTGAACTTTTGCAACTCGAGTATGGAATCATCGGTAAAGGTGCCCGGCTGCAAGGCATCTAATGTCAGCACCCCCCAGCATTTGTTTTCCAGGTACAAGCTGATTCCCATGCAGTCGTGTACGGGCAGTGCATTACCCGGCTGCTCCGCTAATAAACCGTCGTAAGGGTCTGGTAACGAAGAGTCATGCTCAAACCTTACCGGGCTGCGGGAAGCCAGCAGTGCCGCCAGCCGTGGGTGTTGAGCAACCACAAAGCGACGACCCAGAGCTTCGCGTACCAGGCCCTGAATAGCAACGGGCTGAAGTACCTCGTTATCCAGTTTCAGTAACACCACTGCACCGCAGTTGAAATGGCGGCGTAAAGTGTTGACTAAATTTTGTAAACGTACGGCGGCAGGCTGCTCGGTTAGCAGGTCTGCTAATAGACTTTCTTGTAACATGGTTAAATTGACTGCCCAGGTTAAAAAGACCCTTATTGGTTGGGTTGATAGTACCTTGGCACCCCGGAGAGTCAATAATCACAATGGGGTAGAAGCTGGCCTGTTTGTTGCAATCAACAGCCATAGCGAAAGTTTAGACCGTTAAGTAACGGCTGAAAATTTTAATTTAGCAAACAGGAGTTACCCCATGAATACTTTAAATGAACGTTTACAAGCTGCTGAGCAGAAATGGCAGGACGCGAGCCCACAGGAATTAATTGAGCACATCTATTTGCGCTTTCACCAGTGTCATCGTGACCAGCTGCCAGAACTAAAGCAGTTAGCTATGCGCGTGGAAGAGGTTCACGGTGATCATGCCGAAGCGCCTAATGGCCTGGCTGAGCACTTAGACAATATGCTGCAGGAGCTGGAAAGCCACATGATGAAAGAAGAACAAATTCTGTTCCCAATGTTGTCGCGCGGAGTTTATCCAAGCGGGCCAATTTCAGTCATGGAAGAAGAGCACGTGCAGCACGAAGACGAAATCAATAAAATTGATGAATTGACCAACAACCTGACTTTGCCTGAAGGCGCCTGTGGCACCTGGACTGCGCTTTATAACGGCCTGAAAGAGTTACAGGAGGACTTGCGCGAGCATATTTACCTGGAAAACAACGTGCTTTTTGTCGAGAAGAAAGCGGCAGCACCGGTACACGGTAAAGATTTTTGCTGTGGGTCTTGTCAGTAATTTTGCTTAAAGTACATCACCTTTTCCAGGTACCGGCGGCTTTCAGCCAAAGGGTGTTTTGAAGTTAAGTCCCGGTAAATAACGCCGGGCTGACTTCGGTTCATTATCTGTATGGCTCTGTTGCGGTTGGATGAAAAGGTTTTTAGTACATTGCCGGCGCCGCCGTTATATGCGGAGACTATAGCGTATTCGCGGCTGTTTGGGTTCTGTATACCTTTTAGATACTGGGTGTTGAGAATGTATAAGTAGGCACTGCCAATATCTATATTCTGGGCAGGGTCAAACAACTGCTCGGAAGTAGGTTGTCCCGGTACTTCGCGCACCCGCTCAAAGACATCTCGCCCGGCGGTAGCTGCTACCACCTGCATTAACCCGTAGGCGTTAGCGTGGCTGACCGCATAAGGGTTGAAGCTGCTTTCAGTTTCAATAATGGCGTAAATAAGCTCGGGCTCAATATCATAGCGCTTCGCGGCCGCAATTACATAATCGGAATATTGGTGTTTACGCAGTGCTTTATGGTCGTCCACCAGTGCAATTTTCACTTCGTAAACGTCGTTGTCTTTGGCACGGCGCGTGCGCAGCTCGTTGTTAACTAAATACTCTGCAAAACGGTTGGCTCGCCACTGGTATTCGACCACCACATTGTCCTGGTCAACAACCTGGCCTCGCAAAAAGGGCTTTCCTGAACCTTTGGGCTCTTTATCAGTAAATATATCCACGGCGGTGAGATCTGCGGGTGTCAGCAGTGTGCGTACAATCGCCGCCTGCAATTTTTGCCGGGTTTCGGCGGGATCGTTGCTGTCATGCAAAGTGGCTACGGTCAGCAGGCCTTGCTCAAAATCAACCACGGCTTTGGCATGAAAGTTATCGCTGTATTTAACGTACTTTTTTTCGCTGGGAACCGTGTCTTTTTCTTCACCCCAAATGGCTTCGGCAACGGTACGAAGGTCGCGTAGCGCTTTGCGCAGATCTTCAATATCGCTAATAAGCTGACGGGGATTGCTGCGGTAGCTATTGAGACGCTCACGGGCTAACGATTCAACAACCGCTGTGGGGTCATTTCCGCTGAGGATGCCGGAAGTAACTACTCGCCTGACGTTATTCGGTGTCACTTCACAGCCGCCCAGAATTATTGTGGTAGTTAAAGCCACCATTAGTGTGATTATTTGAGTCTTTTTATTCATAGCGCCTAAATTGAGCTTCACTTCCCTTGTTCAAGCTTTTACATTAGGGAGACATAAAAATAAACCCTAAGCATTGTTTCGGCAGTGTGTAAAACAACAGGAATGAAGATGCGCAGTCTCAAATTAGCGGCGCTGATAGCCGCCTCGTGGTTCGTGATACCCACCCATGCACAGCAGCTGTCCGGCGAAAGTTCCTTACTTCCCGAAGCCAGTTACAGCGACTCCGAAGTGACCGTCGAGCAGGTTCTGGGTTACCCAATGGGTACCAAAATTACCAGTCCGGCGGATATGAGCCATTACTTTGAAGCACTGAAGCAGGCCTATCCTAAACAGGTAAAACTGCTTGAGTACGGCAAAAGTTGGGAAGGACGCACGCTTTATTATGCGGTTATTTCCAGTGAAAGGAACATGGCCGACTTTGACGGCTTCATGCAGGGAATGCAGTCCTTGGCTGACCCGCGTAAAACCGACAGCGATGACGCTGAGCAGTTAATTGACCAATTGCCCGGCAGCATCTGGCTGTCCTACGGCGTTCACGGCAATGAAATTTCCTCGCCCGAAGCGGCTATGATGACGGCTTATCATTTACTGCATGACCAGCGTGAGCAGACTCAGCAGTGGCTGGACAACACCATGGTGTTTATTGATCCATTGCAAAACCCCGATGGGCGGGCTCGTTTTGTGGATCGTTACTACATGAGTGTTGGGCTTGAGCACTCAGGCGATCGTCGCAGTGCAGAGCATAACGAACCCTGGCCGAACGGGCGCACTAACCATTACCTGTTTGATATGAACCGCGACTGGATTGCGTTGACGCAGCCTGAAATAAGCGGACAAATTGATGCCTTACTAAAATATTATCCGCTGGTGTTTGTTGATTTGCACGAAATGAGCGGTGATTCTACCTACTATTTCACACCCGAGGCGCGGCCTTATAACCCACTGATAACTGAAGCGCAGCGCGAAACGCTGAACTGGATTGGTAAAAATAATGGTCAGTGGTTTGATGAAAAAGGCTTTGATTACTTTACCCGTGAAATTTTCGATGCGTTTTACCCGGGGTATGGCGCCAGTTGGCCGCTTTATCAGGGCTCAGTTGCTATGACTTATGAAATGGCTTCGGCGCGTGGACATTTGTTTGAGCGCGAAGACGGCGACGTGCTGACCTACGCCGATGGTGTTCAACAGCACTTTATTGCGTCTATTTCGACAATCCAGACGGTTTCCGAGCGTCGAGAAGCCTTGTTGCAGAAGTTCTGGGAATACCGTAAGTCAGCGGTTGAAGCCGGTGAAGACGGCGATGTCCGCTCTATTATTCTGCCTGCCAAAGATGATCCGGCTGCTGCGCGCAAGCTGGCGTCCCTGCTGGTTGAGCAGGGTGCTGACGTGAGCCAGGCGGAGGAAGCCTTTGATGTGTGCGGAACCGACTATGAAGCCGGCGCTTACATCATTGATATGGCACAACCTGCACACCGCATGATACGCACTTTAATGGATGAGCAAGTGGACATGGCGGATGACTTTTTGGCCGAGCAGGAACAACGCCGAAACAATAACCTGCCGGACCAAATTTATGATGTAACCGGCTGGTCACTGCCATTGATGTTTAACGTTGACAGTCATCAGTGTGATGACCTGCCGAGTGTTGCCACGGCATCGGTTGAAGAAGGGCGCATTGAGCCAGGTAAGGTCATTAACCCGGATGCCAAGGTGGCCTTTTTGGTTCGCTGGGGTGACATGAATGCGGGTCGCTTCCTTACGGCCGCCTTGCGGGAAGGCCTGGAAGTTCGCCAAAGCGAATTAGCCTTTACTCATGAAAGCGCCGGCGACTTTCCAAGTGGTTCGCTCATTTTAACCCGCGCAGACAACCAGGGTGGCTTACAGGCCAAACTGCAGGAGCTGGCTAAAGCGTCCGGGGCAACCGTTGAAGGCGTCGATTCAAGCTGGATGACCGCCGGTCCGAACTTCGGTTCACATAATGTGAGTAAGCTGGAAGCGCCAAACATTGCTATTGCCTGGGACGAACCCGTTAGTGCCTATAATGCGGGCCATACACGCTTTGTTATTGAGCGTCAGATGGGCTATCCGGTAACAGCTATCCGCACTATGCAGTTACTTCGCTCTGATTTGGACGGTCTTGATGTTCTGATCCTGCCGGAGGGGCGCTACGCAGACGTCTTAAATGACAAAGCGGTTGAAAAGATTAAGCAGTGGGTGTCAGACGGCGGTGTTTTATTAACCTTAGGCAGCGCCTCTGCCTGGGCCGTTGAAGCCGGCGTGTTAAACACTAAACTTGAGCGCAAAGTCCCCGAAGAGGGCGTTACTAAGCCGGAAGACGAAATTAAAGTGGACGGCAAAGTCATTGAAAGCCGTGAGCAGTTCTTAACGGAAATAAAGCCGCACGGCGCTGACCCGGACTGGGTGCCCGGTGCGTTGCTAAATGCTGAGGTGGATACCGACCACTGGTTAAGTGCCGGTGTAAAGCCACAGGTTATCAGTATTTATAACGGCAACGATGTGTTTACACCTATTGATATCAACCAGGGTAGAAATATTGCCTGGTTCGCTGGTGCGGACGATATGCTGGCGAGCGGCTTTTTGTGGGATGACATTGCACAGCAACTGCCTTACAAACCGCTATTAATGTGGCAGCCAACGGGTAATGGTATGGTTATCAGCTTTACTCAGGAACCCACGTACCGTGCCTATATGGACGGCTTAAATACCTTGCTGATGAACGCCTTGTTCCTGGCACCGGCAAAAGCACAATAGGAGTGTGACATGGCACAGTTTGGAGTTATTGGTCTGGGCCGCTTCGGCGCCCGGACATCACTGGAATTATTAGAGCTAGGCCATGAAGTTATTGGCGTTGATGCTGACGAGAAACTGGTTGAAGAGCTTGCCGATCAGCTCACGCACTCGGCAATTTGCGATGTTACCGACGAGAAGGCACTAAACGAGCTCGACTTGTCCAATTGCGATGTGGTTCTAGTGGCGATTGGTGAAGACTTGCAGGCGAGCTTGTTATGCGTCTTACATTTGAAAACCATTGGAGTGAAAGAGATATGGGCGAAAGCGACGTCCAAGTCGCATCACCAGATCCTATCGAAGCTTGGGGTAAGCCGCATTATTCACCCGGAAGAAGAGATGGGTATAAGAGTTGCTCAGGCTCTGAATTATCCCATGGTTAATGAGTACATGTCGCTTGGGCATAACTGGTTTTGTGTCGAAATTGCGTTAGGAGAGAACCTTGAAGGTAAAACATTAAAAGATATTTTGCCCGATAACACAGACAACTTTCATTTGCTGCTGTTAAAGAAGCGCGATGAGGTGACTGTAATGCCCGGACCGGAAATTACTATAGAAGCTAACGAAACTTTGGTCATGGCCGGTAGCCTGAAAGCTTTAAAGTCAATTGCACCGAAGTTGGTCGAAGAGTCATGAAGCAATGGTTACCTTCTTTTTTTATGGTGTACACCCGAGCCAGGCGGAGCCAGCATAAAAGATTTAAAGCTGGTCCCCCTGTTGTCCTGGCCGGTGGTTTTTTCGTTCTAATTTTGTTTGGCGGCTTATTACTCAAACTTCCTTTCGCTACTGTAGAACCCATTAGCTGGTTGGACAGTTTCTTTACCGCAGCCTCAGCAGTAACCGTGACCGGACTGGTCGTGGTTGATACAGGACAAACGTTTACCTTTTTCGGCTTGTCTGTTATTGCCATCTTGATTCAGATGGGTGGTATTGGCTTTATGACTTTTGCCATTCTGGCAGTAATGTCGATGGGCGGAAATATTGGTATTAGTTATCAGCTTGTTGCCAAGGAAGCAATGCAACAAACAAGCTTAAAAAACATTGCTAAAACCGCTAAAACCGTGTTCTTTCTTGCCGTTATTGTTGAGTTACTTGGTACCGTTGTTTTAACCGTAACCTGGTGGAGTGAATTCGGTTTTTGGCGAGCGCTGGGGGAAGCTGCATTTTATTCGATTTCAGCATTCAATAACGCAGGTTTCGGTCTTTCGGCAAACAGCTTAAGTGATTATGTTGGCAGTATCCCAGTGAACCTCGTGGTTACTTTCATGTTCATTATCGGTGGTTTGGGCTTTTCAGTCTTAATGAACATATTCGAGCAGCGACGTTGGCATCAGTTCTCGGTTTACACACGCAGTATTCTTATTGCCACTCTCGTAATTAATCTCCTATCTGCTTTTATATTCTGGTTATTGGAGCATAGTAATCCAAACACTTTAGGATCTTTATCAACACTACAGCAGACATTAGCTTCTTGGTTTCAGGCAACGACACCACGAACTGCAGGCTTTAATACAATTGATATTGGTGAGCTGCGCGAGCCGACGTCAATGTACATTATGTTGCTCATGTTCATAGGCGGTGGCTCGATGAGTACCGGTGGTGGGATTAAGCTCGGAACTTTTATTGTCTTAATGATGGCAACTTATGCGTTTTTAAGAAGAAGGGAGCACGTTACTCTAATGCAGCGCAGTATAGAGCAGCAGATGGTGATGAAAGCCCTGGCCGTTTCGATGATAACTCTGTTAATCGCATTTTTAGGAATCTTTTTCCTAATGATTTTGAATCCGCTGCCGTTTATAGATATAAGCTTTGAAGTTTTGTCCGCTTTAGCAACCGTAGGGCTTTCAAGAGGAATCACCGCAGAGGTGACTGAGTTGAGTCAGATGCTACTCATTGTCCTAATGTTTGTCGGACGTGTAGGGCCGTTGACTCTAGTTTACTTCTTAACGACTCCAAACAGACGAAGAGTTCGCTTTCCAAAAACGGAAGTGCAGGTGGGGTAGTTTAATAAAGCCGAAATGCTTGTAAAAGAATGCTTATCATAGAACGATAATAAGAGATGCTTTTAAGATGCTGAAAAAATTAAAGTTTACACAAAAAGTGACGGCTGTTGCATCGCTAATACTGGTGTTAGTGCTGGGTGTTTTTACGCTAACCAACTTTTTGCAGATGTCGACTCAGACCCGTAGTAACTTGCAGCATCAAATGCAGGCGTTATCGGACTCTGTATCAAGCAATATCTCGCAGTGGTTCAATGACCGCATGAGCATTGTTCAGGCAACGGCTGACGCCTATGACGTTGATGATTCCACCGCCCGTTCATTAGAACGCGTGCAACAGTCAAAAGCGGCCGGTAAGTTTAAAAATGTTTACTATGGTTTAATTGACGGAACCTTCCTGCTGGATGATCCGAGCATTGATTTGCCCGATGATTACGATGCCCGCAGCCGCCCCTGGTATCAATTAGCGGTTGATGAAGGGCAACCAACCTATACCGCGCCGTATATCGACGTTACAACCAACGAATTGACCATTACCGCAGTCGTTCCTATGCGTCGGAATAACCAGCTGGTCGGTGTTGCCGGCGGCGACATGATGCTGGATGAAATCTCAAACATTGTAAACGACATCGACTTTATGGGTCTTGGTTTTGCCTTCCTGGTAAGTGGTGATCGTAATATTTTGGTTCACCCGGATGAAGACTGGATTGAAAAATCTGTGAATGACTACGCAGGACAGTCGGTGTCATTGAGCCCGGACTTTTCTGAATACCGCATTAATGACAAGGAGCGCTTGGTTTCTTTTCATAAAATAAAGGGCATTCAGGGCGTCGAGTGGTATCTGGGTGTGGTTATTGATCGTGATAAGGCGTACAGCAATGTGTCGAGCTTTGCCTGGACTGCTGTCATCTATCTGATTATTGGTATTGTCGCGGTTGTTGTATCACTCACCTGGCTACTGCGTTTACTGCTGAAGCCTTTGCGCAGACTCAATGAAGCCGTTACTGATATGGCCCGTGGTGAGGGTGACCTAACTCAACGGCTGCCGGTTGAATCAGATGACGAGTTTGGTTTGGTTTCACGACGCATGAATGAGTTTATTGAAAAAATTCAGCAAGCCTTACTTGAGGTAAATGCAGCTGCCGAACAGGTGGAAAGTAACATTCGCAGTATGGTCAAAGCGAATGATGACTCCATGGATATTGGTAGTGAACAAGCGGGTAAAGCCAGCTCTGTCGCAACCGCAATTAATGAGCTTGGCGCCAGTGCGCATGAAATTGCGGGAAATGCTGCAAAAGCCTCTGAGCAGGCCAGTTCAGGTACTGCAAAAGCATCATCGGCAAGAGATTCGCTGCAACACAACCGACAGCAAATTCAGCACTTGTCCGAGCGCATGGATGCCTCCAGCCAGGCCATTCATACCCTGGATGAAGATACGCAGAATATTGGAAATATTATTGAAGTGATTAAAGGCATTACCGAGCAAACCAACTTGCTGGCACTTAACGCGGCGATTGAAGCGGCAAGGGCTGGTGAAGCTGGTCGTGGTTTTGCGGTCGTTGCCGACGAAGTGCGTAACCTGGCGCAGCGGACATCGTCATCGGCTACCGAAGTAGAGTCAATGATTGAACGGGTCAGGGCTGGTACGCGCAGTGTCGTTGAAGTTATCAAAGAAAGTCAGGAAATAAGCAGTGCCTGTGTGCTAAGCGCAGAGGAATCTGCTGAACACATGTCAGAGATTAACGGCATTATCGTCAATATCGATGATGTGAATCATTCGGTGGCCTCAGCAACGGAACAACAGACTTCAGTGATCCAAACACTGGATCGTGACATTATGGATATCAGTAGTATGAACGATCAGAGTGTCAGCAATCTAAATAATACCAAGCAGGCGTGTCGTGAACTGAATACGGCATTTGAACGCTTGGAACAATTGGTGACACAGTTTAAACTGAATTGATTGATATCAATAACTGGAGAAACTTATGAATAAAGCATGGATGATTGGCGCTTTAGCCATGTTAGGCGGCCCGGTACTTGCAACTGCACAGGCAGCAGAAGCAGAACGTACGGAAGCATCACAAGAAGCTCAGGCTTACATTATCTCTCCGCAAAACGGTGAGACCGTGGGTAAAACCTTTAAAGTGAAGTTTGGTTTAAGCGGTATGGGCGTGGCACCAGCGGGTGTTGATGTAAAGCATACCGGGCATCACCACCTGTTAATTGATAAAGATGAATTGCCAGCTATGGATAAACCAATGGGCGGCGATGTTATTCACTTTGGTGGCGGTCAGACGGAAACCACGGTGACTTTAGAGCCGGGTGAGCATACATTGCAGCTTATTTTAGGTGATAAAAGCCACGTGCCGCATAACCCTGCGGTCGTTTCAGAAAAAATCACCGTTATTGTCAAAGACGACTAATCCAGCTCAAGTTCGAGTTGTAACTGCTCGTTGGGGTCAGGCAATGTTGCGCTGATCCCCAACAGCCTCACACCTTTCCCTTTACCGCGCTGCCAGGCTTCATCTAAGAGCTGATAAAACAAGCTAGGCGAAATAAACTGAGAACTGCGCGAGACCGTTGTTTGAGTAAAGTCCGAGAACTTCAGTTTAAGGGTTTGACTGCGAATAGGTTGTTCCCGCCAATGTGATATCTTCATCCGTTGCCGCAGCTTGGGTAATAAATTGTCCTGAACGTAAGCCTGTGCCGTCGACTCTAGCCTCATGTCTGTCGTTAAGGTTTGCTCAACGCCCACGCTTTTTCGAATGCGCTCAGTCACCACTTCCCGGCGGTCACGACCATGACAACGCTCAAATAAAACATACCCGGCCTTTTCTCCGAGAATAGTCTGCAGTTGTTGTAGCTCAATTTGTTGTATGTCTTTACCCGTGGTCAGGCCATGATTTGTCAGTACCTGCTGGCTTTTCGGGCCTACGCCGGGGATCTGCTTGAGGTTTAAGGCAGCAATGTAATTCAGTACCTCGGAAGGGTGAACAACAAATTGGCCGTCGGGCTTACGCTCTTCGCTGGCAATTTTCGCAACCATTTTCTGATTGGAAATGCCAGCGGAGCCTGTTATTCCAAGCGTTTTTATCCGCTCGCGAACATGGTTCATTGCCAGGGTTGCGCTGCCTTTAAAGCCCTCAAGGTGGGTTAAGTCTAAATAAAACTCATCGATAGAAGCGGGTTCAATGCGTGGCGTCAGTTCCTGCAGAACATCCAGAACCTTGTTGGAGAGTTCCCGGTAATAATTGCCATCGGGCCGTATAAAAGTTAATTGTGGGCATAGGCGCCGAGCATGACTGCCCGGCATGGCGCTTTTTACGCCGTACTGACGAGCGAGGTAATTCGCAGTTGCCACCACGCCTCGCTCACCGCCGCCGCCAACAGCAAACGGACGTGTTTTCAGGCTGGGATCACGCAATTCTTCGGCCGAAGCAAAGAAAGCATCCAGATCCAGCAAAGCTATTTTGCGAGCAATTTCAGCCAAGTGTTTATCCTTTGCGCATTTGTGGTTATAATCGCATCCACTAACTGGGCGTGCAAGAACACCAGCCATTTGTAGGAGAAACCAGTGAAAGTTATGAATTCATTTTTCGTTAAGAGCGTTTTGGGCACTATTTCCATGCTGTTTGCGCTAAGCATCAGTGCGTCTTCGGTGCAGGATGACATGTCACGCGAAGCGATAGCAGAGCGTATTAAGCCGGCAGGTAAGCACTATGTGGCTGGTGAAAGCAGCGCAGCTGAAGAAAGCAGCGGTCCACGTTCAGGCCAGCAAGTTTACGATAAATTTTGTACAGCCTGTCACACCAGTGGTGTTATGGGTGCGCCTAAAATGAACAATGCATCTGACTGGGAAGCACGTTTAGACCAAGGTATGGAAACTGTATTAAAACACGCGGTTGAAGGCTACAACGCTATGCCGCCCATGGGAACGTGTAGCGACTGTTCTGAAGACGAAATTCAGGCCGCTATCGACTATATGATTGAAGATATCTAAAACACATGAGTTTTAAGATGTTCTGAAAGGGCTGCCAACTTGGCAGCTTTTTTCGTGTCAATTGACGTTAACTGCTCTCTGGAACTCCCTCGCTCCAATTATTTCTTTACAAATCTTTTCTATTTTTTGACAGAGGTCTATACTGTACGACTGTTATTAAATACAACAAGTGTTAAAAAAGTGTGTTTACGGCAAGGAGTGTCAGTGTTTAAAGGTGAACCTGAATGACAGACCGTAAGGTAAGCAAGGAGCAGCTTCAGGGGTTACAAACTGAAAATGAACGCTTGCAAAAGGTCATTACCCGTTTAAAGGGGTTGACCCAAAAATACCGATCGGCTGAGGTCGTACAAAAGGCGCTGTTTCGAATTTCGGAACTGGCGGCTTCCGCACGCCAAATGGACAATTTTTACCAGTCGCTGCATGAAATCATCGGCGAACTGATGTACGCCCGCAACTTTTACATCTGCCTTTATGAACCTCAGGAAGAGCTTGTCGACTTTGTCTACTTTGTTGATGAAATTGATCAGGACACCTTGTTCGAACGCATTCCAATTGATCAGCTCAGCAAAGGTTTAACAGGGTACGTTTTAAGAAAAGGCCAGTCGCTTTTATGCCCACCTGAAGTCTATCAACGGCTCATTGATAATAATGAAATTGAAGGCCTGGGAGCCGAACACCAGGACTGGCTGGGTGTCCCTCTGAAACGTGGTGATATTACTATTGGCGTTATGGTTGTGCAGAGCTACAGTGCGGATGTCCGCTACGATACCTCTGACGAAGACTTGTTGACCTTTGTCTCGCAACACGTAGTGAATGCACTTGAACGCTTAAAACAACGCGATTTAATGCAAAGCGAAATAGAGCACCAGACTGCCGAACTTCGCCATGCCAATGAAAGCCTGATGAGCGAAATCACCATTCGGGAAAGGGCTGAGCAGCAGACTTCGGTGCTGTTCGCAATTTCAGAGTTGACCAATACCTCTGATGACATGAATGCGTTTTACCGACAATTGCACAGGCAAATTGGCAAACTCATTCATGCCGATAACTTTTATGTGGCGTTGCTGTCCGATGATAAAAAGTTTCTGCATTTTCCCTATCACGTAGACGAGACGGGCGCAAAAGCAGAACGCCGTCGGGTAGGTAAGGGTTTGACTGAGTACGTCATTAAAAAGCAGGAACCGGCTTTTGTGAATGCGGCTGTCAGGCAGAAGTTACTGAAAAAGAATGAAATTGAATTAGGTTATGGCGGCATGAAGCTGGCTAAGCAATGGCTGGGCAGTCCGCTAATGATGAATGGTCAGGTGTTTGGTGTTATTGCGGTGCAGACTTATGACGGTGACTTCCTTTATCAAAATGATGACCTGGAGCTGCTGAACTTTGTTTCGCAGCATGTTGCCGTTGCTATCGACAGAAAGCGTTCCGCTGAAGAAATTCAACGAGTGAACCAGTTTCTTGAGAAGAAAGTGGCAGAGCGCACCGAAGAACTTGTGTCAGAAATTGAGCGTCGAAAGAAAACAGAGTCCAACTTATTCCACGCTGCACATCACGATAACCTGACCGGGTTACCCAACCGGATTTTGTTTAATGAGCGCCTGCAGCAGGCTGTCGCGCACAAGCGCCGCCATCCTGAACATCATTTTGCGGTATTGTTTGTCGACCTTGACCGTTTTAAAAACATTAACGATACCCTTGGTCACTCTGCTGGTGACGAATTTTTGCTGGAAGTGAGTAAGCGTATTGGCGACTGTGTGCGTGACAACGACATGGTTGCGCGTTTGGGCGGTGATGAATTCGTTATCTTACTGGATACCATTACCAGCATTGATGACGCGAAAGACGTTGCCAAGCGAATGATCCAACAAATGAGTGAGCCGTTTCAGCTGAATGGGCAGGAACATTACTCCGGCGCCAGTATTGGTATTGCTGAGTGTCTTGAAGAGACGGACTCAGCTGAACGTCTCCTGCGTGACGCGGACGCTGCTATGTATCAGGCTAAAGGCATGGGGCGGGGCCGTTACGTATTATTTGATGACAGTATGCATGAAACGCTTGTCGACAGTGTACGCAAAGAAACGGCGTTGAGACACGCGAAAGTCGACAAGGACTTTGCTGTTAACTATCAACCAATAGTTGATCTAAAAACAGGCGATGTGAAAGCGGTAGAAGCAAAGTTAGTGTGGGATGATCCCCGTTACAGTTTCGACAGCGAGGAGCTTCTGCCTCTTGCTGAGCGGACGGGGCTTATTGTTAAGCTCGACAGGTTTGTTTTACGTACTGCCAGTCGCTGGCTGGTTGAAAATAAGGTCAGCAGAGAAACGTCATTGCATCTTAATTTATCGGTTAGGCACCTGTTAAAAACCAGCCACCTGAATGAGCTGGTTAATATCGTGATGGACAGCGGCGCCAAGCCGGAAAATATTGCGCTAGAGTTTGATGAAACTGATCTGGTTAAAGATGGCCGACGGGTGCTAGCAAGTCTCAGGCGGCTGTCGGAATTCGGCTTTACGCTGGTTATCGACAACTTTGGTAGTGGTTCCGGACCGTTGCAGTTCTTGTATAACTTCCCGTTCACGGTATTAAAGCTGGACCATCACTATATTGCCAGGCTAAGCAGCAATAACCGTGCACAGGCCATGCTTAAGCACATTGTTACGCTGTGCCATGAGCTGAATATTGAGGTTTATGCAGACGGTTTAGAGACTGAAACACAAAAGGACGACGTTGAAAAACAGGGCGTCACTATTGGTCAGGGGAGTTTTATTGACCAAAACTATGAAAGCCGTATCGTTAAAGACGACGACTCCAGCTTCGTGTGCGCGTAGCTGCTGGCGCTATTTAAGCGCATTCTTTAACATTTCCAGGCCCTGACTTCTTTGTTCTTCCCGCTCTTCATCCGATTTCTGTTTGCGGTGTTCCCACTCTAAATCGTCCTGCGGTAATTCCAGCAGGAAACGACTGGGCTGCGGCTCAAGCTTTTCCCCAAACTGGCGGCGCTCTTTCGCCATAGTGAAGACTAACTTATGCTGTGCCCGGGTTATGCCCACGTAAGCCAGCCGACGCTCTTCTTCAATATTGTTTTCATCAATGCTGCTTTGGTGCGGCAGTAAGCCTTCTTCCATTCCCACTAAGAATACGTAAGGAAATTCCAGACCTTTGGACGCATGCAGAGTCATTAACTGCACCTGCTCAAACTGCTCGTCATCTTCGTTGCGGGACATCATATCGCGCAGAGATAAACGGCTGACGACCTGATTCAGTTCCATAGGCTCATGCTCGGCATCGCCTTTTAACATATCGGATACCCAGCGGTGTAGCTCATACACGTTCTTAATACGCATTTCGGCAGCTTTGGCACTGGGGCTTTGCTCAAACAACCAGTCCTCGTAACCAATTTCGCTGAGCAACTGTCGCACCGCATCACTGGCGTCCGCTTGGTGGTCCGCCTGCCGGGCCAGGGTGTCTATCATGTTCCGAAAAACATCCACATGCTGAAAAACACCCGTGCTCAGCTGCGTTTTTAAGTGGGGTGACTGGCAGGCTTCAAATAAGCTGCAACCTAACTCCTGCGACAAACGACCAATGCGTTCCACGGTTTGCGGACCAATGCCACGGCGCGGCGTGTTAATAATACGCAGGAACGCGGTGTCGTCTGTTGGGTTCACCAGCAACCGCAGGTAGGCCATAATGTCTTTGACTTCCGCACGGGCAAAGAATGACTGACCACCGGTAATTTTGTACGGAATACGGTTGTTCATTAGCGCCTTCTCAAACAAGCGCGACTGATGGTTACCCCGGTATAAAATGGCAAAATGGTGATACGGCGTTTTACGCAGAAACCGCTGCTTCACAATTTCAGCTATGACCCTTTCGGCTTCATGTTCTTCATTTCGGCCAAAGATAACACTCAGCGGTTCACCGTATTCCATCTCAGAAAACAACTTTTTCTCAAAGACGTGCGGATTATTTTCAATGAGAATGTTCGCCGCTTTCAGAATACGGCCGTGCGAACGGTAATTCTGCTCCAGTTTTACTACTTCCAGACTAGGAAAGTCCTGCTTTAACAGTGCGAGGTTCTTCGGTTGCGCACCGCGCCAGGAGTAAATGGACTGGTCATCGTCGCCCACCACGGTAAAACGGGCACGCTCGCCCACCAGTAATTTAACCAACTGGTACTGACTGGTGTTGGTGTCCTGATACTCGTCCACCAATAGGTATTGAAACTTCTTTTGCCAGCGCGCGCGGGCGTTTTCGTTGGTCGCCAGCAATAAGGTTGGCAGACGGATCAGGTCATCAAAGTCGACTGCATTACAGGCGCTTAGGTTATTCTGGTATTGCTGATAAACCTGCGCGAAGGCATTTTCCTGATCGTTTCCGGCTTTTTCTAAGGTCTGCTCGGGCGAGAGCATGGCGTTCTTCCAATGACCTATCTGGTGCTGGCAGGCTTGAATCAGCGCTTTGTCGCCCTCAAATACGTCCTCAGTAAGGGCGTTAAGCAGGGCATAGGTGTCCTGGTCGTCAAACAATGAAAAACCGGGCTTAAACCCCAGAGTGCTGAGTTCGCGCCGGATAATATTCAGCCCCAGAGTATGAAAGGTACACACGGTTAAACCGCGCAGCTGCGCTTTCGGTAAGGTTTGCGCAATACGCTCTTTCATCTCTTTGGCGGCTTTGTTGGTGAAAGTCACCGCGCCAATTTGGCGTGCCGTGTAAATTTGCTGACGAATAAGGTAGGCAATTTTCTCGGTAATAACCCGCGTTTTACCGCTACCGGCACCGGCCAGCACCAATAAAGGACCCTGAATATAATGTACAGCCTGGTTCTGGCGATCGTTCAGCATGGGCGCCGCGGAGTTCCTGATTCGTGAAAAAGCCGATAAGAAGCTCGGATTTTACCTGAATCTCCTGCTAAGCTAAATGAATAAGCAACGATTTACACAAAGAGAGACTTATGGACAACAAAACAATAGAGAATATTGCTCGCCAAATTAACGACAGCATGCCAGCCGGCGTTAAAGAACTGGCAGGAAATATGGAACAGCGGGTCAAACAAACCCTGCAGTCACAGCTGTCAAAGCTGGATTTAGTCACCCGAGAAGAGCTGGACGTACAGCAGCAAATGTTGCTGCGACTGCGCGAGCGCGTTGAGCTATTAGAAAAAGAACTGGAAGCGACTAAAAATCAAAATAAGGACTAAGTCAGACGTATGATCCAATGGATTAGTGGGAAAGTTGTCGAGAATTACCGTTGGAGTTCTGGCGTTTTCAGTTTAAGAGTTGTGGCTGAGCCTTTTGACTTTAAGGCCGGGCAGTTTGTCCGTTTAGGCCTGAACGTGGGTGGCGAGCAGCTATTGCGCGCCTACTCGCTGGCCAGTGCGCCGGGTGAAGCCATACTGGACTTTGTGATTGCCGAAGTGGAAGACGGCGAGGTCAGCACCAAGTTAGCTCAGTTGCAGCCGGGTGACAGCGTGGACATTACCCAGCCCGCCGGCGGCTTTTTCACACTGGACGAAGTACCGGACGGCGACAGCTTGTGGATGCTCTCAACCGGTACCGGTATTGGTCCGTTTATTTCTATGCTGAGAACCGAAAAGCTGTGGGAACGATTCAAGCGCATTAACCTGGTACACGGTGTTCGTGTGGCGGAAGAGCTGGTCTATCAGAGCCAAATAGAGCAGTGGCAACAAGAATATCCCGGGCAACTGGGTTATCAGCCGGTGATTACCCGTGAAAACATTCCGGGTGCCTTCTCTGCGCGCATTCCTGAACTGATCAGCTCCGGGCAGTTAAGTGACGCGCTCGGCACGCCGTTAGATAGCAGCGCTCAAGTCATGCTTTGTGGTAACCCCGACATGATAAAAGAGTCACGCGCCGCATTGGCTGAGTTAGGGCTTGCTAAAAACACCCGCCGTAAGCCCGGTAATGTGACTTCGGAAAATTATTGGTAAGACGCCTAGGTAAATGGAAATTGCTGCTTCTCATGCAGCACGCGCAAAACTTGTATCTTGGTCCCGTCGATATAGTAAGGGACAAGCATTGAAATATCGGGGAGGATTAAAAGTCTTCCCTTTATATTCTCGCGTTTAACGCCAATATAGGGCTGCTCAAGCAATGTTTCGACTTTGCTTTGTATCAGTGAATCAGTTTGCTCGGCCACTATGGGGTTAAAATTGTAAAGAAACTCGAAAATCCTTTCTCTGTCTTTCAGGGCATCCTCTTCCCAATAAATCATTTGCGCGCCTTATTTACGAATTTGAGCCTTAAATTTTTCCATGCGGCTTTTTGCCTGTTCGTTATCCATGAACTCAGACTGGCCAGACTCTAACTTCCGGAACGCTTGATTCACTTGTTCTGTTAGCCAATTGTCCTGAGATAACTTTTTCCGTTGTTCTGCCGCGAGTTGCTCAGTGAGCTCTCTACAAGCATCGCTCAATGTGCGTCCTTCGCTTTCTGCCTGCTGTTGCGCCAAGTGTTTTGTTTGTTCATCGATACGAAATTGAATTCTTGTTTCCATAAGAACTCCCAATTATGGTGTGCTCACAAATGTTAGTACGAATTGAGGCCGTTATCAAATTTTAGCGATTGAAAGAATGATATCTGTCATTGCTTGAGGTGCTTAGCTTACAGACAGGGGGTTGTGCTCGGCTTATAGTTACGCCGTTGTTTAGTCACGGAGAGACAGATGGCGTTAGCGCGAGTCTATACCCGGGCATTGATAGGTATTCATGCGCCGGAAATTCGGGTTGAAGTGGATCTGGCAAGGGGAATGCCAGGATTCACTATGGTCGGCATGCCTGCAACCACGGTAAAAGAAGCGCGCGATCGGGTTAAAACTGCCTTAATGAATGCCGGGTTTGAATATCCGCCGGCGACGCGTATTACCGTTAACTTAGCACCGGCGGACATTCCTAAAACCGGTGCACGTTATGATTTAGCTATAGCGGTTGGTATTTTGGCGGCTTCCGGGCAAATACCGGATGCTATTCTTGAGCAGGCCGAGTTTTATGGTGAGCTGGCGTTAACCGGCGAGTTACGTGCTGTGAATGGCTTGATTCCGGCGTTGCTGGCGTGCCGTAGTAAAAAGCGTCAGGCGTTTGTACCGATTGCTAACCAGCAGGAAGCCGGGTTAGTACGGGAACAAAAAAGCTGGCTAGCCGCTGACTTAGTCAGTGTTTACGAGCATTTGCACGACCACCAGCCATTGCGCCGGTCAAAGCCCATTAACTGGGCGCGGCAGGAATCTAGTGACGATGGCGACTTAGCCGACGTAGTGGGGCAAGAACAAGCAAAGCGTGCTTTGTTGTTGTCCGCGGCCGGTAAACATCATTTGTTATTTGTCGGGCCACCGGGCACGGGCAAAACGATGCTGGCGCAACGGCTAAATGGCATATTGCCAGCATTAACCGAGCAGGAAGCCATGGAAATTGCGGCAGTTAAGTCGGTGTCTTTTGATTACCATCACTCTGACGTTTTAACACGCAGAGAATTACGTTCGCCGCACCATACCTGCTCGTCTGCTGCTTTGGTTGGAGGGGGCTCTCCACCTAAACCCGGTGAGGTTAGTTTAGCAACCCGAAGCCTTTTATTTCTTGACGAGGTTAGTGAGTTCTCCCGCCATACCTTAGATTGTTTAAGAGAGCCGTTGGAGAGCGGTGAAATAACCATCAGCCGGGCTGCTTACCAAGTGAAATTTCCGGCCAACTTCCAGCTGGTTTGTGCGCTGAATCCATCACCCTGTGGTCAGTTTGATGGCTCACTGGCGAACTGTCGTTCCACCCCGGACCAAATTCTAAAATATTTAAGCAAGCTGTCGGGCCCCTTGTTAGACCGTATTGACATCCAGGTCATGGTACCGCGAGAAACAGAATCAATGAGTTTAAGCGGCGGAACTAAGCATGGTAACCAAATGACTTCAGAACAAGCAAAAAGCTTAGTTGCAAAAGCCCGGCATCGGCAAATTGAGCGGCAGGGCTGCCTGAACAGTGAAATAAAACCCAAAGCGCTAAAGCAAATATGCGAGCTGTCAGATAAAACGGAAGCGTTTTTAGCAAAAGCCTCAGAGAAAATGAAGCTTTCGCATCGTGCGTATCACCGTACGTTACGTTTAGCCCGAACCATCGCCGACTTAGCGAACAGCAACACGATAGAACAGCAGCACTTGGCCGAAGCACTTAATTACCGAGCGCTCGACCGGCTCATTGATCAGGTGCAGAGCTTGTGATGCGAATGTTATAGCCTGATGCTATTGCGTCAGGCTACGGGAGCCATTTTTTGAACAATTCAACAAAACGCCCCAGCTGTTCGCGGCTGACATTCAGGTGGCACACCAGCCTCAGTTTCTGGCCGCCGGGTAATTTAATATCATGCTCTGCCATAAGCTCCCGTAAGCTGTCTGCCGGTAAACTGTCGGGTAGCTCAATAAAGGTCATATTGGTGCCGGAATAGCGAACTTTAGCCTCGGAGCCTGCCAGCAACTCAGAAAGCTGCTCGAAAAGCCACTCTGCATTGTCATGGTCGTCCTGAATACGCTCAAACTGATGCGTTAATGCGTAATCAATAGCTACAGCAACAAACCCTGCCTGACGCATTCCACCACCGACCATTTTGCGCCAACGGCGGGCGCGGGCAATCAGCTCTTTTGAACCGGCCAGCAACGAACCGATAGGTGCGCCTAACCCTTTTGAACAGCACAAAGACACACTGTCAAAAGGCGCAGCCAGTTCCGCCATACTGCGTCCGTTGGCAATGGCGGCATTAGGTAAACGTGCGCCGTCTAAATGCATCGACAAACCATTCTGGTCCGCCAGAATTCGGGCTTTATCAAAATAAGCCTGATCAATCAGTTGCCCGCCGTGAGTATTTTCAAAAGCCAGCAACCGGGTAATAGGAAAGTGCGGATCGTTAGGTTTTATCCGTTGTTTAATGGTGTCGAGCGACAAGGTTCCGTCGGCTTCTACCTCAATGGTTTGTGGCACTATGCTGCCTAAAACTGCGGCGCCACCGGCTTCGTACCGGTAAGTGTGATACTCCTGCCCCACAATGTATTCTTCGCCATTACGGCAGTGGCTCATTAACCCGAGTAGGTTACTTTGGGTACCCGAGCTGCACAGCAAAGCGTCTTCTTTACCCAGCAACTCTGCTACTCGTTTTTCCAGTGCGTTAATTGACGGGTCTTCACCATAAACATCATCACCGACCTTGGCATCGGCAATTGCGGCGCGCATTGCGGTGCTTGGAAGGGTTACGGTATCACTGCGTAAATCCAGCATAACAGCCTCATTTTGGGGTTAGTTATAACAACTATCATCCGGTTCTAAGCGCAAGGTTGTTTAGCGAGCTCAGTCAAGGGATAATGACCCGATATTGAACCAGACACTCGACAACAAAGCGAGCCCATATGAAAGTTTTTAATAATGTAATAGAAATGGTCGGTAACACGCCAATGGTGAAAGTCACCGATATGGATACCGGCCCGTGTGAGCTGTATTTGAAACTCGAGCTGCAGAATCCTGGCGGCTCCATTAAAGACCGTATTGCGGTAGAGATGGTTGAGCAAGCAGAAAAGCAAGGCAAGCTGAAACCGGGCGACACCATTATTGAAGCAACGGCTGGTAATACGGGGTTGGGTCTGGCGTTAGTGGCGGCTGGCAAAGGCTATCCGTTGAAAATTGTTATGCCGGACAAAATGAGCCAGGAAAAAGTGAACAACCTGCGCGCTATGGGTGCTGAAGTGGTGCAAACACGTTCCGACGTGCAAAAAGGCCACCCTGAGTATTATCAGGACATGGCAGCACGTATGGCTGAAGAAAACGGTTACTACTATGTAAACCAATTTGAAAATCCGGCAAATGTCGATGCACATTACAAAACGACCGGTCCGGAAATCTGGAAACAAATGGACGGTAAACTGGATGCGTTTGTCTGTGGTGTTGGTTCAGGTGGTACCTTGACCGGTGTTGGGCGTTATTTACGCGAGCAAAACAGCGGAGTGGACCTGGTGCTTGCAGACCCGGCAGGCTCTATTTTAGAGCCTTTGGTTAATCGTAACGAAGAAGTGGAAGCGGGTAGCTGGCTTGCCGAAGGTATTGGGGAAGACTTTATCCCAACTATTTGTGATCTGAAATTGGCTAATACGGCGTTTGCTATCTCTGATAAAGAAGGTATGCAAACTGCGCGTAAGGTACTGGAAAAAGAAGGTGTGATGGTCGGTTCATCCAGTGGCTATTTAATTGCCGCGGCGCTGCGCTATTGCCAACAACAAACCGAACCAAAGCGCGTTGTGACTTTAGCTTGTGATACAGGTAATCGTTATCTGTCCAAGCTGTTCAACGACGACTGGATGCGTTCTCAAAACTTGCTGTAACCCTTGTTGTAAATTAAGGAACCTGAATCATGGCAAATGAAAAAACAATGAAATTCGCGACGCGCGCCATTCATGGCGGGCAGTCTCCTGAGCCGGTAACAGGCGCGGTTATGCCGCCAATTTTCACCAGCTCAACCTACGCACAGGAAAGCCCGGGTCAGCACAAAGGTTTTGAATATTCGCGTTCACATAACCCAACGCGTTTTGCCTGGGAGCGTTCTGTTGCTTCTTTAGAGGGCGGCAAGCAAGGTTTGGCTTTTGCCTCAGGTATGGCAGCAACCTCGACTATTCTTGAGCTGCTGGACAGTGGCGACCACGTGGTTGCAATGGACGACTTGTACGGCGGCAGCTTCCGCTTATTCGATAAGGTACGCGGACGCTCTGCTGGCCTGAAGTTCTCTTATGTCGACTTAGCAGACTTAAGCGCCGTGGAAGCAAGCATTCAGGACAACACCCGCATGATTTGGGTGGAAACGCCAAGCAACCCCATGCTGAAGTTGGTTGATATTGAAGCCATCGTTAAACTGGCTAAGAAAAAGAACCCGGACATTATTGTGGTGGTGGACAACACCTTCGCTACGCCATTTAACCAGCGTCCGCTGGAAATGGGCGCAGATATGGTGATGCACTCGGCCACCAAATACTTAAACGGTCATTCAGACATGGTTGGCGGTATCGCAGTTGTTGGCGACAATGACGACCTGGTTGAGCGCATGCTGTTCTTACAGAACTCTGCAGGTGCTATTGCCGGTCCGTTTGACTCATACCTGGCGCTGCGCGGCGTGAAAACGCTGGCATTGCGTATGCGTCACCACAACGAAGCGGCAATGGAACTGGCCAAGTGGCTTGAACAACATCCGAAAGTGGAAAAAGTGATTTATCCGGGGCTTGAAAGCCACCCGCAGCACGAGTTGGCTAAAAAGCAGATGCAGGGCTTTGGCGGCATGATTTCTATTTTGCTGAAAGGCGATTTAGAAGCGGCGCGTAAATTCCTGGAGTCGGTAGAAGTGTTCGCTTTGGCGGAAAGCTTAGGTGGCGTTGAGTCTCTCATTGAGCACCCGGCTATTATGACGCACGCTTCGGTACCGAAAGAAAACCGCGAGAAGTTAGGCATTCTGGATAACTTTGTTCGCGTATCGGTTGGTATTGAAGATCTTGATGATCTGAAAGCCGATTTAGACAAGGCGCTAAACGCATTTTAATCGCCACCAACGATTAAAAGTATAACGCTTAATATAAAAAACCGGCCTTTTGGTCGGTTTTTTGTTTTTAAATTCAAAGATTTATACAAAGTTTTACACTTTCGTCATAATTCAGTAGTCTTTACCTATCAGTAAAAACTGATCGAAAACAAAAATAAAAACGCAAAAGCGTTGCATAAATAACGAGAAGGAAAGACTTATGCTATTGAGCCTCATGGTACTCCAAGGACTCGTAGCCGCTCTATTGTTTTACACTTTAGTGGGCCAGTATCAGAAAAAGCCACTGTGGAATTTGTTGGCGGTTTTAACCGCGGGTTTCATTCCTCCGGTAAACTGGGCACTTTTAGTGTTCGCTATTGGTGTCAGAATGTGGCGCCGTTCGCCGCAAACCAGCTCACCACAAAACATTGCGGCAAAACTCAGTCATTAATTTAGTTATTAAGAGTGAAGGCAAATTAGCAGTATGTCAGATACAACCAATGTACGGCCCTTTCATTTAGCCATTCCTGTCAGCTCTCTCGATAATGCACGGTCGTTTTACGGTGATGTGCTAGGGCTGTCACAGGGACGCAGCAGTGACGAATGGATAGACTGGAACTTCTTTGGTCACCAGTTTGTGACTCATGTAGCGCCCGATGTTGCTGGTGTAAAGAATCACAGTGGCGTTGATGGACACTCAGTTCCCGTTCCGCACTTTGGCGTCGTTTTATTGCGTGATGACTGGGAAGCACTGGCTGAACGCGTGAAAGCCGCGAATATTGAGTTTGTTATAGAGCCCTATATTCGGTTTAAAGGCAAACCGGGTGAGCAGGGCACCATGTTCTTCTACGATTATTGCGGTAACGCGCTGGAATTCAAAACCTTCAACGACGACAGTCAAATTTTCGCAACCTAAGTTGTGAAATAGCCTCGACTATTGGCGCAGCTTTGTATCTTCCGGCTGTGCCGCAACGTTACCGCCACTCAGCACCAAGCCAACTCGTTTGCCTTCAAACAGCGTTTTATTTTGTATAACCGCAGCTAAAGCAATAGCCGACGACGGTTCCACAATAATTTTCAGATGATGCCAAATCAGCTGCATGGCGCTTAGAGTGTCTTCATCCTTCAAGATTAATATATCGCTGATACGTTGCTGAATAATGGCAAAAGGCAATTCGCCAACTTGAGTCAGTAGGCCATCGCACAGGCTTTTTGCAGGTAATGCTGACTGCCGCTCTCCGGCTTTCAATGACAAGAAAGCGTCATTTGCTAATTCCGGCTCCGCTCCGAACACTTGTATTTCGGTACCGTCACAGGCAAGACAGGCGCCTGAAAGCAGACCTCCGCCGCCCAGTGGCGTTATTACCGCATCCAGTGCGTCCGTTTGCTCCAGTAACTCAAGTGTTGCTGTGCCCTGACCGGCAATAATGTCGGCATGATCATAAGGTGGTATAAAGTGACTTTCGCCTTCTTTTTGCCACTTGGCAACAATGGCTTCGCGAGCCTCCATACCCGGTTCAATATCAGTAATTTCAGCACCTCCGGCTTCAATATTTTGTCGTTTTATTGCGGGAGCATTAGTGGGTACGCCGACTTTTACTTTTACACCCAAAGCTTTACCTGCATGAGCTAATGCCGCACCATGATTGCCCGAAGACACAGTAATAACCCCTTGCTGGCGCTGCTCCGGACTAAGTTGAAGTAGCGCGTTAGTGGCACCACGGAACTTAAAAGCCCCGGTACGTTGCAAATTTTCACATTTGAAAAATAATTCGCAGCCTAATTGCTGATTTAAAGCAGGGTTAGTCAGCACAGGCGTCTTGACGGTGTAGCTATTGATTCTCTGCCGGGCTTGCACAACATCGGCATGGCAGGGGAGCGATAACTTCGGCATAATACGGACCCTTAACGAATAAAACGACACAGTGATAAGCATACACTGTCTGGAGCCGGAACGTGAGTCAACTCGATACCTTTCAGCGCGTACGCGAACTGCCGCGTGAACAGCAAATTGTTATGGCGTTATATTTGTGCGAACGCATGGTTCCTAATTACGACTTCTTTCATCAGTTAACCGGCTTTGGTGACAGCAAACCCTTGCATGGCACCTTAAATGCCTGCTGGGATTGGGTGGCCAACCCGAAGAAAACCAAAGTGAATTTTGCACGCTGGCAGGAAAAAGTCGACGAGCAAACCCCCAGTGAATATGGACACGATATGTTGGGTGTCTATCCGGCAATGGATGCCTGCACAGCGTTGAGTACTTTGCTGCAGGGACTGCTGGACGATAACGCATCTAATTTTCTGGATGTGGCAAAAATATCGCAAGCCAGTGTGGCGAAGTTTATTGAACTCAATGACGCCGAAGAAGTGGGCACTGACCAGCTAAAAGAGCATGTTCATAATCATGAATTGATGGAATACGAAGTTGCTATTCAGCAGGCCATGATCAACTTTCTTGAACAACAGCCTGCGGTAAACAAGGCTTTGGTAAGCCAGCTAAAAATGATGCTCAAGGACGAGGGGGTGTCGAATCTTGGTCTGGCTTTGGACGCTGAAGAATAGACAGCCAGGCGAAAATGCCAAATGCCAGAATTTGCCAGCTGTCGCCTTTGCGCCAGGGAAAGACCTCTTTCATGGTGGCAACAAAAATACCAAGCAGCAGCAGGTGAGTAATAACCATAACGGCTAATAACAAGCTCAGCAAACCAATGGATTGGGTGCTGAGCTCGCCGTTTGCCCCTGCAAGCAGAGCGAAAAGACCCAACCAAATAACGGCAAAAACAACTTTGCCGGCAACAATAATAACTTTCATGTTATGTCCTTAGTCAGTAAGCGAAAGCAAACCTGCCCGTGAGTTTTCTCTTTGGTCACACGCCAGTTTGCCGGTAATTTCAATGGCCATTCTTTTTCTGTTTCCAGATACACCTGATTGTCGGCGGCCAGCCATTTACCTTCATCCAGCAGTTTCAGCGCTTTATCGGCCAGTCCTTCACGAAACGGCGGATCGATAAAAACAATGTCGTATGCTTCAGCGGATTGAGTTTGCAGCCAGTCGAGCGCGTTATGAGTAATAACATCAATGTTCTGGCTTTTTAACAGGCCAATGTTTTTCTGTAACTGCTGGCTGACGGACTTTACCGCTTCTATCAGAGTAACCTGAGCCGCTCCACGCGATGCGGCTTCAAAGCCTAAGCTGCCACTGCCGGCAAATAAGTCCAGCACCCGGGCGTCGGTAATGTCCCACTGTAGCCAGTTAAACAGAGTTTCGCGCACTCGGTCCGTGGTAGGTCGTAAGCCCGGGCTGTCGGCAACAGGTAAACGCCTGCCGCGCCATTGTCCGCCAATAATCCGATAGTCGCCGCTGGCGCTTGTCTGGCGTTTTTGTCTCACTCTGTGGCTTCCTTCATTCAGACCGTCGTCAGTTTGTTAACAGCATGGTAAACTAAAGCCTATAGTTTAACGATTCCTGCGTGTCAGTTCCAAGGAAACCAATATGTCGATGTTTTCGCTGTTTAAGAAAAAGCGTAATGAAAAGGCACCTGAGGCCGAAGAGAAAAAAGAAGATGCGGTAGTAGAAGAGCAGGAGCAGCCAGAGCCTGAATCAGAAGCTGAGCCTGAACCTAAATCTGAATATAAATCTCAGAACGAGCCGGAACCAGAAAGAACCGAGACACGCGAAGAGTTGCCCAGCGCGGCGGAAGACTGCGCGCAAGTTACCGCTGAGTCGCATGCGTCAAAATACGCACCAGAAGCAAAGGAAGCCGCTCAGCCTGAGTCGGTTACCGAACCTGAGCCCGCAGTTGAACCAGAACATAAACCAGAACCAACCGAAGCCGCACCGAAAGAGAAGGGTGAGAAGAAAGGTTTCTGGGCACGCCTGACCCAAGGTTTACGCAGAACTTCCGGGTCTATCGGTTCAGGTCTTATTGGCGTATTCCGCGGTAAGAAAATTGACGATGACCTGTTTGAAGAACTCGAAACTCAGTTACTCATGGCAGACCTCGGCGTCGCGACCACCACCAAAATTATCGATAACCTGACTAAACAGGCCGACCGCAAACAACTAAAAGATGCGGAAGCTTTGTACGAGTTATTACAAGAGCAATTAGCTGAAATTTTAAAGCCCGTCGATAAACGTCTGGAAATACCTGAGTCCGACTCACCTTTTGTTATTTTAATGACCGGCGTAAACGGTGTGGGCAAAACTACCACTATTGGCAAGCTGGCTAAGCAATTTAAAGCTGAAGGTAAGTCGGTAATGCTGGCCGCCGGTGATACCTTCCGTGCGGCGGCGGTAGAACAGCTGCAGGTGTGGGGCGAGCGTAACGACATTCCGGTTATTGCTCAGCATACCGGTGCTGATAGTGCATCGGTTCTTTATGATGCGCTGCAGGCCGCCAAGGCACGCGATGTTGATGTGCTTATTGCGGATACAGCCGGGCGCCTGCAGAATAAAGCCAACTTAATGGAAGAGCTGAAAAAGCTGGTTCGGGTCATGAAAAAACTTGACCCGCAAGCGCCTCACGAAGTGATGCTGACGCTAGATGCCGGTACCGGTCAGAATGCTATTAGTCAGGCGAAGCTTTTTACCGAGGCCGTAGGTGTTTCGGGTATTGTGATGACCAAGCTCGACGGTACCGCAAAAGGCGGCGTTATTTTTGCGGTCGCAGACCAATTCGCTATTCCTATTCGCTATATTGGTGTGGGTGAAAGTTTAGAAGATTTACGGCCTTTTGTGGCAAAAGACTTTATCGCGGCGCTATTTGACCGTAACGTAGACGAATCAGAAGAAACAACAGCGAGTTAAAGATGATCCGCTTTGAGCAAGTCAGTAAAACCTACCGTGGAGGCCATCAGGCACTGAGCCATGTCGACTTTCACGTAGAGCCGGGTGAGATGGCCTTTTTAACCGGTCATTCCGGAGCGGGTAAAAGTACGCTGCTCAAACTGATCAGTTTAATGGAAAGGCCAACCGCAGGCCGGGTACTGATTAACGGGCACGATTTGCGGAAAATTAAGCCTTCGCAAGTGCCTTTTGTGCGCCGTGACATTGGTATGATTTTCCAGGATCACCGTTTGTTAATGGATAAAACGGTGTTCGATAACGTTGCGCTGCCACTTATTATCGAAGGCTACAGTGTTCAGGAAGCGCGCAAACGTGTTGTTGCCGCGCTGGAAAAAGTCGGTATAGCCGACAAGGTGAAGCATTATCCACAGATGTTGTCCGGCGGTGAGCAGCAACGAGTAGGTATTGCCCGCGCTATTGTCACCAAGCCACCCTTGCTATTGGCTGATGAGCCCACCGGTAACCTTGATCCTAAGCTGTCGATGGAGATTATCCGGCTGTTTGAAGAGTTCAATAAAGTGGGTGTTGCTGTGCTCATAGCGACCCACGACCTGGGCCTCATCGCACGTTTACGCTACCGTACTTTAACCCTAAAAGACGGGCGTATGATTAATGATGGCCTGGAGGACAGTGAACTATGAGTTTATTGTTCCGTAACCGCAGTATAGAAAAGGGCGCAAGTAGCCGCGGACGTTTGCCCTGGTGGCGACGTTTAATCATGGTGCCGGTACATCATGCTCAGCAAGCCATAGCCAGTTTAGGCGAGTTGTGGCGCAATCCGTTTGCTTCGTTTATGACCATGGCGGTGTTGGGGCTGAGCCTGACTTTGCCGTCATCACTGTATGTTTTAGTGAAAAACACCACCAGTATTGCTGACAACTGGCAGGAAGCCTCGGAAGTCACCCTGTTTTTAAAAAAGGATCTGCAGCAATCTGAGGTCGACACATTAAAAACGCAAACCGAACTCTCAGAAGGCGTTGAATCGGTTCGCTTAATTCCTAAAGAACAGGGCTTGCAAGACTTTAAAGAGCAATCAGGCTTTGGTGAAACCCTGGACTACCTTTCGTCGAATCCGCTGCCGGATGTGCTGGTGGTTATTCCGGCTGAGTCACATCGCTCGCCGCAGCGGGCAAAGGAGCTGCTGAACCGGCTGGAGAAACAGCGAGAAGTGGCTTACGCTAAAATGGATCTGGAGTGGCTTAACAGGCTGGAGGGTATTCTCAATTTAATTGAAGATATTCTCGGAGCCCTGGCAGTGGTGCTTTGTCTGTCGGTTGTTCTTATTGTTGGTAACACCATTCGACTGAACATTTTGTCTAAGCGTGACGAAATTATGGTGATGAAGCTGGTGGGAGCTACTAACGCCTTTATTCAACGCCCTTTTTTATACACTGGCGTTTGGTACGGAATCATCGGTGGGTTGGTGGCCTGGTTGGCAACCGCCTTATTGATCTGGTGGGTTGAAAGTGCCGTAGTAGATTTAACCGAACTTTACGAAACGCCGTTTCAATTAAACGGTCTGACGTTAGGCGAATTATTGATTATATGGTTGATTGCTGTTGGCCTGGGTTTAGCCGGTTCTTACTTGGCTGTAAGACGTCATATACAGAGTATTGAGCCTGAATAAAATAGGGTTGCGAAAGCCATAGGCTTAGTTATACTAAATCACCTGATCGACAACGATCATAATGGAACTTTTAGACTCTAAAAGGGTCTTAGAAGCTGACTGAAGAGCAGTAATTTAAGTCGGTATTTTAAGTAGAGGTTGTTAAATGAGCACTGAATTAAACACCATGGCATTATCGGTTCCCCAAGGGGGAGGACTGGACGGGTATATTCAGTCAGTCAACCGTATTCCTATGCTCACCGCCGAAAAAGAAAAGGCGTTGGCAACAAGACTTTATGAGAACAGTGACCTCAATGCTGCGAAAGAGCTCATCATGTCGCATCTCCGCTTTGTGGTGCACGTAGCCCGTAGTTATTCAGGTTATGGTCTGCCGCAAGCCGATTTAATTCAAGAAGGCAATATTGGCCTGATGAAAGCCGTTAAACGCTTTGACCCATCTGTGGGCGTGCGTTTGGTGTCATTTGCTGTTCACTGGATTAAAGCAGAAATTCATGAATACGTGCTGCGTAACTGGCGCGTTGTAAAAGTGGCAACCACAAAAGCACAGCGTAAGTTGTTCTTTAACCTGCGTAAAATGAAAAAACGTTTAGGTTGGTTTAGCCAGAAAGAAGTTGAAACTGTTGCCGATGAGCTGGGTGTCAGCACGAAAGAAGTGCTGGAAATGGAATCCCGCATGAGTGCTCACGACCAGGCCTTTGAGCTAAGCTCCGACGACGATGACTCGAAAGAAGGCAGTGCCTACTCTCCAGCGATGTATCTGGAAGACAAGCGTTCCGATTTAGCGGCAGAAATTGAAGCCGAAGACTACGAAAGCCATACACAGCAGAAACTACTGGGTGCTATGAATCACCTGGATGAGCGTAGTCAGGATATCGTTCAGTCGCGTTGGCTGTCTGAAGATAAAACCACGCTGCATGACTTAGCAGCAAAATACGAAGTATCGGCAGAACGCGTTCGTCAGCTTGAACAGAACGCGATGAAGAAACTTCGTCTCGCAATGAGCTAAATGAAGTGCCGCATTGGTTGCGGTGCTTGCTGCATAGCTCCTTCTATTAGTTCTCCCATCCCCGGCATGCCAAATGGCAAGCCGGCGGGTGTGCGCTGTGTCCAACTCGACGATGATAATTTATGCCGGCTGTTTGGTAAGCCCGAACGTCCCGCCGTGTGTGGTGAGTTTTCAGCGGATAGAGAGATTTGCGGTGAAAGCCGCGAGCAGGCAATTATTTTGCTGACGTCACTGGAAGAAGATACCCGTTCTGGTTAGTCGCCTGAGTTAGCTCAGAAACGAACACCAACTCAATTCCCTGCTTTTGCAATTCAGGTAAATGCTGCTTAAGAAAACTCAACGTCTCGGGGTAGGGGTGACCAATGCCAATGGCCTGACCGTCTCGCTTGGCTAAACGAAGCAATTGGTCAAACTGCTGTTGCAGATAATTTTGGTCAACTTCGTTATCAAGAAAGACATGGCGGCGAGAGGTCCTGACTCCAAACTGTCCGGCAATTTGTTCAGCCACACTGAATTCCGACGTCCGACTATCAATAAAAAAGAGTTTGCGGGCTGCTAATGTTTCCATAACCGCTTGCATGGGCATGGGTAGCTGAGTCAGCTTACTGCCCATATGGTTATTCACTCCGGTCACGTAAGGAATCGAGTCGAGAGCGTTAACCAGCTGCAGCTTTATTTGCGCGTTGCTCATGTCGGCGGTGACCACACCCGGACCGGGTCGGTCGTTCTCTATTGCTTCCATTGGCATGTGTAAAAGCACTTGCTTTTGCTGGTGGTGTGCACGTAAGGCAAAAGCCCGGGCGTAGGGGGTGTATGGCAGCACGGCGAAACTGACATTGCCCGGTAAAAGCGCCGCCTTTAAGTCATTCTTGTGATTACCTATGTCGTCAATAACAATAGCTACCTTGCCGGCAGAAACCGGAGCTGCCAGGCAAGTAAGTAAAGCCAGAGTCGCAATAAGGCGTAGCATCAGCGTATCCAGTTACTTGGGTTTTGCGGACGCCCCTGGTGGCGTATTTCGAAGTATAACGTAGGGCTGTTACGCGAGCCGGACTGCCCCATAAGTGCAATTTCCTCGTCTTTGCGAACTTTGTCACCAACGGCTTTCGTTAATGTCTGGTTGTGACCATAAAGGCTCATGTAACTTTGCCCATGATCAATCACAATGACTAAACCAAATCCGCGTAGCCAGTCTGCGTATACGACCCGACCATTAGCAATTGAGCGAACGGGTTGTCCGTTACTGCCCTCTATTAACACGCCTTTCCAGTCAACCGGTCCTTCTCGGCGTTGACCGAACACCCGCTTTACATCGCCGTCACTTGGCCAGCGTAATTGGTTTTTGACTGACTTTAAGCCAACCAGTTGCACGTCTTTTTGTTGAGCCAGAGCGCTTTCTATGGCGCTCAATACCTGCTCTAACTGATCCCGGCTTTGTTCCAGCTGTCCTACACGTGAGCGATCTTTACGTTGTTGCTGTTGCAGCTCCGCTAACTTTTCTTCCTGACGATGTTGTTGTTGCTCAAGCTGAGAACGCTGTTCTTCCTGTTGCTGCCGTAAAGCGGCCAATTGGTTTTGCTGCTGTTTTAACTCTTCGGTAAGTGCGACAATTTCCTGCTGGGTACTCTTAATTATCTTAATTTCTTCAACTCTTGCGGTGTTGAAGTACTGGTAATAACTCAGCATTCTTTCGAATTGACCGGGATCCTGCTGGTTTAACAGCATTTTTAGGAAGTCATGGTCGCCGTTCATATAGGCGGAAACGAGCTGATCTTCTAATAACGCCATTTGTTGCTTCTGCTTTTGCTGAAGTTCTTTGCGCTTACGCTCTGACTCAGCAATTTCAGCATTGACGCTATCGAGCTTGTTTTGGGTTTTACGCAGTGAGCCGGCGACTTCTGCTGTTCTTATTTCCAGGTCGCGGAGCTGTTGCTCGGTTGAGCTTAGTTCCGCGTTACGCTCTTCTATGGCCTGCAGGCGTTCTGCCAGTTCTTCTTTGACAGCAGCTATTTCGGCCTCCGTAGAGGCTTTGTCGTCTTCACTGTAGTCCTGAGCTACTGCCGGGTTGGCCAACAACCCCAGAACAATCAGCAAGAACACCGGTAGCGGCATGAGTTTGTCCTATTCCTGCTCTAACAACATGAGCGGGGTGCCGGTCATTTCGTCAGGCTGCTCCATGCCCATTAAATGCAAAATTGTGGGTGCGACATCGGATAAACGCCCATTTTTTGCCTTAGCGGGACGACCAACATAGATGAAAGGAACCAGCTCGTTAGTGTGAGCTGTGTGCGCCTGACCGGTTGTTGCATCACTCATTTGCTCAGCGTTGCCATGGTCCGCGGTTATCAGGCATTCACCTCCAACGGCTTCTAATGCCGATACCACACGGCCAACGCTGTGGTCTACGGCTTCACAAGCTTTAACGGCAGCATCAAAATTGCCCGTATGGCCAACCATGTCACCGTTAGGGTAGTTGCAAATAACCACATCAAAGGCTTGAGATTCAATGGCTTCAACCAGCTCATCAGTGAGCTGTTCCGAGCTCATTTCTGGCTGTAAGTCGTAAGTTTTCACCTTAGGAGATGGGATTAGAACGCGTTTTTCTCCTTCAAACTCCTGTTCGCGGCCGCCGCTGAAAAAGAAGGTGACGTGTGCGTACTTTTCCGTTTCTGAGATGCGTAATTGCGTTTTGTCATGTTTAGATAACCACTCACCCAGCACGTTATTCAATGGTTCCGGCGGGAAGGCACAAGGTGTTTTTAATGTGTCGGCGTACTGAGTCAGCATGACAAAGTCGCTGAGCTCGATCCGTGGTCCGCGGTCAAAACCGTCAAAATCATCATCAATAAAAGCCTGAGTCATTTCGCGGGCGCGGTCGGCACGGAAGTTCATAAAGAACACCGAGTCACCGTTTTTCAATGGTGCAGGTTGGCCAATGACGACTGGAGTAACGAATTCATCGGTTTCTCCGTGCTCGTATGCGTCTTCTAATGCGTCTGTGGCATTCGGTGAAGTAACCCCGGAGAGACCGTGATAAATTGCTTTGTAAGACTGTTCAATGCGTTCCCAGCGTTTATCTCTGTCCATGGCAAAGAAACGACCGTTTAAGGTGGCTAAACGTCCTTTACCCAAACGGGCAAATAAACCTTCAAAGCGCTCAATAGAAGCCAGGGCGGACTTTGGCGGCGTGTCCCGGCCATCTAAAAACGCGTGCAAGTAGACATCCTCTGCACCTTGTTCGACAGCCATTTCTACCATAGCGACCAGGTGGTCTTCGTGGCTGTGTACGCCGCCCGGAGACAACAGACCCATAATATGAACGGCACCATTAGCTGTTCCGGTCTTATTTAATGCTTCACACAGTACAGTGTTGCTGAAAAAGCTGCGGTCAGAAATAGCTTTACTGATGCGGGTAAAATCCTGGTAAACGATGCGACCAGCGCCCAAATTAACATGACCAACCTCCGAGTTGCCCATTTGGCCGTCCGGCAAACCAACTGCGCCACCTGAACCATCGACTAAACAATGAGGGTATTGCTTCCATAAACGATCCATAACCGGTGTATTGGCTTTTGCAATGGCGTTATCCGGTGCATCTTCACGGTAACCCCAGCCGTCAAGAATCAACAATACCAAAGGTTTTATCGTAGGAGTCATAATGGGCCTCATTGCTCGGTGTTTTCGATGATGAAATTAGTCAACATTCTACTCGATTTCCGGAGCTTACGCATCCACCCAAGATTTTTCTGGCAACTGAGATTTGTACAGGTATACTCTTTGACCGCTATTTTTTTCTGTTACCCACGATTACTGGTAGGTCTTATGCAAGAACTTTTTGAATTTGTCAGCCGCAACCCAATGATGAGTGGCGTGTGGGTTGTTCTGTTAATCGCACTAATAGTGACGACGATTCGCTCTGCTATGTCTCCTGTGAAAAGCCTGCAGCCGCAAGAAGCAACGGTTTGGGTCAACCGGGGTGATGGCGTATTCGTCGATATCCGTAATAAAGACGAATTTAAGAAAGGCCACATTCACGGTTCGGTGTCATTACCGGCTGAAAAAATCAAACAAAAAGAACTTTCAACTATTGAAAAGTTCAAAGAAGCCCCCATTGTGATAGTCTGTGCAACAGGAATGACGGCAAAATCGGCTGCCAGCCAATTAATCGCTGAAGGCTTTAGTCAGGTGGCTGTGCTGCAAGGTGGTATTAACACATGGCGCAGTGCTAAATTGCCGGTTTCGCAGAAAAAATAATAAAATTCGTCTAAAACTTAAAATGAATAGGAAGTAAAATCATGGCTGAAGAACAGCAAGCAAACGGCGCGGCCGCTGAAAACCAACAACAGCAACCACAATTCGCAATTCAGCGCATTTACGCGAAAGACATTTCTTTTGAAACTCCAAGCTCACCGGCTATTTTCCGCAAAGAGTGGAAGCCAGAACTGAAGCTGGACTTAAATGTAAAACACGAAAAAATTGAAGACGGTGTTTACGAAGTGGTGCTCACTCTGACTGCAACCAACAAGGTTGAAGACGATGTAGCATTCCTGTGTGAAGTACATCAGGCAGGTATTTTCACTATCGGTGATGAAATCCAGGAAGGTCAGTTGGCACACATGCTGGGTTCTTTCTGCCCGAACATTTTGTTCCCTTACGCTCGTGAGTGTGTTTCAAACCTTGTTAACCGTGCGACTTTCCCACAGTTGAACCTGGCTCCTGTTAACTTTGATGCTATTTTCCAGCGTCACATGCAGCAGCAAGCTGAACAGGCTCAAGGCCAGCAAACTGCTGACGCGTAAGCGATACGATAATGCAGACACCTCAGGTGACAGTGTTAGGGGCGGGCTCTTACGGGACCGCCCTTGCTATTTGTTTCGCTCGTAAAGGCATAGCTACTACGCTGTGGGGCCGGGACGCCGATAAAGTCGCGATAATGCAGGCTGCGCATGAAAACGAAGAATATCTTCCTGCCTGCCCTTTTCCTGAGTCCTTAAGTGTAACGGCAGATTTAAGCGAAGCATTGCATGACGTAAAAAACGTCGTCGTTGTGGTTCCCAGCCATTCCTTCTCGTCTATGTTAGAGCAGGCGAAACCTTTGTTAGCGAAGCACGCTCGCGTAGCCTGGGCAACTAAGGGGCTGGAGCCCGATACAGGGCGTTTATTGTATGAAGTAGCAGAAGACATTCTCGGCGAAGAACATCCGCTGGCGGTATTGTCAGGCCCTACCTTCGCGATTGAAATGGCAAAAGGGTTACCAACGGCCATTTCAATGTCGTCAACCGACCAGGCTTTTGTCGATGAGCTTTCGGAGCTTCTGCATTGTGACCGTTCCTTCCGTGTTTACACCAATAATGACTTTATTGGGGTACAGCTGGGCGGGGTAGTGAAGAATGTGATTGCCATTGGTGCCGGCATGGCAGATGGCATTGGCTTTGGTGCAAACGCACGAACGGCATTGATTACCCGTGGTTTAGCGGAATTGACCCGACTGGGTCTGACATTAGGTGCTAAAAGCGATACTTTTACCGGTATGGCCGGGCTGGGGGATTTAATCCTTACTTGTACCGACAATCAGTCGAGAAACCGTCGTTTTGGTCTGGCTTTAGGGCAGGGGAAAGGCGTTGAGCAGGCCCTGAAAAGTATTGGTCAGTCGGTTGAAGGTTATCGGAATACCCGTGAAGTGGTTGCTCTGGCCAAACGCTATGACGTTGAAATGCCAATTTGTGAGCAGATATATGCGGTCCTTTATGAAGGTAAAGAACCGCAGCAGGCAGCTATTGATTTATTGAGTCGTGAGCGTAAAACGGAGTGACCTGTTTCACACAGTAACCCGTTTTACGCACTTATTAGCTGCTGTTCCATGACTTGCCATTGAGCCGATAAATGTTCTGTTGGCAAACGTTTGAAATTAGAGCGTACGAACTGACTTATTTTTCCATCGGCGTAGCTTAGCAATAAATTCGCCAATACGGCTTCATCAACAATAAAGCGTTGCTGTTCCCGCATCGCTTTTTCCCGCAATACCTGCTTTATTGAGCTTTCTATACGATTAAAAAGGTCTTCCATACGACCTCTTAAACGGTCGTGTTCGCCCATAAGTGCATCACCCGTCATTACTCGTGTGATACCAGGGTTACGCTCAGCAAAGGTCAATAAGAGCTGCAAAATAGCGTAGCAACGGGAGAGCGTATTCTTCTCCTCGTTCATGATCATGTTAATGCGGGTGAGCAGGGTGTCTTCAACAAACTCAATAAGCCCTTCAAACATGCGCGCCTTTGATGGAAAGTGACGGTATAAAGCCGCCTCCGAAACACCTAAGTTAGCCGCCAGTTTTGCTGTTGTAATACGCTGACCCGGGCTGGTTTCCAACATTGCCGCCAAAGCCTGTAAAATTTCCTCACGACGGTTACGTTTTTGTTCTGCCATGCTTGTAACTTTCCTTATTTGAGAGGCCGGAATTTATTGTAATTCGGTTTATGAGCGGCCAGAGTGACCGAAACCACCTTCACCGCGGTCGGTTTCGTGAAACTCGTCGACAACGGTCATTTGCGCCTGTACAACGGGTAAAATCACCAATTGTGCAATGCGGTCGCCAGGTTCTATGGTGTAGGCCTTGTCGCTGCGATTCCAGCACGAAACTTTAAGCTCGCCCTGGTAGTCTGAGTCGATAAGCCCCACTAAATTACCCAGAACCAAGCCGTGTTTATGGCCCAGGCCTGAGCGAGGCAGAATAGTTGCTGCGTAGTTCGGGTCACCAATATACATAGCAATACCGGTGCCAATTAACTGGGTTTGTCCCGGCTCTATGGTTAATGGCTGATCCAAACAGGCGCGCAGATCCATTCCGGCAGAACCCTGGGTGGCATATTCAGGAAGCGGAATAGACTGGCCAATACGTTCATCTAAAATTTTTACTTCGACTTGCGTCATGGAGTTCTCACTTTCTTTTAATTAGCCCTGATTTCAGGATTTGTATTATCAAAATAGCGTTTGGCTATCGCATCAATAACTGCAACGGCCATGTCATGCTTGCTCATCGTCGGAAGTGACTGCTCACTATCCTGACTGAAAATAATGGCGTTATTGCTGTCGCTGTTAAAACCCAGACCGGTCTGGCTAACATCGTTAGCGACAATCATTTTTAATTGTTTTCGTTCCAGTTTACGCAACGCGTTGGCTTTTAAATTTTCGGTTTCGGCTGCAAAACCAACGGTAAACGGCGGTTTTCTAGAGCTGGCTACTTGCTGCAGAATATCCGGGTTTTGCACCAGCTTAAGTTGCGGAGGCTGGTCATTTTGCTCTTTTTTGATTTTTTGTGAGGCAATTTCGGCAATCCGATAGTCCGACACGGCAGCACAGCCAATAAAGACATCGCACTGTTGAAGTTGCTGCTGTACTGCGTTAAGCATTTGCTCGGCAGTCTCTACGTCAATTCGCTGAACGCCGGCAGGAGTCGCCAACTGCGTCGGTCCGGAAACCAGAATAACGTTAGCGCCGGCATGGGCGGCAGTCTCTGCCAACGCATAACCCATTTTGCCGGAGCTGTGGTTACTGATGTAACGTACAGGGTCAATAGCCTCGCGAGTTGGGCCAGCAGTAATAACAAAGGTCTTTCCTTGCCAGGTTTGTGGCGTTTCAGGCTGGTTTTCAACTAACGCTTTTACAATCTGGGTTGGGTCGCTCATGCGGCCATAACCGACATCGCCGCAGGCCTGTTCACCGCTTTCAGGGCCTATCATTTGTACGCCCCGGCTTAGCAGAGTTTCAATATTCTTCTGCACGGACGTTGCCGCCCACATTTGTTGGTTCATTGCCGGAGCAATGACAACAGGTGCCTTGCTGGCAAGCACCAATGTACTGAGTAAGTCGTCAGCAAATCCGTGCGTTATCCGCGCAATGGTATTCGCTGTGGCTGGCGCAACGAGAATGATATCGGCCCAGCGAGCTAGCTCAATATGGCCCATAGCGGCTTCTGCTGTCGGATCTAACAAATCATCGCTGACCGTAAAACCTGACACGGCTTGTAAGCTAAGTGGGGTTACAAAAGCTTTGGCACTGTCAGTCATTACCACACGAACTTCTGCGCCCTGCTCACGCAAACGGCGCACCAGGTCAGGTGCTTTATAGGCGGCAATACCACCGGTAATACCTAAAAGTATGTGTTTGTTCTGCAACTGTGCCATGCGAACCCCTCTGTGTTAATTCGTGTAAAGATAACATGAGACCCCGTTACAGGGTAGATGGTCGTTATACTTCTCTCTTTAGAATTAAGGAGAGAGTAATGAGCGTCAAGGAATGGCCTGTTTCGGAACGACCCAGAGAAAAACTGCAAAATCAGGGAGCAGAATACCTGAGTGATGCGGAATTATTAGCCATTTTACTCGGTAGTGGCAGTCAGGGACAGGACGTTGTCGCTTTTGCTCGGCATTTATTGAATCAGTTTAACGGAATAGGGGCGCTGCTTACGGCAAAGCCGGAGCAACTTTTAGCCTGTAGTGGCATTGGACCTGCACGAGTGAATCAGTTGCAGGTTGTTATGGAGCTATCAAGAAGGTACCTGAAGTGGCAGCTGGAACGTTCGGATGGCTTCACCGACCCGTCTATGGTGAAAGATTATTTAACCGCGCAGCTGCGTCATCAGGGCCGCGAAGTCTTTGCTATTTTACTGCTGGACAGTCAGCATAGGCTATTACGTTATGAAGAATTGTTTCAGGGCACAATTAACGCTGCTCCGGTTTATCCGCGTGAAGTCATTAAGTTGGTCATGCAGTACAATGCCGCCGCAGTAATTCTGGCTCATAACCACCCATCGGGTGTGGCAGAGCCCAGCCAGGCAGACCAGCGGGTGACTGAACGGGTAAAAAAAGCCCTGACTTTAATCGATGTGGCGCTGCTGGATCATTTCGTTGTTGGCGCTGGCGATCCAATTTCTTTTGCGGAGCGCGGATTGTTGTAGTTTTGTACTGGCAGTTTGATTAAAAATCACGTAAAATCCGCCCCGAACGATCGATAAGGATCATATTTCCGTCGTATTAGCTTGATTAGAAGGGCAGTTTGCTGTATAAAATGCGCCCTCGGATTTATAGGCAAGGTCACGTTGGGCGACAGGCGAGCTTGCAGCAATTTTGGAGTAGAGACATGTCACAAGTATGCCAAATTACAGGTAAGCGTCCGGTAGTCGGTAACAACCGCTCGCACGCACGCAATGCGACTAAGCGTCGCTTCCTGCCGAACCTACAATCGCACCGCTTTTGGGTAGAAAGCGAGAAGCGTTGGGTTAAGTTACGCATTTCTACTAAAGGTATGCGTATTATTGATAAAAACGGTATTGATGCGGTATTAGCGGATCTCCGCGGCCGTGGTGTTAAGGTTTAAGGAACTCAATTATGCGCGATAAGATTCGTTTAGTGTCATCTGCTGGTACGGGTTACTTCTATACCACAGACAAGAACAAACGCACCATGCCAGAAAAAATGGAGATCAAAAAATTCGATCCAGTGGTTCGTAAGCACGTGATCTTCAAAGAAGCTAAAATCAAGTAATTGGTTCTAAAGCTTACAAAAAACCCAGCTTCGGCTGGGTTTTTTATTGCCTGACTTTTACGGTTAGCGCGGAGGGTCCACAATGCCGGAAATACTGGCATTGATGCGGAACCAACCGGTAATGCTGAAGCGGTCTCTTTCTGAACGTAGTACTTCATGCACAAAACGGTCACTTAAAAATACCACCAGGCGTCCTTGTTTGGGCAGTACGGTTTCCAGCACTTGACCTTTATTGCCATAAATAACCAGTTGCCCGCCATCGGTTTCTTCCCATTCGGGGTTCAGGTAAAACACCGTGGTCAACACGCGGTTACTCCGGCCTTTAAATGCATCCAGATGTTTTTTATAGAAAGCCCCTTTCGGGTAATGAGCCAGGTGGCACTCGTAATCGAACAAGCCAAGAAACAACTCGCGGTTAAATTCATTGCGCAATTGTTCCATAATGGCCAGGTAATCTTTGTGGCGGGGCTCTTCCTGGGTTAACCAGTAAATGCGGTCGTTGCGTACCATGGTATTAATGGTTTGGTTCTGTTGACGGCCAATGCCTGCCAGATTCCAGTGCTGGGCCGGTAGTTGCTGAGCGTAGTGGTACAGTGCCCCAGAGCGCTCCGGCTGGAGAAAATCATCGATAATGCAGTAGCCGTGGTCGGCGACTTTGTCGATAATATCAGATAGCACCATAATGCAATAAAGCCCCGTATTTTGTTGTCGCGCGAGAATATAGGGTATTCTGTTTCTAGTAACAAGAAGTACAGCAACAAGAAAATTATTCGACAGGTTATCACATAGAGCGGAAGCCAATGAAAGTGAATGAGAAGCGAAAAATATTTGGGCTGACTATGACCCGCAGAGCGTGGAACAACGTTCTGGTTTACGCCTTATTAATTATTATGGTGGTGTTCTGGTATGTCGCGCCGCCAGTTAAAGAAGAAGCAGAGAAAGGTATTAAGGATGAAGCCTCACCGGGTGAGGTTATTGGTTTGATACCCGATGATGGCAATTTAAGAGAGATACAAATTGATGAACTTCGGCTGGTTCTTGAGGAACAGAAATGGCAGTGCCAGACTCCATGCCGCCTGTCCGAAAAAGCCGCTGAAAGTGTGGTAGAGAGCTGGCTGGCGTTGACTATGGAGCCAACCAACCAAACAGCAGAAAATTTAATCACTGACGTTTATTTTCGTTTTGCCGGGGGAGAGGAAGCGCGTGTCGAGCTGTACGCCGACCCTGAGTTGATAATTCGTCTGCCGAACCAACAGCAGAATTTTCGCGTAAAAGAATTCACTGCCAGTCAATTACTGGGTCATTAAGGAAGTCTGAAGTTTATGCCGGAATTACCCGAAGTTGAAGTCAGCCGATTAGGCATATCTCCGCACATCGAAGGTCATAAAATCACGACCGTTCAGGTTCACGATAAGCGTCTTCGCTGGCCGGTACCGGAAACAGTGCATCAGGTAGAAGGCCATGTTTTGCGCTCGGTAAGTCGCCGTTCAAAGTATTTATTGCTGCAGACGGATAACGGGTGTCTGATACTCCATTTGGGCATGTCGGGAAAGCTAAGAGTGGTGCCGGCTGAAACCCCGCATTACAAACACGACCACATTGATATCGAGTTTGCTAACGGACAGACGCTCCGGTTAAACGACCCGCGCCGCTTTGGCGCTTTGCTTTACAGTGAAACCGATGTGACCGGACATGAATTGCTCAAACAGCTAGGTCCGGAGCCGCTAACAGAAGCCTTCCACGTTGACTATTTATTTGAGCGCTCGCGGGGGCGAACGCAGTCGGTAAAAACTTTTATTATGGACAATAAAGTTGTGGTTGGTGTTGGCAATATTTACGCCAATGAAGCCTTATTTAAAGCCGGTATCAACCCCAAACGCGCGGCTGGTAAAATCAGTAAAGCACGCTACCAAAAATTAGTGCCACTCATAAAAGAAACTCTGGCAGGCGCTATAGAAATGGGCGGAACGACGCTAAAAGATTTTACTCAAGTAGACGGTAACCCCGGTTATTTCGCGCAAAAACTTCAGGTTTACGGACGTGGTGGCAAGCTTTGTATGGTATGCAGTAAACGGCTGAAGGAAATTCGTCTGGGTCAGCGCAGCACAGTGTACTGCACCCATTGCCAGCGCTAGTTTAGCGCTTCACTGCCTTTAATAACTCACTGACAAAGCGTTCCGGTTCGGAGATAAACGGAGCGTGTGAGCTTTTATTGAATATTACCGCGTCTGAGTTAGGTGCCAATGCCGAGATATCCGCAATAGCGCGCTCAGGAACCAGGCTGTCCAGGCGTCCGTAAAAACGGGTAAAGGGCACTTCAATATTCTTCAGTTGCTGGCGCAGATCGGCGGTTTGCAAAATGGATAACGCCTGTTTAAGCACACCCGGGTTAGGCATGGGTTTGGCAAATATCAGTTGCTTTACCAGCTTCACTTGCTCGCGTGCATCGTCACTTCCCATAGCCTGAATGGCCAAAAAGCGTTCAATGGTCTTTTTAAAGTTTGTCTCCAGCAGCTGCTGAAACTGCTCCAGAATATCTGGTTTGATGCCCGACCAGCTATCACTTTCCACAAAGTGAGGCGATGAGGCCACGGTATTTAATGAAATGACCCGTTCGGGGTAACTAAGAGCCGTCTGCTTAGCAATAAGCCCACCTAAAGACCACCCCAGAAGATGAAAACGCTCGGGCAGGGCGGGCATAATTTGTTTCACAAAGCCTTCGAGCGAAACTTCGCTCATCGGCGACCATTCGGAAAGTCCAAAGCCGGGTAAGTCAACACAGTGAAGTTGGAAGTTTTCGCTTAAAGCAGGCACCACCGGCTGCCAGATATTCCCGTTCATGCCCCAGCCATGGAGTACAACAAAAGGCGTTCCTGTGCCGCTGCATGTTACCGATAGGCTCACTATACTCACTTTCCCAAATTTGTTATTTAGGTGACTATGCTAGCGTTTTTCCGAAGCCTCGCCAATGCTTTTGAATTAGGCACTTGCTGGAGTTGTGGTTGCGCGAGTGTTACAGCTACGGCTTTGTGCTCATACTGCGACGAGGCGTTACCACGTTGGTATCCACGCTGTTGTCAGCACCTGTCCGATATTGAACAGCATCTCACCGAAGATCAAAAGCGGTGCCGCTATTGGTATGGTGCGTTGCGATGGGAGCCGCAAGTGCAACAATTGATGACTCTGTTTAAATTCCGCAATAAGGCAGAACTAGCCCCGTTATTAGCTACCCAACTGGCTGCTCATTTAAGGCTTTGCTACCAGGGGCAACCCATGCCGGACTGTATTGTTGCGGTGCCAATGACGCAGCACGCCTGGCGCAAACGCGGGTTTCACCAAACAGCGTTATTGGCGCGCTATTTGTCTGCTGTACTACAGGTGCCTTACATTGCGGGAGGTTTACGTAAAATACGTTCCGTGCCTATGCAGCATATGGCTTCGCAGTCCGCTCGCTGGGAAAACAGTAAGCGAAGTCAGTTAGCCCTTCACGATTTTAGTGGTAGTACGGTGGCTGTTGTTGATGATGTACTCAGTACCGGAGCCACCATGATGGCCGCCGCCGATGCCCTCTACAAAAAAGGAGCTACAGCCGTGGATGCCTGGGCGGTTGTCTATAACCAACACGACTAGAAACTGAAGGGTATCTCGGTTACACTATACCTTAGTAATTTACTCAGGTATAAGCCGTGAGGTCAGTATTTATGATTCGTATTTCAGAAGCAGCGCAGTCCCACTTTCAGAAGCTATTAGCGGACCAGCCAGACGGCACGTGTATTCGTGTTTTTGTGGTTAATCCGGGAATGGCGAATGCAGAGTGTGGTGTTTCTTATTGTCCGCCAGATTCCGTTGAACCCGACGACGAACGTTTACCGTTTAATGGCTTTGATGCCGTCGTAGATTCCGGTAGCGCTCCGTTTTTAGAAGATGCGGCCATTGACTTTGAAGAGCAGGAAATGGGTTCTCAGTTAACCCTGAAAGCGCCAAACGCCAAAGCCCGTAAGGTTGCCGATGACGCGCCGTTAATTGAGCGTGTAGAGTATGTGATTCAGGCTGAGATAAACCCGCAGTTAGCGAGTCACGGTGGTCAGGTTATGATTGCCGAAATTACCGATGACGGCGTGGCTATTTTGCAATTTGGCGGTGGCTGTAACGGCTGCAGCATGATCGATGTCACGTTGAAAAACGGCATTGAAAAAGAATTGCTTGAACGCTTCCCGGAAGAAGTGACCGGAGTTCGTGATATAACTGATCATGAGCACGGAGAGCACTCGTACTACTAGACCTTTCGGCTATACAACTTTATATTTTTCGATTTTTTAGTGTTAAAAATATGTGATCCCTTGCACGATCTTCACTCGTAACGATATTTGCCTAATCAATACGAGGAAATTAATCATGCAAGGGATCAAAAAGTTTGGTGTCCTGGCGACATCTCTATTATTAATAACGGGTTGTGACTGGTTCGACAGCGACAATGACGATACTACCACAACTCCACCTGAAGCTGAATCAAGCTTTGTCCGTGTCCATCATACCTCAGCCGACTCACCTAACGTTAATGTATTAGCAGGTGACGCAGCGCTATTAGAAAATGTGCCTTATCACACCTCTTCTGCGGTTTTAGAAGTTGATGCCGGTGACTATGACATTACGGTTCAGGGTCTTCTGCCTGACGAGACTACCGTCGATGCCATTGGGCCTGCCTCTTTGACTTTTGCCGCCGATACGCGTTATGAAGTGTTCGCCGTTGGTCAATTGGCGGATGAATCTCTGGAGCCGTTAATTATCTCTAACCCGGTATCTGATGTAGCGGGCGGGGAGAGTCGTATTCAGGTTGTGCATGCCGCCTATGGTGCGCCGACAGTCGATGTTTATTTAACGGCTCCGGATGCAGACTTAAGTGCGGCATCACCTGCCCTGACACTTGCCTATGGTGAAGACAGCGGCCAGGTCGATGTTGAAACCGGTGACTACCGCATTCGCTTAACCGGTGCGGGTGACGATGCGGTTGTCTATGACTCAGGCACCGTTAGCCTTGCAGATGGCGGTGATTACATCATTGCGGCAACCAACAATGTGGCGGCCAACTCGTCTAACTCACCGGTTACTCTGCAGATCAGCGACGGTGAGTCGACCACTTTAGTACATGACGCCGACGCTGGTGCCGATGTTCGTGTTGTGCATGCCGTGGCGGATGCACCGAACGTTGATGTCACATTAAATGATGCAGCAGAAGCCCAAATTCAAGATCTGCCTTTCCAAAGTGCAACTGGATACTTAAACCTGGAAACCGCTGAGTACAGTGTTGATGTTGCTGCTGCGGGCGGTGATCCGGTTGTTATTGAAGATGCCGCTCTTGCTGTAGAAAACGCAATGAGCTATTCGGTTTATGCGGTTGGTGAGCTGAGCACTATTGGCTTACAAGTACTGACTGAAGAGCGTCGTCGGGTCACGACTGAAGCGAAGGTACAACTGGTTCATGCCGCACCCAGTGCCGGTAATGTTGATATCTACGTAACCGCAACAGACGACATTAGTGGCGCAGACGCTGCCTTTACCGATGTTCCGTTTGACGCAGAAGGTCTGGTGAGCACAGGTAATGTTGCTTTAACACCAGGTGACTACGTGGTTACTGTAACGGCAACAGGTACGCAGGACATTGCTATTCAGACGCCTGTACTGACATTAGAAGGCGGTGGCATCTATACGGCAGTTGCGGTTGATGCAACTGACGGCGGTTTGCCACCACAGCTTATCCTGATGGATGATCTGGCGAACTAAGGTATTTGAACCAGATTGCCTGGGTAATACCACGCATGAATAAAAAGCCGCTGAGAGCTAACCACAAACCGTGGTTCTCCAGCGGCAATCCTGCCCACCACAACGGTAAAAAGCCAATGACAGCACTGAGTATCATGGTGTTGCGCATACCACGGCTTAACGACAAACCGATAAATACACCGTCAAACCAGTAACTCCAGTGAGCCAGTAGCGGCAGCACTATTATCCAGGGTAAATAATCTTCAGCAACCCGGATAATTTCAGGAATATCGGTAATCAGACGAATAATTGCACTGCCTGCCAGGGCGAAAACGAGCGTATAAACCACAGCAAAGAGCGACGACCAGAGCAAAGTAATTTTGCACCAGTAACGCACTTTATCGTAACGTTTCTGACCCTTTGCGGCGCCGGCAAGTGCTTCCACGGCATAGGCAATGCCATCTAACCCCAAAGAAATTAGCATTAAGAACTGCATGAGTACGGCGTTAACCGCCACCATGGTACTGCCGTAGCGAGTCGCATAGCCGGTCATTGTGGCCATGCACAGCTGCAACACCAAGCTGCGAATAAAAATATTGCCGTTAACACCTAAAAACTGACGCAGTTGTTGAAACTTTAGTTGCCAGTGGCGTAAGTGCCAACCCAGTGCACGGGCGGTCCAGTAGAAACCGACAATGGCGGTCACCCACTCGGCACTTAACGATGCCCAGGCGGCGCCTTTTACATTCAGTCCAAAGCCAAGAATGAGTATCACATCCATAACCACATTCACGGCGTTGGTAATGATTACCAGGAGCATAGCTTTGCGGCTGTTTTGCCGGCCTAACAATACGCCCAGAGCAACCAGCGTTATCAGCGAAGCCGGTGCTGACCATAAGCGAATTTCGATGTAATCGCGGGCGTAGCCTTCGAGCTCGACAGAAGGGGCGATAACCCACATGGCTAAGTCATTAATTAACGGGCTGGCAACCGCTATTAAAACACCTAAACCCAGCGCAATAATAATGCCGTTATTAAAGTGCTGGCGCTGAGCATGTATGTCATCGGCTCCGTAGGACTGGGCTATATAACCGGTTGTCGCCATGCGCAAAAATACCGCCAGCAGATAAATGAAACTGACCACCATGGCGCCAACGGCAACGGCGGATAAGTAGATAGCGTCCGGCAAATGACCTATGATGGCAGTATCGACCAGACCGAGAAGCGGCGCAGCAATATTGGAAATGATCATTGGCAGGGCAATCGCAAAAACGCGGCTGTGATCAGACAATGAAAATCCAAACAGCTTGTGCATAACTATCCTTAAGTAAACTCGGTTAAAAACGGCTTTTATACTTTATCAGGAGTATGTATGAAGATGTTGAACAAAATGACGTTGAGTGCCGCATCGGGCTTATTGCTGGGGTGCTCACCATTGGTTCAGGCCGGCAGCGCCGATAGCGTGGTGGTGCTGCAGTACCACCACGTCAGTGACTCAACTCCAGCGGTAACGTCAATTGACCCGGAGACGTTTCGCGAGCATCTGCAATACCTGCAGGATAACAACTTTAATGTTATTGATATTACCGTCGCGCGCGATGCCATTGAAAAAGGCGAAGAACTTCCTGAAAAAGCCGTTGTTATTACCTTCGACGACGGCTACCAAAACGTCTATGAGAACGCTGTAGAGGTTCTGGAAGAGTTTGAGATGCCTTATACGGTGTTCGTTAACCCTGAACTCATGCGTAAGCACAGCGGCCATTACATGGGCTGGGAAGAGCTTAAAGAAATTCAGCAGAACGGCGCTACCATTGCTAATCATGGACAGACTCACGCACACCTTATTCGTAAGCAAGAAGGTGAAAGCGATGAAGAGTGGCAGGAGCGTATGCGTTACGACGTTATTACGGCACAAGAAGCCATTGATGAGAACTTAGGCGCACAGCAGAAGTACTTTGCTTACCCTTACGGTGAGTATAACAACGAATTGCGGGCTTTACTGGATGAATGGGGCTTTCTGGCCTTTGCTCAGCATTCAGGCCCATGGTCCAAATGGAGCGAAGATACGGTTATTACTCGCTTTCCGGCCTCGGGTATCTATGCGAACTTAAATACGCTGAAAGCCAAGTTGAATTCTAAAGCCATGCCGGTAAGTGCTTATCAACCGGAAGAGCCTTTAGTTGAGCATGAAAATAAGCGTCCTAGCATAAGCGTAACGCTGGAAGCCGGCGATACACTAGACGATATGCGCACCGGTGCGTTGCAATGTTTTGCTGGTGGTTCAGTACTAAAGCCTGAATGGGAAAGTGATATAAAGTTTCGTGTAAGCTTAGAGCAGGACCTCAATATTGGACGCTCACGCGTTAACTGTACCGCGCCCAGTGCTTCAGAATCGCGCTACTACTGGTATTCCGTAGCGCTTATCCGTCCGAACGAGTCAGGTAGTTGGCCTGATTAATCGGCGATAATGGCAAAATCTTTTTTGAGTTTATCCATGCTGACCACCGGTATTTCTCCGCGTTGGTGGTCGGCATTGAAAATCGCTTTCCGATTACCGTCCGGGTTCACCAAAATAATAGCGGCGCTGTGGTTCACCAGATAATTCTCCTCGCCTTCATCGGGAATGGAATACATTAAGCCTAAATCGCGCACGAAAGGGAACAGCTCTTTGTGCTCGGCGCGCACACCGACAAAGTCGTCACCAAAGTAGTTAACGTATTGAGTTAAACGCTCAATATCATCGCGTTTAGGGTCAACTGAAATCAACCAAACTTTGACCGGTTCGGAAACCTCTTTCTGCAACTCAGGGATCACGCCCTTCAAGTCTGACATAGTGGTTGGGCAAATATCGGGACAAAAGGTATAACCGGTAAAGAGTAAAGTCCACTGGCCTTTAAGCGCATCGTTTTCCACTGTGCCGGCTGCTGTGCTTTCTAAAGTAAAGGGCTTTAATGCGCGAGGCGGTTCATAAACTAAGGCTTCCGGTTTTTCTTCCGGCCAAAAGTTGTAAACCGCAAAACCGGCTGCAAGGGCAATAAGGGCGGCCAGCAGCGTAACGACACGACTCATCTATTACTCCATTTATACGTAGTGATCGACCAGTAAAATGACAAACAGCAGCATGAGGTGCCAGATAGAAAAAGCAAACATGTTAAAGGCTGTCTTTTTGCTGGGCGCGTACTTCAGCTTCCAGGCGTAAGCCAGGAAAATGGCGTTAAGTACACTGACCCCCACCAAATAGATCATGCCGGTCATGCCAATTAAGAAAGGCATAAGGCAGACCACGGTCAGTAAAACGGTGTACAAAAAAATACAGGTTTTGGTGAAGTCGATACCGTGAGTAACCGGCAACATCGGAATTTCAGCTCGTGCGTAGTCTTTTGCGCGGTGTACGGCAAGCGCCCAGAAGTGGGGCGGTGTCCAGGTAAAAATGATCATAACCAGCAGTACCGCCGGGGCGTTAATTTCATTGGTGACTGCTGTCCAGCCCAGTAGCGGCGGCGCTGCACCTGCCAGGCCACCAATAACAATGTTCTGCGGCGTTGCGCGTTTCAAGAACATGGTATAAACCACAGCATAACCCACCATGCTGGCAAAGGTTAACCAGGCAGTTAACGGGTTAACCCAGGCATACAGGGTCACAAAACCAATAGCGCCAATAGATGCCGCAAACACCGTGACTTTTGTCGGTGATAAATTTCCCTGAGGCAGTGGCCTACGCAGCGTACGGGCCATTTTCGCGTCGATATGACGGTCAACCAGATGATTAATAGCAGCCGCAGCAGCAGACATCAGGCCAATACCGACTAAGGCCGGGACCAGGACATTCATCGAAACAAGCTCTTCAGTGGCCAGACACATGCCAACCACTGCAGTGAGCAACAACAAGGCGACGACACGAGGCTTGGTCAGCTCCAGATAGTCCCGCCAGTGAGCGTTGCGCGTTTTTGTTATATTTTTTGTGGCAACGGATTCCATAATTACAACTCCTCTACGCTTTTCTGGACAGGTTGTAATTCAACCCAACCATCGACAGTAACAACAAAGCCCCAACAGCATTGTGTGCTACTGCATTCCAAAGCGGTAATTGAAAGACTACGTTACTAATACCGAGCAGAATTTGCAAAGACAATAACAAACCAATAACAATTAATGAGCGGCGGAAAAACTGCGACTTTGCTTTTCTCCAACATTTAAAGAGTAAAGCACAGACCACTAAAAAGGTAATAATGGCGCCGACTCGATGCATGACATGCATGGTCATGCGGTCGTTGTAGTCATGGGCACCGTACTGATAGGTATCGGCCTCTGGTATGCTAAAAGCGCCGGCAAAGTCCAGTTGTGCGGTCCAGTTACCTTCGCAAAAAGGCAGGTCAGTACAGGCGACGGCGGCGTAATTGGCTGCAACCCAGCCCCCCAAAGCTATTTGCCCAATAACAACTAATAAGGTGAAGAAAGCCAGCCCTCTGTAGCGCCTTAGCTCTGAATCTCCCCCTGCAAGCCGGAACGACGACAGACGCAAGGACAACAGGTACAGCAGAGATATGACCGAAAAGCCCCCTAACAAATGCCCCATCACGATGATAGGTTGTAAATTCATGGTCACTGTCCACATGCCCAGAGCCGCCTGGAATATGACCAACCCAAGTAGCAGAGTGGGCAGTTTTACCGGTGTACGATAATGGCTTTGATGGCGGCTTTTGACCCATGCAATGATGGCAATGGTGAGTATGAATAAGCCTAAGGTGCCCGCAAAGTAGCGATGTACCATTTCGTTCCAGGCTTTATCCTGTTCAACTGGCGCATCAGGAAACCGCAGTTCAGCTTCCTGAATGTGCTCTGCTTGAGACGGAACACCCAAAAAACCGTAGCAACCCGGCCAGTCCGGACAACCCAGGCCCGCTTCAGTTAGCCGTGTAAAAGCGCCAAGAACTATAACAACGAAAGCAAAAAAAACACTAATTTTTACCAGTAAACGCATGTGATTTTCCTACCCAATTCTGGACAATTTAAGCAGTTTACGAAGATCCGCCAACACGTTTTTACCTTCCGTTATCATCTGCTCTTTATCCGAGTGAGTTGGGTAATAAAGCATAACGTTGTGCATAGGATCGATTATAAAGACGGTGTTTTCCGGCAGTTCGCTTAACTGTTCAATGAGCTGCGGTGTTACCAGTTGCGTAATGTGAGGTGCGCTGTGATTAAACTCTGACTGTGCATTCTTGCTTTGGTGAAGCACCACTGGAGTCAGGCGTTCGGTGTCTTTACCAATAGCCACGTCGACCTGATTCATAACGTACAAGGTATTTTCACAGGTTGTGCCACAGTTTTTGGGCGCCACATAACCCAATTGCCAGCCTTCCGGTAGTTGGTCGGTTTGTTTATCCAGGGTAATAGGCGGCTGCAGCAGGGTGCCTTTATTGGTGCCCGCTTCATACCAGTTCTGTGACAAAACCAGCCAAGCCGCTAATAACGGGACAATAAAGGCAACGAAAACAATAATAATGGCGCGTCGAGAGCGATTCAGGGAGCTCATCGGGTCTCCTCTTTTTTTGGTTGTTTATTCAGTTTTATAACAGCAAATAGGAAAATCACCAAGCAGGCAATTGCCAGTGAGAACCACTGAATGGCGTAACCCTGGTGTTTTTCCGGTGACATTACCTGAGGTTTCCAGTCGCGGCTCCAGCCCATAGTTTCTGGCGATTCAAGTAAAAAAGTATAATCAGTTAATGACATATCGAGTTGTTTAGCTATGGCGTTCGGCTGAAATTCCTGCACCCGAATTTTGCTATCAGCTAAGTCGGTCTCGTAAGTGTTATTCACAAATTGATTGTTGGAAGGAAAGTATAGAAAACCGGTTAGCCTATGCTGACCTGACGGAATATTCACTTCCGGTAATGACTGTCTGGAAGCCGGTGCTGGTAGCCACCCCATATTAACCGGAACATAATTTTCAGACATTGCCTGTGGCTGGAACAGCGAAATTACCTGATAACCAACGGTGCCGTCTTGAATTTGATTATCGAGAAGGAAAATGGGTTGTGGAACAAATTCACCATTCATTTCCACATAGCGAAAGCGACCGTTTTCAGGAGACACCTCTGCCAGACGATCGAGTTTGGTCGCTTCACCGCTTGAGAGTTGTTGCTCATAGTCGCTAAACAGCTGGCGTTTTTGTTCAGCGCGTTCAAGCTGCCAAAAACCTAACTTGACCAATAACGCAATTGCCAGCAGAGTAACTAACGTAGCGACAAGAGGAAAACGTATGTTGGTCTTTTTTAAAATCATTATTGTACTGCTGTTAGCATATATGGTGGTGAATCTGTTCAGGGCGTTATTTAGTATGCTGCGGAACGACCCGGACAAACCACCTATGTCCCATTATTTGGGAAAGCGAGTGGGAGTAGCCGCCGTTATCTTCGTCATACTGATAGCGGCGACCGCCAGTGGTTTCTTACCGTTAAATCCACGCCCCTATTAACCGGGGCGTTTTCTTTTTTTACAGAACGTACACCACGACAAAAAGGCATAGCCAGACTACATCGACAAAGTGCCAGTACCAACTGGTTGCCTGAAATGCAAAGTGGTTATCCGGTGTAAAGTGACCTTTCAGAACCCGCAGGAACATGACAATAAGCATGACAGTACCCAGAGTTACGTGCATACCGTGGAATCCGGTCAGCATGTAAAAGGTATTACCGTATATACCTGAGTCAAGTGCCAAGCCAAGCTCTTCGTAGGCGTGAACGTACTCTGCACCTTGTAAGTACAGGAAGATACAACCCAGGATAATGGTAATACCCAGCATGGCTGTCAGCTGTTTGCGTTTATTTTGCTCCAAACCCGTATGGGCAAAGTGACAGGTTACCGAGCTAATTAGCAGGATAATGGTATTAATAGCAGGCAGGCCGTACCAACCCATTGCCTGAGTCTCAGTGCCACCCGGGGTGTTAACCAAAGGCCAGTGAGCGACAAACTCCGGCCATAGGACCTCATTGGTCATGGCGTTATTGCTGTCACCGCCCAGCCATTGAACGGCTATAACACGAGCGTAAAACAGAGCACCGAAGAAGGCCGCAAAGAACATTACCTCGGAGAAAATAAACCAACTCATGCCTTGTTTATAAGAAACACCTAACTGGTCGCTGTACTTGCCACTCATGGACTCGTTAATTTGGTCGCGAAACCAACCAAAGAGCATGACGGCTATAACGATTAAACCAATGGTTAATACGGTACTGCCGTAACCATCCTGCTCTTTACTCATATCGATAACGGTGTGTCCCGCGCCCCAGGCAATTAAGCCTAACCCAACTGCGCCAACAATTGGCCAGGGGCTGGAAGCAGGAACATAATAACTCTGTTGTTCTGCCATAACGTCGTTTCCTTATTCTGTTTTTAACAGCTGAGCCATTTGCTCAGCCGACGTATTGGCTGTCATATCGTACAGCGTGTATGACAGGGTTAATGTGTTGATGTGGTCCGGAATATCCGGATCCAGATAAAATTGCATTGGCATTTCTGTATCAGCACCCGCAGCTAAAGGCTGTTGGTTAAAGCAAAAGCACTCCACCTTATTGAGATAAAGCGAGGCTTCAGCCGGTGCAACCGATGGGATAGCCTGTGCGACCATATTGGAAGAGGTCGGGTTAGACGCTAGAAAGTTAACGACTTTAACCTCACCCGGATGAATTTTGACTTGTTTGGTTGAGGGCTCAAATTTCCACGGAATGCCCTTAGCATTCCGCGTAATAAATTGAACGTTAACCGTACGCGATTCATCGACTTCTACCTCTTGATAAACCGCGGCTTCATTGCTGGTACGGCCGTTAAAGCCAGTCACTTCACAAAATACATCGTAAAGCGGTACCAGCGCGAAGCCAAAGGCAAACATCCCGGCGACTGTCAGTAACAGTCGCTTAACCAGAATGCTGTTGTCGGGGCGCTGATCAGACATGAGTCATCACTCCACTTTCGGTGGTTTTTCGAAGGTGTGGTAAGGCGCTGGTGATGGAACGGTCCACTCCAGTCCTTCTGCACCATCCCATGGCTTAGCTTCTGCTTTCTCGCCGCCTTTGACACATTTGATAACCACCCAAAGGAAGATCAACTGTGACAAACCGAAGGCAAAACCACCAATACTCGCTATCTGGTTAATATCCGCAAACTGCGTAGCGTAATCCGGGATACGCCGCGGCATACCGGCCAGCCCCGCAAAGTGCATTGGGAAAAACAGCACGTTAACGGAAATAAGCGATGTCCAGAAGTGGGTCTTCGCCAGTGTGGTGTCGTACATATGACCTGTCCATTTCGGTAGCCAGTAATAAGAGGCCGCCATGATGGAGAAAATCGCACCTGTCACCAGAACATAATGAAAATGAGCCACTACGAAATACGTATCGTGGTACTGGAAATCGACTGGCGTAATCGCCAGCATCAAGCCGGAGAAACCTCCAATGGTAAACAGAATAACGAACGCCAGGGCGAACAGCATGGGGGTTTCAAAGGTCATTGAGCCACGCCACATGGTGGCAACCCAGTTAAAGATTTTGACCCCGGTCGGCACCGCAATGAGCATCGTACAGTACATGAAGAAGAGCTCAGCAAATACTGGCATACCGGTAGTGAACATATGGTGAGCCCACACCAGGAAAGACAGTAAGGCAATGGCTGCCGTGGCGTAAACCATGGATGCGTAGCCAAAGAGTCGTTTTCGGGTAAAGGCCGGAATAATGGCGGAGATAATACCGAAGGACGGCAAAATCATAATGTAGACTTCCGGGTGCCCGAAGAACCAGAAAATATGCTGGAACATAACCGGGTCACCACCGCCTGCAGCGTCAAAGAAACTGGTGCCAAAGTACTTATCGGTCAGTACCATGGTAACCGCACCGGCCAATACCGGCATAACTGCAATAAGCAGGAAGGCGGTAATCAGCCAGGTCCACACAAACAATGGCATTTTCATGTAATTCATACCCGGTGCGCGCATGTTCATGATAGTGACTATCACGTTAATGGCACCCATGATGGATGAAATACCCATAATGTGTATTGAGAACACGAACAACGCGGTTGAATCAGAGCTGTAGGTGGTTGAAAGCGGTGCATAGAATGTCCAGCCGAAGGCAGGGCCACCACCCTCCATAAATAACGAGCCCAATAAGATAATGAAAGCGAATGGCAGAATCCAGAAGCTCCAGTTATTCATACGTGGCAACGCCATATCGGGCGCACCAATCATCATCGGGATCATCCAGTTAGCAAGCCCGGTAAAAGCAGGCATGACCGCACCAAAAACCATTATAAGGCCATGGACCGTGGTCATCTGATTAAAGAAATGCGGTTCGACCAACTGTAAGCCTGGTTGAAATAGTTCAGCACGAATGACCATGGCCATGGCGCCACCGGTCAAAAACATAATGAAGCTAAACCACAAGTACATTGAGCCAATGTCTTTGTGGTTCGTTGTAAATAGCCAGCGACCAATACCCGACGGCTTATGATCGTGGTGTGTGTCGTGATGTGTCTCTTCCACTGTAGTGCTCATCACCGTCTCCTTATTGATTCATGACTTCGTTAATATCGGCGGCCTGAATCAGCTGTCCGGTATCATTACCCCAAGCGTTACGCTCGTAGGTGATTACCGCAGCTAATTCGCGCATGGACAGCTGGCTTCCAAAGGCCTGCATAGCTGTGCCGGTTACGCCATTAACAACGATGTCTATGTGCTGATCTTTGGCTTCGGGATCCACAGAAACGCCGGAGCCCGCTAGTGCAGGGAATACTCCGTTGACGCCCTGGCCGTTGGCCTGGTGACAAGCAGCACAGGTGCTGTTGTAAACTTTTTCACCGAGATCCATCAGTTCATCTTCCGACATCTCCATAGCAAGCAATTCTTGTTCACGTTCCCGTGCCGCCTTTTGCTCAGCTTCTTTCTCGGTAATCCATTTTTCATATTCAGCAGGTTCTTTTGCTATAACAACGACAGGCATGAAGCCGTGATCTTTACCGCAAAGCTCTGCACACTGACCGCGGTAAATACCGGGTTCGTCGACTTTAGTCCAGGTTTCATTAATAAAGCCCGGGTTAGCGTCTTTCTTAACGGCAAAGTCAGGAACCCACCAACTGTGAATAACGTCGTCTGAAGTGACCAGGAAGCGAACTTTTCTATCGGTTGGAATAACCAATGGACGGTCCACTTCTAACAAGTAGTTTTCGCCTTTCTCAAATTTATTATCAATTTGTTCTTGTTGAGTGGCTAAACGACTGAAGAATTCCACGTCGTTCTCAAAGTACTTGTAGTGCCATTTCCACTGCGAACCTGTTACCTGGACAGTAACGTCAGCATCGGAAGTGTCTTCCATGGCAATTAAGGTCGTTGTTGCAGGAATGGCCATGCCTACCAGTATAAGTAAGGGCACAATAGTCCAGGCAATTTCGACTTTAACGTTCTCGTGGAAATTTGCAGGGTTAGGGTTTTTAGACTTCCGGTGTCGGATCATCGAAATAAACATGAGACCGAATACGACCACACCAATTACACAGCAAATGTAAAAGATGGTCATGTGGAGATCGTAAACCCGGTTACTCACTTCAGTGACACCTTGGGTCAAATTGAGACGCGACTGAGCAGCAGCCGGTAGACTCGTTAGCGCCAATAGTGCCCACAAAGGCTTCATTTTCACGTGGCTTCTCCTCTTATTCTTCAATGAGACAGCAAATAATTTCGCTAGCCTGAAATAGAAGAACAAAGAGGTAAGCAGAAAAAGGTACAGCTTCTCCCCAGAAATCGCTTTCTCTACTGACTCTTTGTTGTAGTTATCGTTGTTATATTATTTTTATAGTCGGGTAGTGCATTTATTAACGAATTTACAACCAAAGATCCAGATCAAATCAAACAAATGCACAAAAAATAGACGGATCTGTTAAAAAAAGGCTGCAAAAGCAGCCTTGGGGGATAAAACACACAAACAAAGTGGGATTAGTGCAGGTGGGATGTCAGTGTGTTTTTATCAAACAGGAAATATTGTGTTTCACTCAATTTACTGGCCATACGGGCACGCTGCCAGGTACGGTTAGAAACTGAGTCCAAATAACCGATAACCATACTGCTGGTACCGGCCAGTAGAGCCTGTTCCAGCGCCCACTCGCAGCGTTCAGCTGAGTGGCTGCGCAACCAGCGAATTTGCGATTCAGCAACACCACAAGCAATAAGCTGTTGAATCACGTCTTTGTCGCCGCCAATAACCGTTACCCATTGGCTTGGCTTTTGTTGCAAAGCCTGCTGAACAACAGGGGACAGGTTGTCGACGTCAATTGCGTCCTGTGTGTTTTTAGCATCTAACTGGAACGATGGCGCTGTATTTTCGGCAGTCCAAAGACCTGGGTGATGTAATTTGTGCTGATGTTGAGTTTTCATAAGGTCGCTCCGTTTCTGATAACACCGACGGCAAGTCCTTCAATGGCAAAAACCTGCTCTGCCAGATTGACAGTAATGGTCGAGAAATCTTCATTTTCAGGATGAAGCAAAATAGTTTTTCCACGCTGTTCAAAACGCTTTACAGTGACATCGTCTTCTACGCGGGCAACGACTATCTGGCCGTTACGAGCTTGCTCGGTTTTATGCACAGCCAGTAAGTCGCCGTCTAAAATGCCAATGTCTTTCATGCTCATGCCGTTTACTTTCAGTAAGAAGCTGGCAGCAGGATGAAATAGAGACTCGTCAATTTTGTAATGACCTTCAACGTGCTGTTCGGCCAGCAAGGGCTCCCCGGCTGCAACCTGGCCAATCAACGGTAGGCCATCAGCGATGTCGTAGTCATCGGCTACAAGACGAATACCGCGCGACATACCGGGTAAAATTTCAATAACCCCTTTGCGTGCCAGAGCTTTTAAATGCTCTTCTGCGGAGTTGGCAGAACGAAAGCCCAGCTTATGAGCTATTTCTGCACGCGTTGGCGGCATACCGGTGGCGTGTAGGTTATCCTTAATAAGTTCAAGGATTTCAGATTGTCTTGGTGTTAACGGGCGCATAATGTACCTGTTTATTTGTACAGTGATACTGTGAGTATATACAGGTAAATTCATTTCGCAAGTAATTTCTTGAACGACAAATTTAAACGAAGTTGGTATCCTATCTTTCTGTTTAAAACAGAGGTCTAAGTATGAAAGGAATAAGTCGCTTTTACCCAGTCTTTAAGTACCCGTTGCGTTGGTTAACACGCTTTCAGGAAATTTGGGACGGTACTGAAGAAGAGCATGAAACCACAATTGCTAAGCCTATTGTGTATGTCATGCGCTCAACGTCGAAAGCAGACTTATCCATTTTACAAAGAGCTGCAGAAAAACGAGGCCTGCCTGACCCGACCGAGCCTTTAGTGGTTGACGGTAAAAGCTATGACCGAATTATGTTCCTCGAAGAGTTTGCTGAAGAAACCTCCGAGCAGACCGTTTCAGAATTTCATCAACTGCTGACCTTACACAAAGACAATGCAGAGCTTGACGTGCAGCTTGTTCCTGCAGGTGTGTTCTGGGGACGTCAGGCCGGGCAGGAAGCCAATGCCGGTAACACTATGACAGGTGACCTTGATAACCCGGGCCACTGGCGCAAGTTTTGGTTGGTGTTGTTTTCTGGTCGCCAGGTTTTACTTCGTTTCTCGCGAGCTGTCAGTCTGGGCACAATGGCACATGACCATGGTACCGATATGCGCATCGCCCATAAATTGGCGCGAGTTGCACGGGTGCACTTTGTGCGAATGCGTCATGCTGTTGCCGGCCCTAAGTTAAGTCACAGAAAAGAATTAATGGCAGCACTGATTGATACCCCTGCCTTAAAAAAGGCTGTAGCAGATGAAGCCCGGGGCAAGAAAATCAGCGAAGAAGCAGCTCGTAAGCGTGCCTTATCTTACATTGATGAAATTGCAGCGAATTACAGTTCGACCTTAGTTCGTGTACTTGACCGCTTTATGACCTGGATGTGGAACCGTATTTATAATGGTATCCATGTCAAAGGTGGCGATACTATCCGGAGACTGGCGCAACAAGGGCATGAGATTATTTACGTCCCTTGCCACCGCAGCCACATGGATTACTTACTGCTGAGCTATGTGATTTATAAAGAGGGACTGGTACCGCCGCATATTGCCGCAGGGGTCAATCTTAACTTCTTTCCCGTGGGTGGTATTTTCCGTCGTGGAGGCGCGTTTTTTATTCGCCGCAGCTTCCGGGGTAACAAACTGTATTCAGCCGTTTTTCGTGAATATTTGTGTTGGCTGTTTCAAAAAGGCTACCCGGTGGAATACTTCAGCGAAGGTGGCCGCTCCAGAACCGGCCGCCTATTACCGCCTAAAACCGGCATGCTGGCAATGACCGTTCAGGGCATGCTGCGTGACCAGCAGCGTCCTGTGTCGCTGGTACCCGTGTACCTTGGCTATGAGCACATTATGGAAGTGTCGACTTACCTGAAAGAACTGAAAGGTAAGGACAAAGAAAAAGAGTCGGTATTTCAAATTCTGAAAACCGTGACAAAACTAAAGAACTTTGGACAGGGTTTTGTAACTTTTGGCCAGCCTATCAACCTGAAACACCATTTAGACAAAAAGGCACCCACCTGGCATCAGTCTGTTACCCGTGGCGCGCAGGAGCCTGAACGACCCAACTGGCTTAACCCGGTGGTGAACGGTTTAGCGGAGCAAGTAATGCAGGGCATTAATGACTCAGCGGCCGCCAACAGCGTTAACCTGACCGCTTTGGCGTTATTAAGCTCTGAGCACCATGCGTTATTAAAAGAAGAGCTTTTAGCGCAGTTAGAAGTGTATCTGGGGGTTCTGCGTGAAGTGCCCTACAGCAATTTAGTGAGTGTTCCTGAAGAAACGCCGGAAGAATTATGGCAACAGGCTCTCAGGACAGACAAGTTCACCGTCAGTAGTGACACCATGGGTGAGGTAATTTCACTGGAGCGGATGTCGGCCATTGCGATGACTTACTATCGCAATAATATACTGCATATGATGGTTGTGCCGGGCATTGTGGCTTCCATTATTATGGCGAAAAAGAAAGTCAGCGTAGCGGAGATAGCGGCACGCACTCAGGCAATTTATCCTTCGCTCAAGGCGGAGTTATACCTAAGCCACAATGCGGATGACCTTCCTTTGTGGACAGAAGCCTTAGCAGAGGAACTGGCGCGGCAAAATCTGATCACACTGGAAGACGGCATCTGTACTATTGCGCAGCGCGAGAGTGCCGAGTGGTATCGCCTGCGCTTATTAGCTAACAGTGCCAGTGAAACCCTCCAACGTTACTGTATCGTGCTGGAGCTGTTGCAACAGGCGCAGCCAATTATGCGTGCCGACCTGGAGAAGCAATCAATTACGCTGGCTGAGCGTTTAAGCTCAATTCACGGTATTGATGCGCCGGAATTTTACGACAAGAAAGTCATGTCGACGTTGATCGCCAGTTTAAAACAGCAAGGCCTGGTGGAAATTGACGACGACGGTCAGCAAATTGCTGCGCAACCGGTGGGTGAGTTAAGCGATCAGGTAGATGAGCTTATCGATGGTCCGGTACTGCAAACCATTCGCCAGTCGGTTGAGCACTTTGTTCAACAGTTAAAAGCACCAACCGATGACGAACAAAAACAGAGTGACTAGAACCAGTAGTGCAGCGCTAAACCAATAGCGAACACCATGCCGACATAGTGGTTATGCAGAAAAGCCTGGAAGCATTTTCCGGGCTCTCTGTGCCGTATCAGCCAATGTTGGTATCCGAAAAGAAGCAATACCACGGCTAAACCCAGCCAGGCCCATATTTCGGCGGATAATAAATAAAGCACCCAGGCCAGCAGCGCCAGAGAGACTAACTGCATAATGCCAATAGCCAGGCGATCAAACCGGCCGAATAAAATAGCGGTGCTCTGCAGCCCAATCTTTAGGTCGTCCTCTCGGTCAGCCATGGCGTACTCGGTATCATAGGCTACGGTCCAGATAACATTGGTCAGGAATAATAGCCCGGCGATTAACCACTGCTCAGATTCCAGTGCAGTAAAGGCCATTAAAATACCAAAACTGAAGGCAATACCGAGAACCACTTGTGGCAGATGAGTCCAGCGTTTACAAAATGGATAAAGCGCAGCGACACCAGCGGCAAAAAAGCTGAGCATAACGGTCTGGGTATTAAGCTGCATGACAAGACCAAAGGCAATTGCTAACAGAGCAATAAAGCCTATCATGGCCTCCGTTGCCGATATTTTACCGGCCGGAATAGGTCGTTGACGAGTGCGGCGAACATGCCCGTCGAAGTTACGATCAGCAAAGTCATTAATAACGCAGCCGGCTGACCGCATAACAAAAGTTCCCAGCAGGAAGATAACCACAATACGCATGGGAGGGTTACCGGCACCGGCTATCATCAGTGCCCAAATAGTGGGCCAGGCAAGTAGATAGGTACCAATAGGTCGGTCTGCTCTCATTAACTGCCAAAATGCGGCTAACTTTTGCATGCTAACTCCTTTTATTGCGACGAAAAGTTTCAGACGCTGAATACAGTGACGACGGTTCAAGGAATATCTCACTGACCAGCAGCTGTTCGCCCGCGGTTGAAAACATTCTTCGTCTCCCAAGCAACGTGTGGCTCTTTTGAAACCATCGCTGGTTTAATTGTGCAACTGGGTGATCACCACCAACTACTGCAACTTCTATATCGCCGCAGTGTAAATCGCTGCGGGCAAACAAGGACTCACCCAGTGACTGATTGCCAAGCTGCTGTAAGTTCAGCGTACTGGCTTGCTCCGCGCTTGGCGAAAACAGACTTCGGGCAAAAACCCACGGCTGATTATCACAGTATAGTAGAACTTCACGAACTACCACGTTGCAGTTAAGGTTAAGTCGTTGCTTTTCTTCAGCGGTTGGCTCCAGTACCTGTTGACCAAGTAATTTTACCGAAAAATTTCCACCGACTTCTTTCAGACGTTGCGTTAACGAGCCTTCGTAAAGCAGCCAGCCGGCCTGCTCAGCTGTTAACTCGAATTGTTGTGGGGGCGACCACTGCAGCGCTTCGCTAACCGGAAAAGCGGGTGTTGGATAAAACTCTGTTGTCATTTGTGTTGGCGTTATTAAGCTCTGTCGCTATGATAGCAGAGAGAATTTAATTGAACAGCAATCGGGCCGGGTAGGGCTATGAAACTTCTGATAACAGCAGTAGTAAGTATTTTTCTTTGGTGCAGCAGTGTTTCTTCTGTCTCAGCACAGGATGTCTCCTATTATGGTTTTGAACCGGACATCACCACGAATTACCTGAAAGAGGGTAACGATTACCGGCTTGGGTTTATTCGAGTAGCCATTGAAGTGATGGTGCCAGACCCCAGCTACATTAGTGTGGTTGAGCATCACGCGCCGTTATTGCGCAATGCCTTTGTCTCAATTTTAAGTACCGCAACCGAACGTCAGGTCAGGACGATGACCGGCCGTGATCAGTTGCGCTTAAAGTGTGTGGAGCGAGCGCAGGAACTCATGCAGCAGGAAACGGGTAACCCGGTTATTCGCGATGTTATTTTCACTAAATACATTTATCAGTAGAGTTGCCGCATTTTAGGGTTTAACCAACGCACCACAAAACCTGCAAAGCAGCCGGAAATGAGTCCGGCTAAGTGCGCCTCGTTGGCCACATTGACCCACAACATGTCGGTGTAGCCAATGACCAGCCAAAGTAGCATAAAGATAATAAGCCCCGGCGGCAGATAAAGGGGAGTTGGACGGTTAAAGCTGTACACCCAGCAAAAGCCAAGCAAGCCATAAACCACCCCTGACAGGCCGCCAAAGTTAGGTCCATTAAATAAATACTGAATAACGTTGGCTGTAATGCCACAAAATAGCAGCAGAGCCAGTAACCAGGAGAACCCGAGAGAGCGCTCAACTCGTCCACCCAGATACCACCACCAGAACAAGTTAAACACCAGGTGCAGCGCCGTAAAGTGCATGAGTACCGGGGTAATAAAGCGCCATGGCTGATCATAAGGCAGAGCTGAAAAGTAGATGCTGATTTTTAGCGTATCCAGAACGGTTTCGGGGTACATCTGAATAGCTGCAAATACCAGCAACGTCAATACTGCAACAATACGCGTTAACCAGCCACTTTGTTTCAGTAAACTAAAAGACAAAGAGGTTGAATGCGATGCCGTCGCAGCCTTCTCCTGTACCGGTTCAGCGGCTAGCTCCGGGTTATCTTTAAACTGTTGAATCAATGTCTTAGCAGCGGCTTCATAGCTGCTTTGGTGTAACCACAGTTCCAATTGCTCACCGCGTTCAGTAACGCTGACTGGCATGCCTTGCTGACGTAAATACTGATACAGCTTATGCATCCAGTCTGAGTCGCGGCTGCTGAGCAATCGTCGCATGGTTTAATCCCTTTCGGTTTCTTTATGAGAAGTGTGTTCAGGAAAAGACATGGACCAGGCCGTATAGCCACCGTCCATGCTGTGCACATCGGTGAAACCGTTGCCTGCTATGTAGTCAGCGGCGCCCTGACTGCTAATGCCGTGATAGCAAACCACAATCACTTTTTGGTTTTTATCAACTGAGTTCAGGAATTGCGGCAGGTTGCTGTTATCCAGGTGTTGAGAACCCGGAATATGCCCCGCAGCAAAAGACTGCGGGTCACGGATATCAACAAAAAGCGCTTCGTCATTTTGCCAATGCTCAACGGCGATGGGTAATTCCATTAGCTGATAATTGCTCATTTACCTATTAGTCCCAGTTCAGTATGACTTTGCCCGACTGGCCTGAAATCATGGTTTCAAAGCCTTTCTCAAAGTCATCTATGGGCATTTCGTGCGTTAATATCGGTGAAATATCCAGTCCTGACTGCAGTAAGCTGGCCATTTTGTACCAGGTTTCGAACATTTCACGACCGTAAATACCTTTAATGACCAGGCCTTTGAAAATGACCTGATTCCAGTCAATGGCGACGTTCTCTGGCGGAATGCCCAGCATGGCAACCTTGCCGCCGTGGTTCATAGCTTCCAGCATTTGTGAAAACGCTGACGGTACGCCTGACATTTCCAGACCCACGTCAAAGCCTTCCTTCATGCCCAGCTCAGTCATGACGTCAGACAGTTTCTCTTTGCTAACGTCCACTGCGCGGGTAACGCCCATTTTACGAGCTAAGTCCAGACGGTATTCATTTACGTCAGTAATAACCACGTGACGCGCGCCCACGTGACGGGCAACGGCTGCTGCCATAATACCAATTGGGCCGGCGCCAGTAATCAGTACGTCTTCGCCCACCAGGTCAAAAGCCAGAGCGGTGTGAACGGCATTGCCGAATGGGTCGAATACCGCAGCCATTTCATCAGTGACGTCATCTGGCAGTTTGAAGGCGTTTTCAGCCGGTAGTGCCAAGTATTCTGCGAAAGCACCAGGGCGGTTTACGCCAACGCCATAGGTGTTACGGCACAAATGACGACGGCCGGCACGACAATTACGACAGTGACCACAGGTAATGTGGCCTTCGCCGGAAACGCGGTCACCAATTTCAAAGCCACGTACGCCATCACCCATTGCGGCAACTTCACCCACGTATTCGTGACCCACTACCATAGGCACCGGAATGGTTTTCTGCGACCAGTCGTCCCATTTGTAAATGTGAACGTCGGTACCACAAATGGCGGTTTTCTTAATTTTAATCAGCAAATCGTTGTAGCCACACTCGGGCTTTTCAACGTCGGTCATCCAGATGCCCGGTTTTGCGTGTAATTTTGACAAAGCTTTCATTCTTTACTCCTTAAATCACACCCAGCTCTTTACCAATGCGGGTAAAGGCTTCAATGGTGCGATCCAGTTGTTCGCGTGTGTGAGCCGCCGACATTTGTGTGCGGATACGGGCTTTGCCTTTAGGAACGACAGGGAACGAAAAGCCGATCACATAAATATCTTCTTCTAACAGGCGGTCTGACATTTCTGAGGCCAGTTTGGCATCGCCTACCATGACCGGAATAATAGCGTGGTCTGCGCCGCTCAAAGTAAAGCCGGCTTTAGTCATTTGCTCACGGAAGTAGCTGGCATTTTCCCACAGTTGGCTGCGCAGCTCATGGCCTTCGGCCAGCATATCCAGTACACGAATCGATGCCTGCACAATGGCTGGCGCTACTGAGTTAGAAAATAAATAAGGGCGTGAGCGCTGGCGTAACCAGTCAATCACTTCTTTCTTGCCTGAAGTGTAACCACCAGATGCACCGCCCAGAGCTTTACCTAAGGTGCCGGTGATAATGTCGACACGACCCATCACATCGCAGTATTCATGCGTACCTTTACCGTTCTCACCTAAGAAGCCAGTGGCATGGCAGTCGTCCATCATCACCAGCGCGTCGTATTTGTCGGCTAAGTCGCAAATGCCTTTTAAGTTGGCAATAACGCCGTCCATAGAGAACACACCGTCGGTAGCAATTAATTTGTGGCGTGCGCCGTCCGCGTCAGCTTGTTTAAGCTGTGCTTCCAAGTCTTCCAGGTTATTGTTTTTGTAGCGGTAACGCTTGGACTTACTCAGACGAATACCGTCAATGATGCTGGCGTGGTTAAGCTCGTCACTGATAATGGCATCTTCCGGGCCCATTAGGGTTTCGAATAAGCCACCGTTCGCATCAAAACATGATGAATACAAAATGGTGTCTTCAGTGCCTAAAAACTCGCTCAGTTTTTGTTCCAGCGTTTTGTGAATATCCTGAGTGCCGCAAATAAAACGGACAGAAGCCGTACCGAAGCCATGCTCGTCCAGGCCCTGTTTGGCGGCTTTAATTAAGTCCGGGTGGTTTGCCAGACCCAGGTAGTTGTTGGCGCAGAAGTTGAGTACTTTGCGGTCATTAACCGTAATTTCAGAGCTTTGGTCCGAACTGATAATACGTTCTTTCTTGTATAGGCCTTCGGCTTTGGTTTCGGCCAGTTGGTCGGCCAATTGCTGATAAAAGGCTGAGCTCATTTTTTACTCCACTATTTGAAAACGTAATTTATCCCCTAGTTTACTGATGTTAGTCGTAACTCGCATCCTTAATTTGAATATCGGGCTTTTGTTTAGTGTGCACTTGCGTGTACTCTTTATTGAAAATTAAGAATAGCTCAATCACGGTTTAGGAGACGCTATGCACCGCCGAGCAATTTATCCGGGGACTTTTGATCCTATTACAAACGGCCACGCCGACTTAATTGAGCGTGCATCAACTCTGTTTAGTGAAATTGTGGTGGGTATTGCAGAAAGCCCGAGCAAGAAACCATTATTCAGCCTGGAAGAACGCGTTTTATTGGCACAGCAGGTCACTGAAAACCTCGACAACGTAACTGTCGTAGGCTTTTCCGGGTTATTGGTGGACTTTGCGCATGAGTACGATGCGACGGTGCTTATCCGTGGGTTACGGGCGGTTTCAGACTTTGAATATGAGTTCCAGTTAGCCAACATGAACCGGCGTTTAGACCCGAACCTGGAAAGTGTCTTTTTAACACCGGCAGAGGAAAACTCGTTTATTTCTTCGTCGCTGGTGAAAGAGGTCGCTTTACACGGCGGCGACGTTTCCGGATTCACTGACGCCCGGGTGGCGTCAGCATTAGGGCAAAAATTTTCCGGAAAACGTCCCGGTAAAAGTTAACTCGGTTTAACTAAAAGCGACGTGATAAAACACAATGCTCATTAGCACCGGGCATAAATAGCGAATATGCCAGCGTAATAAAGTTAAACCGATACTTCCCGCAGCAATAGCTTTTAAGTGGTTGCTGCGGTGCCATAACCAACCGACCACCAGCAAGTAGAACAACCCTGACAGCGGTAACTGGAACTGAGTAACTGCCGTGACAACCCAGCCAAATAGCGGCTCAAAAAACAAGATTAATAACAGCGAGAAGGTCGCAATAACCCCCAGTGATAAAGCCGTTGCAACAGGCCGTTTTAGCTCTCGTTCTTCAATGCAGTAAGAGACCGGGACTTCGGCCTGAGCAATGGTTGAAGTCAAAGCGGCGATACTGAGTAAGATAAAGAATGCGAAAGCAACGAAAGGTCCCGCAACGCCCATGCTGTTAAAGAGCTCTGGCAATACCGCAAAAATGAGCTGGCCTTCGCCAATAAGCTGGGAACCTTCACCCACATTAACGCCCAGATGAATACCAGCGTACAAAGCGGGAATAATGAGCAGGCCAGCTAAAAATGCAATAAAGGTGTCCAGCGCAGCTACTGATAAACTTAAGCGACCTAAATTAGCACCAGGCTTCAGGTAAGAGCCGTAAATCATCATGCCGCCCAGGCCAATAGAAAGCGAGAAGAAGGCCTGGCCCATAGCCGCAACCAAAATGCTGGTGTCGGTCATGAGGCTGAAGTCGGGTACTAAGTATTTCTGCAGCCCTTCGTCAGCACCGGGTAAAGTCAGCATGTAAGCAATGAGAGCAACCAGCAAAACGACCAGGGTTGGCATCAGCCGTTTCGACCAGCGTTCAATGCCTTTTTCCACCCCCTGAAAAACCACATAAGCTGTGGCCAGCAAAAATACAGCGGTAAAAATTAAGTCGCGGGTTAGTGAGCTGTTAAGCAAAAATTCGGCAGCAACTTCAATGCCAAAACCGCGTGCCAAAAAGCCCAGAGCGTGAACCAACATCCAGCCGGCAACCACGTGGTAAAAGCTCAGCATTAAGCACGAGCCCAGTACATTCAGGTAACCCATTAGGCGACCAATGGGGCGGGCGCGACCTTCAGACAGCTGCGTTAATGAGCGAACCGGATTCGCCTGAGCGCTGTGCCCAATAAGCATTTCACTGTATAACGCTGGTATGGCAAGTATAAAGATTACGCAAAGATAGACCAGCAGAAAGGCGCCGCCACCGTGGTTTGCCACTTGTGTCGGAAAGCCCCAAATGTTGCCCAGACCAACGGCCGAGCCCGCGGCTGCTAATATAAAGCCAATTCGGCTGTGAAAAGAATCACGCATAAATGATCAGAAACCCACTGCTGCTTGCTTAAGTCAGGCGGGCATTCTATCGAACTGACAAAATTTTGCTCTATCTTTTTTACCTGAATCGGGTTAACATTCGCGGCCTGAAAATTGACCAGTAAACCAGCAGCAAAACAGGATGCTTTGCGCGGTGCTACTGCTGTTAACGTTAACGAACAAGACCGTAATCTCAGGAGCCTTACGTCATGCCAAATCTGGATCTGAGCCGCTACGGCATCACCGATGTCGAAGAAATCGTCCATAATCCGTCCTATGACCTGCTGTTCAAAGAAGAAACTCGCGATGACCTGCAAGGTTATGAAAAAGGAACGGTAACGGACCTTGGAGCGGTTGCTGTTGATACAGGAATTTTTACCGGACGTTCCCCCAAAGACAAATATATTGTTCGCGACGACACAACTCGCGATACCGTCTGGTGGGCTGACCAGGGCAAGAACGACAACAAACCATTGTCGACTGAAACCTGGAATGAACTGAAAGGTTTGGTTACTGAGCAGTTGTCGCACAAACGTCTGTTTGTGGTCGACACCTATTGCGGTGCTAACGAAGATACACGTCTTGCGGTTCGCTTCATTACTGAAGTGGCATGGCAGGCACATTTTGTAAAAAATATGTTCATTCGCCCAAGCGAAGAAGAGCTGGAAAATTTTGAGCCAGACTTCGTGGTCATGAATGGTGCAAAGTGCATTAATCCTAAGTGGCAAGAACAAGAGCTGAATTCTGAAAACTTTGTGGCGTTTAACTTAACTGAAAAAATTCAGTTAATTGGCGGCACCTGGTATGGCGGCGAAATGAAGAAAGGTATGTTCTCAATGATGAACTACTTCCTGCCGCTTAAAGGTATCGCTTCTATGCACTGTTCTGCCAACGTCGGTGAAAAAGGCGATGTAGCTATTTTCTTTGGCTTGTCAGGCACAGGTAAAACGACGTTGTCGACTGACCCGAAACGCGCACTGATTGGTGACGACGAGCACGGTTGGGATGACGATGGCGTCTTCAACTTTGAAGGTGGTTGTTACGCGAAAACCATTAACCTGTCGAAAGAAGCTGAACCGGATATTTATAACGCCATTCGCCGTGACGCTCTGCTGGAAAATGTTGCTGTTGATGAAAATGGTGTTGTTGATTTCGACGACAACTCAAAAACAGAAAACACGCGTGTTTCGTACCCAATTCATCATATTGAAAACATTGTGAAGCCGGTGTCTAAAGCGGGTCACGCGAAAAAGGTGATTTTCCTGACGGCTGACGCTTTTGGCGTATTGCCTCCGGTGTCTAAGCTGACTAAAGAGCAGGCACAGTACCACTTCTTATCTGGCTTTACCGCCAAATTAGCAGGCACCGAGCGCGGTGTAACCGAGCCTACGCCAACTTTCTCCAGCTGTTTTGGCGCGGCGTTCTTAAGTCTGCACCCAACTCAGTACGCGGAAGTATTAGTGAAGCGTATGGAAGCGGCTGGCGCAGAAGCCTACCTGGTTAACACTGGCTGGAACGGTACCGGCAAGCGTATCTCTATTAAAGCGACCCGCGCTATCATCGACTCGATTTTAGACGGCTCGATTGAGGACGCGGAATTTGTCGAACTGCCATACTTCAATTTAGCGATGCCAACTCAGTTAGCCGGCGTTGAAGACAGCAGCATCTTAGATCCGCGTAACACCTACGAAGACGCCGGTGAGTGGGATGTGCGCGCCAAAGACCTGGCTGAGCGTTTCGTTGCTAACTTCGAGAAGTTTACCGACACCGATAACGGTCAAGCGCTGGTAGCGGCAGGTCCGCAACTGTAAAGTCACAGTTTGAAACAAATTAAAGGGCTCGTAACACTTGTTACGGGCCCTTTGTGTTTCTAAGATAGGCGCCACATTCTAATAACAGAAAAACAACATGCGCCTTTCAGTTAATAATGTCACTAAGCGCTATCGCACGGTTACGGCGGTAGATGCAATATCACTCGATATTCAACCGGGTAAAATTCAGGCTCTGCTTGGCCCCAACGGTGCCGGTAAATCTTCTTTAGTTCGTATGCTGGTTGGCCTGACGCACCCCGACGAAGGGGAAATAGTGGTTGAGAACAACGGTCAAACCATAGACCTGACTTACCACGATTTTGCTTACTTACCCGAAGACCGTGGCTTGTATCAGGACCGCTCCATTCTCGATAACCTTAATTACATTGCCAGTCTGCGCGGACTGAAGCTGAGCGACATACGTGGCGACATTGACAGCTGGCTGGCACGGTTTGAACTGACGGATCGTAAAGACGAGCCGTTGCGTCAGATGTCTAAAGGTAACCAGCAAAAAGTGCAGCTTATAGCCACCTTGCTGCATGACCCGCAGTTGGTGATTCTTGACGAGCCGTTTTCAGGTCTGGATCCGGTGAATCAGGAACATGTGTTAACGGTACTCAGTGAGCTGCGCGAGCGCGGTAAAACCGTGGTGCTGAGTGCGCACCAGATGGCATTGGTAGAACGTTTAGCCGATACCATGCTGTTAATGAATAAAGGCCGGGCTGTTGCGCAGGGAAGCCTTCAGGAAATTCGCAATACTTTACTACCGGAACCGGTTTACCGGGTGACCACCAATGCCCAGCTTGCAATGGAAAACTGGGCGGAAGTGGAACAGATAGATTCAGTTCGTAAAGTAAACGACGAGCAGGTTGAACTGACGTTTAATAAGGACACCGACATTGAACAGCTGTGGCCGCAGTTAGCACAGCAGGTGCCGATAAAGGCTTTTGCACCTATTCAGCCGGGGTTACATGACTTGTACCTGGACACCATACGTAAGCAAACCGGGGAGGTGCAGTCATGAAAGTCAGTTACTTACAACAGTTAAAAGCTATTGCCTGGTGGGAATTCAAACGCTTTTTTAAGTGGAAGCAGGAGCTGTTTTCCATTGCGCTTTTAGTGGTAATTTTTGCGGTGAGTGCTGGTTGGGGAGCTATTACCCAAATTTTCTCCGATGAATATCAGGGCGCTATTTTCTATCAGGAAGGTAAGCCGCAGGGGTGGGAGTTCAAGGCGCCAAAAGACTTAACCCTTCGCAATGCCGGCACCATGGAAGTGGAAAAGTGGCAAACGCAGCTACCGGAAGACTTAGACACCTTGATTGTGATTACACCCGAGTTAACCGCTAAGGTTTGGGTGAAAAAGTCGCAAAGCTGGCAGCAGGAGTTACGCAGCGAGCTGCAGGAGCAGTTGCAGACTCTTCGTATTCAACAACTGTCACTGACGCCGGAAGAGCGCACAGTCATTAATGAGAAACCCGACATAACCTTTGCTATTGAAGAAAGCGAAGACGCTTCGATAGACGATGCCAGCGATGCTTCCGCCACCATGTTACTGATGGTGATCATGGTCGGCGTTTTCACCGGTTTTGGATTGATGATGATGTCGATTACTGCCGAGAAGCAGCAACGTGTGACGGAACAGTTGCTGACGATTGTGACACCTACGCAGTGGATGGACGGAAAAATAATTGGTATTACGCTGCACAGTATTAAGTCCATGACCTTTATTGGATTAATGATTCTGGGCGTGAGCATGGTGATCGCCGCATTTTCAGAAGACGGTGGTTCGGGCCTGGACTGGGGCGTGGGAACGACTCTGCTCAGTATTATCTTTGTGGTGCTGGGCACAGTTTTAATCAATGCCATGCTGGCTGGCTTTTCGGCAACCATTGATGACCCGAATCACTCGTCCCGCAGTACCGTGATGTTGATACCGCTGTTGCCGGTGTTTTTAAGCTTCAGTGTGATTGGTGAGCCAGACTCCACTATCGCAACGGTGATGAGCATTATTCCTATCAGTTCATTCGCAATGATGCCTGCGCGCTTGCTGCAAACAGACGTTGCTGTATGGGAGTGGTTGCTGAGCCTGGTATTGCTGGCGGCCTTCGTTTACTGGATGCGTAGTGTTGCCGGGCGTTTATTCGCCATGGGCATTCAGTACTATGGTAAAGAACCAGGCTGGAAAGAAATTTGGCGAGCTGTCGCCGGTAAATAAAAAAGTTGAAGGAACAAAAAAGCCGGGACGCTTCACAGCTCCCGGCTTTTTATTAGAGGTATTCTTACTTCAGCTGCTCAGCGTGTGGCAGCTCAAACGATGGTTTCTCTTCGGCTTTCTCAACCAGGAAGCTATCCATCCAGCGCATTAGGCGCATGCTGTAGTCCAGCTGTGCTGCAACTTTACGGTTACCGTGGCCTTCGCCTGGGTAAAGCACTAAGCGAACCGGCACGTTACCGTGAGTCTTCAGGTAACGGTAAAGCTCCATTGACTGAGAAGGGTGTACACGGGTGTCTTCTTTTCCGTGCATGATAAGAATTGGCGTGCGGGCCTTTTCTGCGTGGAAAATTGGGCTGCGCTCTAAGTACCACTCCCACTTGTCCCATGGGTAGCTGCGCGCGTGTACCGCGTGCATTTCTTTCGCAATGTCAGTGGTACCAAACTTAGATAAGTTGTTGCTGATACCGACAAACATGACGCTGGCAGCAAAGTGTTCGGTTTGCGCTGTTGCGCCCCAGGCTGATGCAAAGCCACCATAAGAACCGCCGGTAATACCGACGCTTGACTCATCCGCTAGGCCGATATCAACGAGGTGTTTTTTAGCATCGACAATGTCATCGAACTCTTTACCTGCGTAGTCGTTCTGACCCAGTTTAGAGAACTCAACTCCGCGCCCGGTACTGCCGCGGTAGTTCGGGAAGAACAGCGCATAACCTTTGGCGGCAGCGTGCTTAACCGGCGAACCATAACGGTCTAACCAGCCGTTGCTGTAGTGTGACTCAGGACCACCGTGAATCACCATCATTAACGGATAGCGTTTGCCTTCTTCGTAGTCTGTCGGATAAACCACAATGCCTTCCAGCTTAAGCCCGTCACGAGCTTCGTAGGTCATGGTTTCCTGACGCGGCATTTCAATATCTGCCAACCACGGGTTGGAATCCGTTAAACGCTCCAAACGACCGTTGTTGTACTTAAAGGCTTCGTTTGGATGGCTGGGGCGATGACCCGTCAGCACAAATTCTGATTTGCCCGCTTCGCCGTCCAGGCTGGTGAAAATGGCTTCGCCAGTTTCTAACAGGCTACGGCTTTCCAGGAACTTAAGCGTCAACGCCTGAACTTCTGACTCCGTGCCGCGATGGCCTAACCAGATAATCTCTTCATCCGTCCGCCAGCTAAAGTCCTTGATAGAGCCTTTGTAGTCCGGCAGAACATTACGGTGTTCTTGCTCGCGGGTGTCATAAACAAATAAGGTACCCGCAGACGGGTCGTTGTAGTCCGCCGCGCGGATCATAGCCAGATAACGACCATCTGGTGAAAATTCAGCGCGTCCCAGTTTGCCTTCGCTTTCGAACGAAGTAACAACTTCGCCATCCAGACCCATTAAGTGGTATTGGCTGCTCATGTAGTTGTCGTCAATCAGCGAAGTTGGTGCGGTACGAACCAGTAACTGTTCGTTATTCGGGTGGAAGCTAACCGAAAGCGCGTGCTGGTCTTCGGCGGTAACCGCTTTGGCTTCTGCCTCTTCGTTACCCAGAGAAACATGGTAAACCTGGGTGTAGGTTAAGTCTTCTTCGTACACTTCAGCTTTAAAGCCCTTTTTGGAGAGCTTCTTCTTGTCACTATCTTTTGAGCCTGAAGATAAAAAGACCAGTTGCTCACCGTCATCGCTCAGTGCGTAGCTACCAATGTTACCTTCAAATTCAAAGACTGACTGAACACCGCCTCCGCGTACCGGCATGCGATATAATTCCTGGTACTCGTCACCTTCTTCTTTAGCGGTAAAGTACAGGTACTCGCTTTGTGGCCCAAAACTGACCCGGCTGAACTTTTTATCTTTGCTCAGGTAAGAAGTTTCTTCGCCATCAGCGTTAATAAGTACTAACTCACGGTAGCTGGAACCGTCGTCGTCTTCGTACGGAGTACGGGGCGTAGAGCGGATAACAGCCGTGAATTGCCCATCCGGCGATAATTGAGCCGAACGAATGGCTTTGGTGGTTACGGTATCTATTAGCGACATTTCGCGGGCGTCTAAATTAACCGCCCAAACTGCTAATGCCATACCGCCTACAGCACGTAAAAGCATATAACTCTCCAGTGTTCTGTCTGTTTAAAGTTGTTTTTCTATGACTCTCGTTTTAATAATCGGCGAGTCGCTTCGGCGCCTCTGGCAACTAAGCGAACTTGCTGAATCGTTTTCTCGGTAATAATTTCGCGCTCTTCTTCATCAACATCGAAGCAGTCGGCTCCAGCGCTGAATACAATTTTAGCTATGGTATCGGATTGCAGTTCGGCCAGCTCTCGGGTAAAGGACTGTTCATTAACTAAGTAGTCCTCCAGTTCTGCTTTAAAATGATCAATTTCGCGCACTACGGCTAAACGGAAACTGCGCGAGCGGCCGGAACGTTCCTGCAACAACAGCCTGAAAGTGGCTGTATTGTCGGCAACGAATTGCATAAAGGTCTCAATGGATACCCTAATAATGGAACCGCCGGACTCTATTCTCTGGCGCGCCTGACGAAGCAACTGACGTAATGCCAGACCGCACTCATCAACCAAAGTGAGTCCTAACTCATCCATGTCACGAAAGTGTCTGTAGAAAGACGTAGGGGCGATACCGGCTTCGCGTGCCACTTCGCGTAGGCTTAAGCTGGAGAACCCGTTTTCGGCGCTTAATTGGTTCATTGCCGCGTTAATTAACGCTTGTCGGGTTTTCTCTTTCTGCTTTGCGCGAATTCCGGCCATAGTGTTCGTTCATTTATGCGTGTGTGTAAAGAATGATAACACAGCTTTTTACACTTTTACCGCTTGTAATTTGACCGAGAAACACGTACATTCAGCGAACAGGTGTACGCTGTTTTGTCACCTGCCTTTATTTGATTGTTTTAGGTTATATGCATGCAACAGATTTCTGAAAAGCCCCCCATTATCTGGTTAAACACCTTAGTTTTTGCCATTACTTTTATCGTCGCCCTTGTTGGCGTGCCTTTATACGCGTACAGCGTAGGTATTGGAGCCGCATTTTGGTGGGTTATGTTAGGTACGGCGTGTTTCGCCGGGCTATCGATTACCGCGGGCTATCACCGCTTATGGGCGCATCGTACTTACGACGCGAACCCCGTAATCCGCTTTATTTTTGCCATTGGTGGTGCTGTCGCACTGCAAAACAGTGCACTTCACTGGTCTTCTGACCACCGTGAACATCACAAACACGTTGATGACAACGACAAAGACCCTTATTCCGCCAAGCGTGGGTTCTGGTACTCGCACATTGGCTGGATGATCCGTGAATATCAGGCAAGTCGTTATACTGACTACGACAATGTTCAGGACTTGCAGAAAGACCCAATTGTCATGTGGCAGCACAAGTATTACCTGCCGCTGACCTTATTTGTTAACTTTGGTTGGCCAATTGCCGCTGGCTTTATGCTGGGCGACGTATGGGCCGGGTTACTGGTTATCGGAGTACTGCGCCTGGTGCTGAATCACCACACTACGTTCTTTATTAACTCGCTGGCGCACATTTGGGGTAAACAACCTTATACCGACAAAAATACGGCACGCGACAACGGCGTGTTGGCTTTTTTAACCTTTGGCGAGGGCTACCATAATTATCACCACATTTTTGCTGCGGACTATCGTAACGGCATTCGCTGGTGGCATTTTGACCCGACCAAATGGCTGATTGTTGCCAGTAAATGGTTGGGGCTGGCGAAAAACTTAAAGCGTAGCTCGCCGTATCAGGTAGAGAGGGCGAAACTGCAAATGCAGTTAAAGCGTGCTCAGCAAAAAGCTCAGGCAGCACCGGATTCGCTGTTCGAAAAAGCTCAGGAACACTATGACCAAATGGGTCAGCATTTGAAGGCTTACTATCAGGCTCGTAAAAAGCTTCTGGACACGAAAACTAAAGCATTAAAAGAGCATGTGAACCATGACATTGATGTGCTCAAGAAGCAGGTGGACGAAATGAAAGAAGCCTTAGAAGCGCAGAAACGCTCTTGGAAAGCCTTGCTGAACCAGATTCAACAACACGCATAAAGTCGGCTGAAAATTGCGGTGAACGGTACTTGTCAGTACTTGAAAATGTTTAAAATATGACCGATACTGACAAGTACATTCGCAGTAACACGCGCAGCGCGTGATTAGGAGTGACTATGGAAGTTGGTGCAGCAATGAACTCAGGCTTGCAAGGTATGCAACGTGCAAACCAGCAAGTTTCTCAGGCTAGCCAGGAAATTGCTTCAGCTTCTGCATCTGGGCGCAATGACGTTCAGCAGCAGGACAATGCCAATGTTAATGGTGCTCAGACAGCGACAGAATCCGCATCTGAAACGAGCCAAAGCGTAACGGCTACAAGCACAACGGACTCTCTTGTTTCTCTGAATCAGGGGCAGACCAATTTTGAAGCAAACACTCGTACAGTAGAAACTGCTGACGAAGTGTTGGGCACAATGATCGATACCAACGCTTAATGTTCTAACATGAATATCTCACCAGCGTTACCGCCTATTCCTGTAACGTCGGCTCCACCTGCGGAGTCGATGAACAGGGATAATTTCGAGCGGCCATTGGTGAAAGAACCTGCCAAATCTGACCAATCCAGCAACAAGCCAAATACTCAGGCCGACAGAAAAGCCGACAGCAAGAGTGATGGCAAAGGTGATGACAAAACAGCCACCGACAAAGCCAGCAAGGAAGTCACCGATGAAGCTGAAAAAAATCAGCAAAAACTCAGTGAAGAAGAAATTGAGAAAGTCGATGAGCTGAAAAGCCGTGACCAGGAAGTTCGTGTGCACGAACAGGCTCACGCTGCCGTTGGTGGTCAGTATGCCAGCTCACCTTCGTACGAATATGAGCGAGGACCCGATGGCAAGTCTTATGCTGTTGGCGGTGAAGTTCAGATAGACGTTAGCCCGGTTAATGGTGACCCACAAGCCACTATCCAGAAGATGCAGGTGGTTCGTCGTGCAGCTATGGCACCGGCACAACCTTCACCGGCAGACAGAGCGATAGCGTCTGAAGCAACCAATAAAGCAACTCAGGCGCGGGCTGAATTAGCCCAAATGCAAATTGAGTCAGGCCAGGGTGGTGAAGAGGGCGAAGAGCCAAACCCGGACATTAGTATTAATGCGCCGTTTAACAAAAGTCTGGAAGGTGCAGATAAAGGCGAAGCTGATAGCCAGTCAAATGGCGTCGACGCCGCAGCACCTGCCGAACAGAGCAAAAAGACTCTGTCATCGCCTGAACGAGGCGAGATGATAGCCTCTTTCTACGATAAGCGTGTTCGTCCATCCGTGGACTCATTCAGCGCTACTGCTTAACGCCTCTCTATCCCGTTTTAATTTTTCTTCGCTTTTGCAAAGGCATCTGCCAATGCGCTGCCCATAGCTGAGTTTTGCGGTTGCGGCGCACGACCACCGTTCCCCGAAGGCTTTTTCTTAGGCCCGTTACCGGCTTTCGCTTTAGGTTTGTCAGTTGCGGTTTTGGCTGGCGTTTCATCGCTTAAACGCATGGTTAAACCAATACGCTTACGCTCAATATCCACTTCCAATACTTTTACCTTAACAATGTCGCCTGCTTTAACCACTTCGCGCGGGTCACTGACAAACTTGTCGGCCAGTGCTGAAATGTGAACCAGGCCGTCCTGATGCACGCCAACATCCACAAAGGCACCAAAATTCGCCACGTTAGTCACTACACCTTCCAGCAACATGCCGGGCTTCAGATCGCTGACTTTCTCAACGCCTTCTTTAAACTCCGCGGTTTTAAACTCAGGGCGGGGGTCGCGGCCAGGCTTTTCAAGTTCAGACAGAATATCCGTTACCGTTGGCAGACCAAAGCGCTCGTCGGTGTAGTCGGCAGCGTTCAGGCTTTTAACCAATGAATGATTGCCAATAAGCTCCTGCACCGGCAAGTCATTTGCCTTCGCCATGCGTTCTACTACCGAATAGGCTTCCGGGTGCACTGATGAGGCATCTAACGGCTGCTCGCCATTATTAATGCGCATAAAACCTGCCGCCTGTTCAAAGGCTTTTGGTCCCATGCGTGGCACATCGAGTAACTGTTTACGGTTAGCAAAGGCGCCGTTGGCGTCGCGGTAATCGACAATGTTTTTCGCCAGTGTTTTCGACAAACCTGACACGCGCTGAAGCAAAGCCGCAGACGCCATGTTGGCATCCACACCCACTGCGTTTACACAGTCCTCAACCACGGCATCCAGGCTATGAGCCAGTTGTGATTGGCTAACGTCGTGCTGATACTGGCCAACACCAATCGATTTAGGCTCAATTTTAACCAGCTCGGCCAGCGGATCCTGCAAGCGGCGGGCGATAGACACCGCGCCACGCAGTGACACGTCCATATCCGGAAACTCCTGCGCTGCCTGCTCAGAAGCGGAGTAAACCGATGCACCAGCCTCGTTCACTATAACCTTGGTGGCTTTAATTTCGCTGTGCTGTTTGAGCATGTCGCCGACCATTTTGTCGGTCTCGCGCGAGTGAGTGCCGTTACCAATGCTGATAAGCTCAACCTTGTACTGCTTGCACAAGGTAGCCAGCGTGCGCATGGCTTTATCCATTTGGTTCTGCGGCTGAAACGGGAATACCGTGTTGGTGGCAACCGCTTTACCGGTTTCATCCACCACCGCAACCTTAACACCGGTGCGAACGCCCGGGTCTAAGCCCATAGTGGTTTTAGCACCGGCCGGTGCGGCCATCAGCAAGTCTTTTAAGTTGCTGGCGAATACCTGAATGGCTGCTTCTTCGGCACGTTCGCGCACTCGGGCCATTAACTCGGTTTCCATGTGCAGCGACAGCTTCACCCGCCAGGTCCATTGAATAACCTGACGCAGCCAGTCGTCGGCAGCGCGGCCTTTGTGCTCAAAGTTCAGGAAGTCGGCAATAATGACTTCGCAGTGCGAGCCGGAGGTTTTGTCTTCACTACCCGGGTCAGCGTCCATGGATAGCTGCAAAAAACCTTCGTTACGGCCACGCAGCAACGCCAGCGTGCGGTGCGACGGAATGGTTTTAAACAACTCAGAGAACTCAAAGTAGTCGCGGAACTTAGCGCCATCTTTCTCTTTACCCGCAGCAACGGTGCTGGTTAAGTGCGCGTTCTGCCACAAGTGTGAACGTAAACGCTTCAGCAACTCCGCCTGCTCGGCAAAGCGCTCCATTAAAATGGCGCGGGCTCCGTCTAATACCGCTTTAGCGTCTGCAAAGCCTTTGTCCGCGTCAATGTAGTCAGCGGCCGCTTGTTCCGGGTTCTGCGTTGGGTCTTTCCACAGTAGATCTGCCAGCGGCTCAATGCCCGCTTCAATAGCAATTTGGCCTTTAGTGCGGCGCTTAGGTTTGTAGGGCAGGTATAAATCTTCCAGCTCGGTTTTCGAGTCGGCGGTTTTAATACTCTGAGCCAGCTCGTCGGTTAATTTGCCTTGCTCGTCAATTGACTTCAGTATTACCTGACGGCGGTCGTCCAGCTCGCGCAGGTAGTTCAGGCGCTGGTGCAGCTGGCGTAATTGCGTGTCGTCTAAACCGCCGGTTACCTCTTTACGGTAACGGGCAATAAAAGGCACCGTCGAGCCTTCGTCCAGCAACTGGATAACAGCGGCAATCTGACGCTCGTCGACCTTCAGTTCATTAGCAAGTAATTGCGGTATCTGGCTCATAGTACATCTCTTGGTTTTAAAACGTTACGACAAATAATGGGGACGAATACTATCACGAATTGACTACGCGGGCTGTTGGTAACTTATCTTATTAATGAACCATGTCTTAGTACCCTGTGGCGTGTTTACCTCCGCCTCGTCGTCTACCTCTTTCTTCAGCAGGGCACGCGCCATGGGGGAGTCGATAGACACCGCGTTTTTGCGATCATAAATCTCGTCCGGGCCAACAATTTGAAAGGCGCGAACGTTCTCGTCTTCGTCCTCAATTTCCACCCAGGCACCAAAAAACACCTTACCGTCCTGTTGTGGCGAATAATACACCACCTTCACCTGTTCCAGGCGCTTGGTTAAGTAGCGAATGCGGCCATCAATTTTGCGCAGCTTCTGCTTATTGTATTTGTAATCCGCGTTCTCTGACCGGTCGCCCAGGCTCGCCGCCCACGACACCTTCTCCACGGTTTCGCGCCGCTCCACCCGCCAAAGGTGCTCGAGTTCCTGTTGCAACTTTTCATAACCGCCAAGGGTAATTAAATTGGTTTTCATACGCTGATTAGTTGTTGCCTGCGTTGAATGATTAGGGGATTTTACTGGGTTATGGGTTCGAGGGAAATGGCGGATTAGTAAGGGTATGTAAGTTTCTACTATGAGCTATTGCTTAGATTATTGTAATTTAGTGTTAACTTGTTTAATGTTGTTTACATAATAAAAACGTAAAGTTAGATATTGTGCACTCGTTGGAATGGACATGAGCACGCTCGAATTGGACTGCTTGTTTTTGGTGAGTCTTCTGAAAAGTAAAGCAGACCCTCAAAGGGTTACGAAGAAAAAAGCAATATTTAATGCGCGCATAAAATGTGCATGCACAATATACAAATGTTAGGCATAAAAAATGTTCTTCCACATCGACGAATCTGGAAACACTGGAAATAATCTTTTCGATTCTGCGCAGCCGCGCTTGAGCTACGGGGTGCTTTCTAGTCTCCGTAACGTCGATGCACTCTGCACGAATATTCACAAGAAAATACAACACGAAATCGGCGATGATCAAATCCACGCTAACCAGCTTGGAATTGGTGGGTTAGTTAAGATTGCGCCACACCTAATCGACATTCAAAAGAAGATGAAGTTTGATTTCGATTATTACTTTATCGAAAAGCCAGACTATGCGCTGGTTCTATTCTTCGATGCGGTATTTGATGCCGGGCTGAATGAAGCTGTTAAATGGGATATCTATTGGACTCCAATGAGGTATCTTATAATTCATAAACTATCAGCATTATTTGATGAGCACCTTCTGCGGGAATCTTGGCGTCTATGTACTGAAAGAAAAATCCAGCGTTATGAAGGCGATATCGTTCAGCTGTTGTCTGAAGTGAAATATCGAGCAATTGCCTCAGGCCTTGATCCTAGATCAGTAGAAGTAATCGTTGATGCTTTAGATTACGGTATCACCAAACCCCTGGAACTCGATTTTGGATATCCAGATCAGAAGATGGTTTCACCGAATGCAGTAGGATTTCAATTTGTCGTGTCCTGCATTGCTCGCCGAGTTAGAAACAAGAAGCGAAAAAAAGCATCTTCAATACTTGTGGATAGGCAGCATCAATTTAACAATGCTCAGATTGGGACGCATTACAACCTTTCAAAGATTGCTGAGGGCATAAAGAAATCTCCTCAAAATGAGAAGAATTACTACCTTAAGCATCCACTATTCGCTACGTTTGAGGAAGCTGAGATAGTACATGAGGGGTTGCCAGATCGGGAGTTAACGATAGCAAAAAGTTCTGATTCTATTGGACTACAGATCGTTGATGTCTATCTCTGGGTCACCAATAAAATTATTTCCGGTTACGATATTCCAGATGAACTTAAATATTTATGGTCGTTATTCGCTCGTCGCAGTTCCATAGATGGCATTTCGCTGGATGGAATGGGTAGGCGTTTCAGCGAATTCGAGAAGCTGCTGCCGAAATTTGAGGATTTGACTGAGGAGCAAATGCAAATGGCTAAGGATATGGTCGAGCAACACAGAGCGAAAGTTCAAACGTTGAATTTGAAAGAGACAGAGCAGTAAAATGCCTAACAATGCCATAAACTCGAACGCCAAAAAGCTGCGCCGCTCGTTCCTCGCTATGCCGCTTTTTGCCTCCGGTTATGGTCGACGTTAAGAGTAAGGGGACAACCAGACAATGAAGCAATTTGCCAACAAATGGGCTGGGAGAATCTTTGGCACAAATACTGGCAATGTTTTCCTTGCTTTAGATCAAAAGGGAAACTCGATAAAAGGACGCTTTCGGATCATGGATTCGATCTTTGGTGTGTCCGTCTACCAATGTGAAGGGTCGGTGGATAATGAAAGATTGATGATGGATTGCACGCCGGAATACGCACCGGAGGGCGTGGAGTTGGGTAACGTAAAAATTTCTGGTTCGCTTAACCGAGATGGCAACATTAGAGGCGACTGGGAATCCACCATAGGTACTGCTGGTACTTTTGAATTACTCCCTCATTCTAGCAACGACTCTCAATTCGCTGTGGAATCGAAGCCTGGTAATCCAGAGCAGATTCATAACAAAACGCTCCAAGTGGGTTCTCTGCGTTTGTTCAAGGAAGATGTCGTTCAAATCATCAATTTCATGAAGAAGGACTTCACGGCTGGGCGCGTTATTGTTACCTATGCCCAAAGAGGTAGTGAGCTTACAAAATATGCAGATGATTTTCTTGAGAAAATTGATAATATCGGCACTCTCAACTATCTGAAACTTGTCATTCAAGAGCCTGAGGCGTACGGAATCAATCGTGTCATTGTCATTGAGTTTGTTCAGTCCGGCGCAAGTGAAATAAGAGTCTCCGGTATTAATGAATCGTGGGTTCTAGGGAAAGCTGAATCTCTATACCAGATACTGCGGCCAAAACAGAATTCTTTGGTCACCACGTATAGAAAGTACGGTTTAAATCTGAATGCGGTCATATTCATTGCAATGCTGATTGTGATTCCCGACATAGAAAAATGGCAGGACCGTACACTGTTTGTCGTGGTCGTTTTCGTTCTTTTAAGTTTTCTTCTTTTTGTTCACAATAAACTGATACCGAATACTGCTATTTACTTAGAACAATCGCGACCCGGTGTGTTTAAGCGAGCCTGGCCTAGTATTTTGTCTTGGCTGATAGCCGCCAGCAGTTCGATAGTGGCAGCGTATCTATATTCACTGCTTGCCGGGCCGAGCTCTTAACCAAGTGGCTGTTGTCGGACACGCCTGCGCTGGCGCTCCGGAGCGCCACAAAACCAAGCGTTAAAAGCTTTGAGGTAAAGATGAACCTTGCTCTCTTCGATTTTGATGGAACAATCACGACGGGGGATACATATACTAAGTTTGTCTTTTCCTCGACGAAATTGGCTCGTCTAGTTATTGGCGCTTGTCTTCTTTCTCCTGCAATCATCTTACACAAAGTTAGGCTTCTTTCTGCTCCTAAAATTCGACCTCTGATATCAAGAGTTGCTTTCACCGGCGTTTCTGAAAAACAACTTGATGCTAGTGCTGAACGTTTTGTTTCTGAGTATTTACCCTCCGTGGTTTGCAGCGATATGCTGCAGAAAATAGCTGAGCATAAAGAAAACGGCGATCACGTGGTCGTTGTTTCAGCATCTGTCTCTCCTTATTTAAAAGTCTGGTGTAGAAATCACGAAGTAGATTTAATTTGCAGTGAACTTGAAGTGCGTAATGGTCGATTTACCGGCGCTTATCTGAATGGTGATTGCAGTAACGAGAGAAAGGTCGAGCGCATAAAAGAACGCATCGATTTATCTCTTTATAGCGAAATTTTTGCGTATGGAGATTCAGAAGAGGATTACCCTATGCTAAACCTAGCCCATACGAGTTTTTATCGGGGCGAACTCTTTGAAGTCGCATCGGTTGAATGACGGCAAATACCAGCATGATAGAAATTAGAAAATATAACGAGTCAGACGCGCGTGATTTATGGGCTATTTTTTATCACACCATTAGTAATGTGAACTCACGTGACTACACACAAGCGCAAGTCGAAGCATGGGCGCCGGATAACGCTTCTCTTGAGGTATGGCAGAGAAAAATGAACTCTATCTCGCCTTTTGTTGCTGAAATTGACGGAGAAATTGTCGGCTATACCGACCTTCAGGAAGATGGGCTAATTGACCATTTCTTTTGTCACTATGAGCATCAGGGTAAAGGTATCGGCCGTCATTTGATGGAACACGTGCTAAGAGTGGGTGAGTTACAAGGAATTACTCGGTTTTACTCTGAGGTGAGCATTACGGCTCGTCCGTTTTACGAGAAATTTGGCTTTAAGGTCGCAAAAGAGCAAACGGTAGAAATTCGAGGGCAGAAGCTGCGTAACTTTGTTATGGAAAGGTTCAGCTAACAAATAGTAGCAGAGTACCAGACCCATTTATCTTATCTCTCAATACTTACCTGCACAGAATGTTGTACATCTAGCAAACTTAATCTATACTTGTCCAACAAGTTGAACATGTTGAGGTGACACATGAGAATCGTCTCTTTTACTGAAGCCAGAAACGGCTTAAAAACTGTATTAGACAGCGTAATAAACGACGCTGATACTACGGTCATTACCCGTCGCGACTCGGAAGATGCCGTGGTGATGTCTTTGGATTACTACAATAGCTTAATGGAAACCGTCCACTTGCTTCGTTCGCCGGCAAATGCTGAGCACTTGAATAAATCGATTGCTCAATACAAAGAAGGTAAAGCTAAGCAGCGAGAGTTGTTAAATGAGTAACCGGTTGCTGTCATGGACGGATGCAGCCTGGAAAGATTACTTATATTGGCAAACCCAGGATAAAAAGACCCTTAAACGTATTAACCGATTAGTTGCCGATGCTAAGCGGTCGCCATTTGATGGTATTGGTAAGCCTGAACCGTTAAAAGAGAACCTTTCAGGATTCTGGTCTCGACGAATTGATGACACTAACAGGCTGGTTTATGCGGCAGACGATAGCGCAATTACCATTGTTTCCTGTCGTTATCATTACTAATAGTCTACTCCAAAGATCAAGCCGAGGTGTTTATGAGTTGGGTCATACTATTTATCGCCGGCCTTTTAGAAGTCGCTTGGGCTGTTGGTCTAAAATACACAGACGGTTTCACTAAGCTTTGGCCTACGGTTGGCACCACCGTTGCCCTTGTCGGCAGCTTCGTCTTGTTAGGCTTGGCACTAAAGACTTTACCTGTCGGCACAGCCTACGCCATTTGGGTGGGCATTGGTGCCGTAGGTACAGCGGTTATGGGTATGTTTTTGTTCGGTGAGTCAGCGGACGTTCTTAAACTGGTCAGTTTAGGGTTAATTTGTGCGGGTATTGTGGGCCTTAAATTGGCTCATGGCTGAGGCGAAACAAATTCAAATTGACCTCTACCCAAAATCCCCAACGTAAATATTCCGTCAGTGCTTTGAAGCCTTGGAATAAACCTCTTATATTTAACGCAGTGCATAACAGGAAGAGGTAAAGCATTGCAGCATGCGTTGTTAGTTATCAACCCGAAGAGCCGTAATGGTCATTCCGAGGAGTTAACCGAAGCCACCGACTTGCTCAGAAACTCCGGCATTCAGGTTGAGGTTTGCGTCACTGAAAGTCCATCTCATATGGCCTCATGCATTGAAAATTACCGTGAGAAAAAAGGAGTGGTAATTGTTGCCGGGGGCGATGGAACCATCAGCTCAGCGTTGGAGTCAATCTATAAAAGCGAACAGACCTTAGCCATTTTGCCGATGGGAACAGCTAACGACTTGGCGCGCTCGCTTGGCATTTCGCAGAACGTTGTTGCAGCCGCTCAGGCTATTGTTAATGACAAGCGAGAGCGCATAAACTTGGCAAAGGTGAATAATAGTTATTTTGTGAATGTTGCTCATGTTGGTTTAGGCGTAGAGGTCACCCGCGAGCTGACGTCAGAAATGAAGAAGTACTTTGGCGTGTTTGCTTATTTGGGCGCATTTACCAGCGTCATGAAGCGCAACAAGAGTTTTAAAGTTCAAATAGAAGCTGACGGTTGGAAGGAGTCTGTAAGGGCAATTCACCTGGCGGTAGGTAATGGTCGTTACTACGGTGGCGGGAACGTTGTCGATGATGACTCTACACTGCTGGATGGACAACTGAACTTATTTTGTTTGAAACCAATACGGTGGTGGCGGTTGTTATTACTGGGAGTCAATTTTCGTAACGGCAATTTGCAAAAGGCAGAACGGGTTGTCTGTAAAAAGGCCCGAAAAATTAGCATTAAAACCTCCAGGGCTAAGCACATTCAGGCCGACGGTGAGTTTAAAACCGATACACCGGCCAATTTCGAGGTAATGCCTAAGGCTATTGAAGCTGTTGTTGGCGATATGCCACTGCCTCACGTAAACAAGGATTAAAATGTCGATATTACGCACAGATAATCAGGCCGATAGTATAGAAATTCTGAAGTTAGTCATTGAGACAACGGATTACTACCGGGAGATAGCGGAAGTGGTTGGGGATGATAACCTGGCCAGTAAGCTTAATGATATTGCCAACGAGAGATCTTCCTATATTGAGCAATTTGAGAATGTAGTTAAAGACTTAGGCGAGCTACCGGCTAAACCTGACCCTGATAAAGAACTCCTGCACAAAATAGGCGGGGAGCTTACTCAGTTTTTCTCTGCGAATTCTAAAAACGCCATTTTGGATAAGTGTCTGCAGGAAGATGAAGAACTGGCAACTGTGGTAAAACGCACGAAGCTGGGTGAGAAGTCGGCGGAGTATCAAAAATTACTCGATGCCTTGGCTGAAAACCTAAGTAAGACTCAAAAATCTATTCAGGCAATGAAAGACTAGAGTTTATAGAGTTAGCAATAGAGTATTATTTTTATAGGATAAATATCAAAAGGTTGAATTAAAGGAGACTAACTCTATGGAAGACACGCTTTTCGCTGGCATCGGTATTATAGGTGGCCTTGCCTACTTCGCTATTGCCTTGTTGTGGATACTAGTACCAATATTTATTTTTCTTATTTCAAAGCGCGTTAAGGACATGCGAGATATAGCACGGGAGTCTCGATTGGAAGTTAAAGAGCTTAACGCCAACCTCAAGGCTTTAAAAAGGAAGCTCAACGAGGAAGAGTGAGAAAAATACTGCAAAACGGTGGAGAAAAGGTCAGAATTAACACTTATTGTCTGGAATCAAAACCTTTTTAACAGGTAAAACTTTGTCACAACAACAAAAGCAAAATGATACTCACTGGCTGACCGGTCAGTTTCTTGAGGCCGGTAAAGAGTTAAAATACCGCCATTCTATTGAATCGAATGTTAGGTCTGACTCCCGCCTTGCGCTACTTTTAGTATCTATTATTTTTGCCATGTTCGGCATTACCGATTACAACCTTCTGGGGCTAACGCAAGAGTATTACTCGCTGCTGACTATGCGCGTTGCGGTAGTGGGCTCCTGCCTGGTGTTAGCCTTTGTTATCGGTCACCGGGGTGGTTATGCTGAAAAAGCTTGGTTGCACGCGTTACCATTATGGATTCTGGCAACGGGGATTATTCTCATTGTTCCTTTGCGCCCGGAAAGCCTTCTTACGCAGATCACCGCAGTGGTGGTCGCTATTATGGCTTTTTATCTGCTTATTCCAAATTTGTTGACGGTTGCAGCGCTGGCTAGCCTTTTCTTAAGTATTACTTTTTTAGCGGCGAGTATGTTGTACGCAGGAGTAACTCCCACAGGCGCAATCCGGTTGGGCCTGTTGCTTATCATGGCCAATATTGTTGGGTACACGGCGCTGCGGCGGTTAGAGCGTTTGCAGCGTCAGCAGTACTCCTTGCTTAACGAAGAGCGCGATCAAAACCGCGAGTTACTGCAGGAAATAAAACACCGAAAGTCATTAGAGGCGCAGTTGCGCATGGTGGCTGAGAATGATGCGCTTACGGGTGTTGATAGCCGCAGTCATTTTATGAAACGAGCTGAAGCTTTGCTGCAAAGAGCTCGACTGGAAGATACTCCGTTCTGCTTGTTTATGATTGACGTTGACCACTTCAAGCGTATTAACGACACTTGGGGCCACACCCGTGGTGATGTCATTCTGACGAAGATAGCCGAAGTTTGTCAGCACTCACTTCGGCCAACCGACATTATAGGTCGTTTTGGTGGCGAGGAGTTCGTGGTGGGGCTGCCTCATACGAGCCCTGCCGACGCTAAGGCGGTGGCTGAGCGTCTTAAGCAAAATGTAGAAGCCTTGTCATCAACTGACGAGTTAAATGACCTGGAGCTGAGTGTGACCATTGGCGTTGCTGTTGCCAAGGCCGAAGACGATTTGGATATGCTGATTACCCGAGCCGATAACCTACTTTATGAAGGTAAGCGTGACGGACGAAATCAGGTTGTGATGAAGGATTAAGGGTATTATTCGGCACTAACTATATATGATACATGGCATATTCTACCGTTGCCTTTTGTTTTCTTCTCATTTAGTGTTAGCCAAGTGCTAACAAACAAAAAAGGAATGAGATGAAATACCTTCTTGCAATAGCTGCTCTGCTTCCTTTGACTCTGCACGCCGCTGAGCCCGACGACACTCAGTTAGGTGTTGCTTTAGGTACGCCGGGCGGCGTTAACCTGGTTATGAAAAAAGAGATTTCCGGGCACCCAATTCAGTTAGCCGTTGGATATACGGGAAAAGCCTACGGAATTGAGGCAGGTTACAGTTTTTACTATAACCGTGACAGCGCAATGCGTTCTTGGCAGGTAATAGCCGGAAGCTCCACAATAAAAGATAACGCCCTTACTTATTACTCAACCCAAGATGTTGTCTATAGGGTTTATGAAGACGAAGATTGGAACTACGCCGGTGTCAGTGGCACTTTCCAATATGGGGGATTCTATATTGAACCTGGAATAACAGCGGGTAGCGGCGACTTCTCGAGCCCTCAGTTAACCATACAGGTAGGTTGGCTCTGGTAGGCAGAAGGCCAGGTTAACTCAAAAGGATGTGAGCATGTTTACCTCCAACCGCTTTTTTAGGCGCTTTTTAATAGTAGCTTTAGTGCTTAATCTTCCCCCGCTTGTCACCCCCGTATTTATACAGCTGGGCCTCGAACCTGTCTTTCTCATTGCGTTATTAGCAGCCTGGGTGAATGCGCCGTTTTGGCTGGGGTTCGAACACTTTTTTAGCTATCAGACAGTGGTTTTTAGTGAGTTTGGAGTTCAAGATGCTTCAATGATGGTGTGGTTATCTATCGTTGCCTTCTGGCTTTTGTGTGCAGGAGTGCTCGCCGCTATTAGTCTGGCATTCTCCAGAAAACGCTGCGTTGAATAGCCACTATGAGGAAAATCACTGTGGCCTACCCGACAAAGGGAAACTGAAATGAAAACAAAGCTTTATTTGCTGTTGGTATCACTGTTGGCATCGTTACCATGCTTAGCCGCAGATACTTTTCGGGTCTCAAGCTCAGTATTTAAAAGTGGTGAACTCGTTGAGTCGCCAGTGATGATCGTGGAAGAAGGTAAAATGGCTTACATGACGGTTGGTGATGACTTTCGCTATGAATTAACCGTGTCACCAACGCAAGGCGAGACGGTTGAGGTTCAGGCGGCCGTTGAAGTTGGGAAGAGTGTTATTAATCCTACTCTGACTGTGTTTTACGATAAAGAAGCGTCAGTAGAAATCGACCAGACTAAGCTAATGGTGTTAGTAAGCAAGCTTGAGCGTAAATAACGGGAACATCAGAATGGCTCGGCAAGCGATAGCTATGACTCAGTTTCTTAAGCTCCTTAACAAGATTCCGCGGATTTCACCGCCTTACATGCAAAGTCCGAAATAATATTTAACATCATTTTTATAGCTTTAGATTTGTTTTTTGTGGTTTTATAAGCTTTAGGGGCAGCCTGCACAGGCGCCTTAAACAGAACGCTGAGCTATTAACTAATAAGAGTTAATTCAAAATGAAAAACAAAACCACTAACTTAATAATGCGCAATGACGTCTCTATCTGGATTGCAGTAGGTACAGGGTGCATTTTACTCGTGCCGTTTGTTGCCATGCAGTTCACGACAAGCGTTAATTGGGAGCTTAACGACTTTGTTGTTATGGGAGCTCTACTGCTTTCAATAAGCAGCTTGTTTGTGCTGGTGGCAAGAAAAGTACCTGGCAAGTATTGGTTGCTTTGGGCGGGGTTATGCGTTGTAGCGCTACTGTATGTTTGGGCCGAGCTCGCGGTTGGTATTTTTACCCAACTGGGCAGCTAAGCGCTAACCATACGGAGTCTATATGCAAAAAGCAGTATCCCTGACTAAGTACGTAAAGAAGAGAAATGGTGTCGCCATAGGCGCGTCGGGCTCTATGAAGAATATGTTTCAGCGAGCTTTGGGTGCGGGCTCTTTTACGCAGTTTTGGCATTATTGGAATCCTATTTGGGGCTACTATCTGTCGCGTAACGTCATGAAACCTGCGAGTTCTTTTTTGCCGGTTTGGCTCGCGGTTTTAATAACTTTTGCCGTCAGTGGTGGTCTGCATGACATAGCGGTTAGTGTTGTTAAGTGGCAATTCATCTTCTTTTTTACACCGTGGTTTGTATTTATGGGTCTTATGGTTGTGGTGACTAAGTATTTGGACCTTACCTACGGTGGTCTCCCGTGGGGAGTTAGGGCTGTTATTAATAGTGCTTTTATTGGCGTTTGTTTGGCCGCCACCTATCTGTTAGAAAGTTTTTATATGCAACGTGTCTGGCCGGGAGCTTAAAGCTATGCTGAGTGCGTTGTTCGTCATTATTGGGGTTTTGTTGTTGACCACGGGCGGTGAAGCCCTTATTCGAGGGTCTCTGGCCGCTGCTAAGCGTATGGGTGTCTCGCCTTTGCTTAGCGGTTTACTGATTGTCGGGTTTGGTACTTCTGCCCCTGAGTTAGTGGTTTCAATTGATGCTGCTATAAACGAGCGGCCGGACATAGCTGTTGGTAACGTTGTTGGAAGTAATATCGGCAATATTCTGCTTATTCTGGGAATGTGTGCTGTAATCGCGCCTCTTGCGTTGAAGCCGCTGGTACTGCGCCGTGACGGTATTACCGTAGTTGCGGGAACAGTCTTGTTTCTGGTTCTTGTTGGCGGAAGTGCGCTGGCAAGGTTTGATGCCGCTATTTTGTTGCTGGCGCTGGTGAGTTATTTGATCTGGGCATACAGAACCGAGCGTTTCGGAAATGCTCCGTCCGCAGAATTGCATAAAGCAGAGGCGCAGGAAGTGACCTCTTTGCCGACAACCAAGCTCCGTATAGCAGCAGCCATTGTGTTTGGTCTGGCGTTGTTAATTGTCGGTTCTCAGGTGCTTTTGAAAGGTGCGGTCGATATTGCCGAGTCGTTGGGTGTTTCTGAAGCCGTTATTGGACTGACTCTTGTAGCGGTTGGCACATCTTTACCTGAGCTCACCGTTTCAGTTATCGCGGCATTCAGGCGACATGCTGACGTGGCTATTGGCAACATTCTGGGCAGTAATATTTTTAACGTTTTGGGCATACTCGGTATTTCGGCGTTGTTGCAGCCACTGCCCGTGCATGAGCGAATACTGCAGTTTGATCAGTGGGTTATGCTGGGCGCGTCACTAGTTTTGCTACTGTTTCTTTATACCGGGCGTAGGCTGAGCAGATTTGAAGGCGGCCTGCTTCTGTTAGGATACGCAGCGTACGTAGGGTTGAGTTTTACTGTCTTCGGGTAAGGGTCAATGTGAGACGACATAGCCGTTCTTCCAGATTTTCACCGGTGTTAATAAAGTGTCCAAATTGTCGTACGGTGATTGGCTTAGCATAAGAAAATCAGCTTTCATGCCTTTTTCTATGCGTCCACGATCCGTTAGCGAAAAAGCGTCTGCCGGTACCGAAGTCGCTGTTTTTAAAATATCTTCAACCGGCACTCCGGCTTTTTGAAAGAGAAGTAACTCAACCAGCAAAGACCAGCCGTGGGCGGTATTCGGGTTAGGGGCATCGCTGCCGGCTAAAATAGGAATACCCGCTTCATGCATGCGTTCTGTGTTGGTGAATAAGTTGGTGTAGAAGTGCTCGGGAAAATGTCCGTTGTTACGGAAATTCCGGTTGAGTGTCGATTTTGCGCCAGCGCTTATTTCCAGTGACTCGTTATTCAATAGAATTTCATCATTGATGGCGCCCCGCAGCATCCCCTCATAAACCGCCATCGTAGGAATCACAAACACATCATTGGCCTTAAGAAGCGTGAGTAGTTCATCAGAAACAGGCTGATTAAAGAAACTGTGCACCAAACCGTCGGCTCCGGCTTTAACGGCATCGAGAGCGGAATCATGATCAGCAATATGAACAACGGCTAAACAGTTCTGTTCATGTGCAGATTTAATCGCCGCCTTCAGACCCTGCTTTGAGATGGATGGCGCATGTGCGTACTCTGAACCGCTGCGGGTGTACACTATCTTGATGAAGTCTGAGCCTGCATGAATACGTTGTTCTATCAGCTTTTCAGCCTCTTGTGGTTTAGAAAGCGTAGATACCTCAATACCATACTGTGTCCCGTGCCCATTCGGTGCAGTTATTAATAATCCGGCACCAAAAATATCAGCCTTACGGCTAAACTTCGTCGTTGCTCTGAGGGGTTGATGTTGCCGCAGGAAATTTGGATGACCAAACATATCAATAACGGTGGTTACGCCTCTCTCAAGATTTTGTTCTAATGCATCGCCCCAGGCATGCACATGAGCATCGATGAGGCCGGGAACAAGCCAACGGTTTTGTCCATCTATTTTCCGTAACTGACTGTCCGGTTGCTCCATGTGCAAGTCTTTGATATACCCATCGAGCACTTCAATATAAGTAGCTTGGGAGGTGGTTTCCCCGTCAAAAATGTTAACCGGGCCCAGGATAAAACTGTTACTGGTTTTGGCGCTTTCTTCCCGGGGTGTTGGCAGCGAAAGAATGGTCAAAGCAATAACTGCTACAAAAAGTGCTGCGATAATTTTAATCTTCATTTATCTAAACCTTTTAACGAGAAAGTCGCTGATAGCGCCAGTAAATTACGGCGATTAATGCGCCACAAAAAGCAACAAGATAAAGCCCATGTAGCCATAAATTATGGCCCTGACTTGTACCGATAATGGCGTGCGCCAGTTGAGAGTAGTGATACGATGGCAGCCCATAAGCAACGTAGCGAACTGTGTCGGGTAAGAACTGAATCGGCACCCAAAGGCCGGATAAAAACGCCATGGGTAAATAAACTAAATTGACGACAGCAGGAGCCGCTTTGTCAGACAGGCAAAGACCCATGAGTAAACCGATTAAGGCAAATGGCAGGGTGCCTGCTAACAGAACAATGAAGAGAAGACTCCATTGCCATAACCACAGCTGCACATCGGCAAAAAGTGCTGCCGTAATAAACAACAGCAAGGCAATGCATGCGGCAAAAACTAAACTACTAAAGAACTTAGCAACCACATACGCAGAAAGAGGCATGGGCGAAATGCGCTTCAGTGTAAGCCAGCCTTGTGCCCTGTCGCTAGCAACAGCGGTTGCGTAGTTAAATAATGCTGGGCCCATCATGCCAAAACAGGCGTATGAAACCAGCATATACTCGCCTTGTGCTGCGCTAAAGTTAAAGACAATACCGAAGAACACGTAAAACACGAGTGGAAAAAGCATGGCAGGTAAAAAGAATGCCGGTGTGCGCCACAAGCTAAGTAAGTCGTAGAGGCTCTCTTTTAAATAAATGGCCGAATTAAACATGAGCGGGCTCCCGAATAAGGTGTAAGTAGGCTGACTCCAGGGAACCGTGATCGGCAATAACCTCGTTGACTCGTCCCTGTGCAATAATTTGTGCGTCCCGCAAGACAACAACACGATCGGCAAGTCGCTCTGCTTCTTCAATGTAATGAGTGGTTAGTACTAAAGCGCAGCCATGCTGCCGACGTTGCTCAATTTGCTGCCAAAGCAAATGGCGCGCTTCAACATCCATACCCACGGTAGGCTCATCAAGAAAAAGTAAGTCGGGATTTCCGGCCACCGCGATGGCAAACAGAACTTGCTGGCGCTGGCCGCCTGATAACTTCCCGAAGCGTTGCTTAGCAATACCCGTTAAATCAAACTCCTCCAGCAAAAATTCTGGGGTGGCGCCTGACGGATAGTAACTACAAAATAAATCCAGTTGTTCAGCAACGGTCAAGTTGGCATTTAAGGTACCAAGCTGCATCATAACCCCAACACGCTGACGGATAGTTAACGGCCTATGCTGGTTATTCAGTTGAGTACCCAGAATTTCTAAATACTGAGCATCATAATCATGCATGCCAAGGACGCTGTTAATTAAGGTTGTTTTGCCGGCTCCGTTTTTTCCAAGTACGGCAATGACCTCACCCGCATAGGCATTAAGGCTGACATTGGTAAGCGCTGCTTTTGCGCCATAGTGTTTATTAAGCGATTGTACTTTAAGGTTTATCTGATTCATTGGAAGCCTTTGTTAGTTATCTGTTGTTGATTGAGTCTATCCAGTCAGCCTTTGAGCCGGTAGTTGCGTATGTCATCAATTAGGAATGACATTTGTCACTGGTGTGCGTGCTTTGTAGCGGCCATAATAAAAATGATAAATAACAAAGAGCAGCGGTATGTCAGATAAGCAGCAGGCACGCGAACAAAAACAGGCGTGGATTTACCTTTTTAACCTCGGTTTTTACATTCTGCCGATGGTGCTTTTTCCGTATCAGATTTGGGAAATTGCCGTCATGGTGGCGGCGATGTTGGTTTTTATTGGCCTTTATTACTGTTGTTATTCGGTTCCGCGGGAGCACATGTTGTGGCCAATCCTTGGCATGTACATTATTGCTTGCGCGGTGACACCGTTAAATCCGGGGTCTATTGCTCTTTTTAGTTACGCGGGATTTTTTGTTGGCTTTGCTTATAATTGGCGGGTTGCGCTTGCGGCTGTTACCGGCATTATTCTCACGTTAGCCGCTTTCCACTTTGGCCCGGGAACCAGTTGGGATCTCTTTTTACCCTATGGCATCGTCATTGTCGTTACTGTCTCTATTTTCGGCAGGGTTGAACGACTCAGACAACAACATGCCGAAGAGCAGCAACGTGATGCGGCAGAGATTGAGCGTTTAGCAACCAGTGTCGAACGGGAGCGGATAGCAAGGGATTTGCATGACATTCTGGGACACACACTTTCTAGTATTATCTTGAAGTCTGATCTTGCCAAGGCACAACTTTCTAAGCAGCATTATGATGAAGCTTCTAAGCAGTTAGTTGAACTTAGTGAGATTGCTCGTGAAACACTTTCGCAGGTGCGTCAAAGTGTTTCGGGTTACAAACATGGTGGGTTATCGCTGGAGCTGAAAAGGCTTGAGCAGCGCCTGAATGATGGGGGCTTTAGTACAAAGATAACCGGTACACCGCCGGTAATGAGCGAGCAACGGGAAACCGCACTGGTGTTAGCAATAACTGAATTGGTCACTAATATTATTCGTCACAGTAATGGTCAGCAGTGCTTGATCCATTTTGATGAGACTGCAAACACCTATTGTATTAAAGTTGTGGATAACGGTATCTGCCATGACGTGAGTGTGGGTAATGGTCTGAGTGGGGTTGAGTTGCGAATACAGCAGATGGGCGGTTCCATGGCGATCTCAACAGAAGAAGGGTGCGAAGTTACTCTCTTCTTACCGAAACGGGAACAGCGACACGCATGAAAATTTTATTGGCTGAAGATCAAACTATGGTGCGAACTGCACTCGCGAGTCTGTTGCGTCTGGAATCGGGTTATCAGGTGGATGAAGCCATTGATGGGGCCGATGCTCAGAAAAAATTACAAGAGTACGACTACGATGTGTTGTTGAGCGACATTGAGATGCCTAATATTTCTGGTCTTGAGCTGATACAGTGGGCTCATCAGCAGCAGCCCGAACTTCGCTCCGTTATAATCACCACCTTTAGCCGTTCCGGTTATATTAAGCGTGCTATTGACTCTGGTGTTCGAGGCTTCCTACTAAAAGATGCACCCATTGATGAACTGATAACGTCGTTGCAACGGGTTTGTAAGGGTGAGCAAGTGATAAGTAATGAGCTTCTCCTTCAGGCTCTGGGGCAGCAAGATCCGTTAACCAATAAAGAACGTCAGGCGCTGCGTTTAGCTAGGCAGGGATTAAGTACACAAGCTATTGCGGAACAACTTTTTATCGCCGAAGGTACGGCTCGAAATTACCTCTCTGAGGCGATTAATAAACTGCATGCGAGCAACCGGACTGAAGCTGCTCGCATCGCTCATCAAAAAGGCTGGCTGTAATAAGCTAAACGTTTACTTTCGAAAAACTACAGCTTAACAATCAATTTGCCTTTGTTTTCACCCGTGAAGAACAGGTTCAAGCCTTCAATGGCGGACTCCAGCCCCTCAAGAATATGAGAACGGTGTTTGATTTTTCCAGACATAACGTAAGGCGTTAGTTTGCTTAGCAAACTGGGAATCTCATCAAAATGATCCGGCATAGTAAAGCCCTGAATGGTCAGGCGCTTTTTAATAACCGGTATCCAGCTTGGACCGGGACTTGGTACTTCTTTGTCGTAGTCGGCTATCATGCCGCAAACCACGACACGGCCATGAGCGTTCATGCGCTCAACGACCAGGTTCTGAATGGGGCCACCGGTGTTTTCAAAGTACAAGTCTATGCCCTCAGGGGTTAGCTTGATTAGCTGGTCGCGCAAGTCACTGGTTTTGTAATTAATGGCACCGTCAAAGCCCAGTTCGTTGATAATCCAGTTGGCTTTTTCATCGCTGCCGACAACGCCAATCACTTTCAGTCCTTCGGCTTTGGCCAGTTGCCCGACAATTGATCCAACCGAACCTGCGGCGCCGGTTACCACCAGAGTTTCACCATTCTTAGGTTTACCAACATTAAACAGTCCTTGTGTGGCCGTCAGACCCGGTAATGCAAACACTGACAGTACGGTTTCGTCGGGCACATCGGCCTGCACTTTATTAATACCCTGGCCATTACTGAGCGCGTACTCCTGCCAACCCATCATACCCATGACGCGGTCACCTTCGTTAAAGTCAGGGTGGTTACTCTCAACAACTTTGCCGACACCCGAACTTCGCATAACAGTCCCCAGTTCAACGGGGGGAATATAGCTTTCAGTATCAGGGCTCATCCAACCGAACATGGCAGGGTCTAGAGACATTTGTGTTTGCTTAATCAGAATTTCACCGGAGCCAGCTTTGGGTAGCTCTTTCTCTACAACATCAAATATGTCGGTTGTGACAGGGCCAGGCTCAGGGCGTTTAATCAGGTTAATGGCTTTATAGGTGGTCATAACGGTTCCTTGTTAACTTATAGATATTGTGCTTTTTTTACGGATTAAGGTTGCTTTAGATCACTATACTTTGATTCCTGTCTATATGCCGATTTGTAACCCATACTAGACTCAGGAAAAGATCTCAAAGAGGACACAATGATGAAAAGAGTCGAAGGTAAAGTTGCCATTGTTACTGGTGGCGCATTAGGTATTGGACGGGCGGTTTGTCTTGAGCTGGCGAAAGAAGGCGCCAAGGTTGCTGTAACCGATATTGCGGACAACGAAGGGCAAAAAGTTGTCGATGAAATTAAAGGCTTTGGCGGCACCGCAAAATACTGGCACATAGATACGGCCAGCGAAGATGATGTAAGCAGTGCTTTTTCAGACATCGAGAAAGAGTTTGGCTCGATAGATGTCTTAGTTAATAACGCCGGCATTGCTGGGGTTAATAAGCCGACTCATGAAATTACTAAAGACGAATGGGACAAGGTAATTAACGTGAATGTCAGTGGTGTTTTTTACTGTACTAAACACGCTATTCCGGCAATGAAAAAAGCAGGAGCTGGAAGCATTATTAATTTGTCATCAATTTACGGAATGATAGGCGCTGCCGACTTACCGCCTTACCACGCTTCTAAAGGCGCAGTCAGGTTAATGAGCAAAAATGACGCACTCATTTACGCAAAAGACAAAATTCGGGTCAATTCAGTTCACCCGGGCTTTATCTGGACGCCACTGGTGGAGCAGTTAGGGAAAGATTCTGACGAAGGCGTGGATGCGTTCAGAAAGCAGCTGGATAGCCTGCACCCCATTGGTCATGTCGGTGAGTCTGAAGACATTGCTTACGGCGTGCTGTATTTGGCGTCGGATGAATCTAAATTTGTGACTGGAACGGAGTTAGTGATTGATGGGGGCTATACCGCTCAGTAAAGCTCCCTTATTTATGGTGGCAGATATTAGGTGAACAAGACTTACAGTTAAAAAAAAGGTATAGTTTTCAAAAAAATATAAGGAACTTACCTGCTAATGATTGCTATGCATTTTACTTTAACCCGTCAAATGCCACCAGCGGCCGGAATGATGGCTCTGTTAGGCCTTGCTGTTGTTGTCGGCGCCGTATCACAAATTTACCTGGCGAATATTCTGACCTACCCCATGGAGTGGTTTGATGCAATTGCCTACGAACTGGAGGTTATGCTGGCCAGTGTATTGCATCTGGTTGGTTTTTATTCTGAACTCCCCTGGCCGTCACCGTCGCGCATAGCACGATCGATTGACGTGGGCGTGTTTGGTGGCATTCTCTATATTGCATCCGAAGTGTTGTACGTTATTGCTGTGGTGGTTGTCGCGACCCGACAGGCAACTCAGAGTGGCTCAGCGCCAAGTGCCAGAGTGCCGAAGAAGCTGATTTCCTTTTATCTTGTAATGGGTCTAATTTATACATTCAGTTTCTTTTACCTTGGTATGTTCATTGCTGGCATAGCGAGTACCTATGAAATGGCGTTTTCAATGATTTTGAACGCCGATAGTATACAGAAGGTGATTTTGTACGGTTTGCCCTGGAAACTGGTGCTTTTTGTACCGCTTCAGTTGGCTTTGTTGGTTGGACTCTGGACAAAGCAAAGCTGGTTCAAAAGCGCTTTTCTGGCATACCTGCTGCTAGACGTTCTTTACTACGCCGCATTTACTCTGTCGGCCTTAAGTTACGGGATTTATGTCGGGCTTATTGTCAGTCTACTTGCGCTGCTTCTATTTTTACCTTACTTCGTTAGAAAGTGAGTTATTGATAACTAAATGTCCGCAGCAGTAACAGGGCTTTTCACAGCGTGGAAATAGGCCTATTCTAGGTTTATACAACTTATTAACTTAAGGTATCTTTTTGCGAAACCTTCTTGTTACTGCTTTTCTGTTATTAGCTGCGGCGCCTTTAATGGCACAGGATAAAACACTCAAAGTGGGTGTGTATCATAATCCGCCAAAAATCATGTTCGATGAATACGGGAAGTTAAGCGGTATTCACGGTGAGCTATTAACGGTTATTGCCGAGCGGCACAATTGGCAACTACTGCCTGTTGAATGCGATTGGGATCAATGCCTGACGTTTTTGCAGCAGGGTAAAATAGATATTCTTCCGGACGTTGCCAAAAATGATAGCCGAGCTCAATGGGCGGAGTTTCATGAGGAAGCCGCACTGCTTAGCTGGTCGCAACTGTATGCCGCTAAGAATGAAAAAATTACCAGCCTGCTGGACTTAAACAATAAACGTGTCGCTGTTTTGAAAGGTTCTGTGCAGGAAAGCTACTTACAGCAACTGATTGAAAGCTTCGAATTAGAGAGTGAACTTTATCCAGTAGAGAGTTTTAGCGAGGGCTTTGACGCTGTGTTCATGGGAAAAGCGAATGCAGTCGCAACGAACCAATTTTTTGGGAACCAACAAGTAGCTGATCGTAGCGTTCAAATGACGCCTATCATGTTCCTGCCAAGTGAACTCTTTTTTGCTGTATCTAAACAAGTGAGTTCAGAGGTTCCAACAACAATAGACAACGAGCTGAAGCGCTTAAAGGCCAACGAAAATTCAGTTTATTATCAAATAATTGAGCGTTGGAGTTCTCAACAAAAAGCAGTCAGTGTTCCTTCCTATGTGTGGTGGATAATAGCGGCACTGGCGTTACTTGCTGTTGGTGTTCTGTTCTTTAATCAGCTATTAAGACGCAAGGTTGCGTACAAAACGAAAGCTCTGGCGCAAAGTAAGTACCGTTTAAATACCATTCTGGATAGCGTTGAAGCCTACATTTACATTAAAGATAAAGACCTAAGATATCAGTATGCGAACTGGCAGGTGTTAAAGCTGTTTAAGCTGGATCTTGAAGATATTATTGGCAAAACCGATTATGACCTGTTCGATAAGACCACGGCCGATCAGCTTAAGAGTTATGACAGTAAAGTGCTGGAGAGCGGACATCGGTTAGCTCAGGGTGAGGTGAATAATCTGCCAGGTGAGAAAGAGCTACATCAATTTTGGTCAGTTAAAGTTCCGCTATTTGATTCAACTAACCAAGTGGTTGGACTGTGCGGTATTTCGACAGACATTTCCGAATACCAGAATATGAAAGAAGAAATCCAGTCTCTTGCCTACTTTGATCCCTTAACTGGGTTAGCAAATCGACGTTTTATGCTTGAACGCTTAAACGAAGAGTTTGACCTCTACCAGAGTGGCGGCGGAGACGGCGTATTGGTTATGCTCGATATTGATCACTTCAAAAAGATTAACGATAGCTTTAGCCATGACACCGGAGACGAACTGCTTATTTTATTTGGTCAGAGGCTGGAGTCTGAATTACGCCAGGCTGACAATGCCGGGCGTTTAGGCTCGGACGAGTTCATGGTGTTGTTGAAAAGTGAAAGAGGCCGAAGTTTACGTAACGACAGTAATTTACGTCAACGATTACAAGTACTTTTAGAGAGACTAAGGGAACCTTATTTGTTGGGCGGCAGCCTTGAATCAGTGTCAGTGAGTATGGGCATTACTTTATTTTCTGATGCGAAAAGTACAAGTGATTTAATGCAAGCGGCTGACCTGGCGTTATCGCAGGCAAAAGAAACAAACGCATCAAAATTGCAGTTTTTTAATACCGGAATACAACGAGAGTTTAATTATCGACAGCAGCTCATTGCAGCTTTGCGAAAAGCGATAAACTCGGAATCTCTGGAAGTTTACTTGCAGCCTCAATACCAACAATTATCACCCGATTCGACTTTAAACTGTTTAGGCTTTGAAGCGTTACTACGCTGGTGCGATGATGAGCTTGGCTGGGTCTCTCCGGCGGAGTTTATCCCGCTGGCAGAAAGTCAGGGTTTAATGCCCGATCTACACAGAATAGTGCTTGATCAGGTACTGCTTGCTATTCCACATCTGCAACGTTCAGCTCCCAACTGTGGTGCGCGGGTGGCAATCAATGTCAGTGCCAGTCAGTTTAAAGCCCCCGGCTTTGTTGAAGATATCGAACAACGGCTGTTGGCAGCAGGCGTATCCGGTGAACTGCTTGAATTAGAAGTCACAGAAAGTATGTTGATTGACGATATTGAGCATACAGCGAACAACATGGAGCGACTTAAAGCTCTGGGTGTCACGTTCGCTTTAGATGATTTTGGTACGGGATATGCCTCGTTAGGATATCTAAAACGCTTGCCGCTGAACTCATTGAAGATAGACCAGTCTTTTATACGGGACTTACACAATAATAGTAGCGACGAAGCTATTGTGCGCACCGTAATCGCTTTAGGAAAAAGTCTGGATCTAAACATTATTGCAGAAGGCGTGGAAACAGAGGAGCATTTGCGTAAACTCCAGGAGATGGGGTGCTCGCGCTTCCAGGGCTACTATTTTGCGCGGCCAGAACCGGTCAGCTTTTGGGTAAACTCAGAAACATTTGCTAACAGAAGCTCGCTTCTATAACGCCGTTAAGCGGTGTATCTTTATGGTTAAAGCACGGCAGCTTGGAAAACAAAACTGATGATGCAGGAAACACTAAAAATTTTGGTAGTGGATGACGATGCGCGGCTTCGAAGCTTGTTGGAACGTTATCTTACTGAGCAGAACTTTCAGGTACGAGTCGCTCAGGACTCGGAACAAATGGACCGTTTGCTGACCCGGGAAAATTTTAATTTACTGGTGTTAGATCTGATGCTGCCTGGTGAAGACGGACTGTCTATTTGTAAACGTCTACGCAGCGAAGGTAATAACCTGCCGGTTATTATGTTGACGGCCAAAGGCGATGAAGTTGATCGTATTATTGGCCTGGAGTTGGGGGCTGACGATTATCTGGCAAAACCTTTTAACCCCCGCGAATTGCTAGCGCGGATAAGAGCGGTATTGCGTCGCCGCGGTACCGAAGTACCTGGTGCACCTTCGCAGGAAGATCAGGAAGTCACTTTTGGTGAGTTCAGGTTGAACCTGGGAACTCGTGAGATGTTTCGCGGTGACACACCAATGCCGCTGACCAGTGGTGAATTTGCTGTTTTGAAAGCCTTAGTCAGCAATGCTCGTCAGCCGCTTTCCCGCGATAAACTAATGCACCTTGCACGCGGGCGTGACTACAGCGCACTGGAACGCTCTATAGATGTTCAGGTATCACGCTTACGTCGTATGCTCGAAGTTGACCCCACTAAGCCGCGTTATATTCAAACGGTCTGGGGCTTAGGTTATGTGTTTGTACCGGATGGTCAGCTGAAGTCCTGATGAAGTTATTTCCCAAGTCAGCGTTTGCCCGCACGGTTGCGCTGCTGGCTCTTGTATTGCTTATTAACCAGCTCGTCTCTTACGTGATGGTGAGTAACTATGTTGTCCGGCCTTCCATTGAGCAAATTAATGAGTTGGTGGCTAAGCATATCCGCACTATGTTCATTCCTCGTCAGCATTCAGCTGAAACCGAACGTGAACTGATGTCTTATTACACTGAAGCCACTGGCATAGAAGTGTTTAATGACACTGAAGCCGAGCAGCAGGGCTTGGGCAACTCCACCTATTACGGCTATTTGTCGGATGACATGAGCGACATGCTGGGTGGGGAGTCACAGGTTAGAGTTGCTCAGGGGCAAAAGTTTTACCTCTGGGTAAAGCCACCCAGGGCGCCTGACTTCTGGATACGTGTTCCGTTGGATAGTATGCAGCGCGGACAGTTCTCTCCGCTGGTGATGTACTTGGTGTTAATTGGTCTTTTGAGTGTATTCGGCGGTATGCTGTTTGCTAATTGGCTGAACAGGCCACTTAAAGCACTGGAAGAATCGGCGCGCAGAGTAGGGCGAGGAGAATTCCCTGAGCAACTGCCTGAAAAAGGCGCAAACGAAATTATTGCGGTAACCCGGGCTTTTAACCAAATGTCGCGGGGTATTCGTGAGCTTGAAAACGACCGTAACCTGTTAATGGCAGGGGTTTCTCATGACTTAAGAACGCCACTAACGCGCATTCGCCTGGCCGCTGAAATGATGCCGCAGGAAGACGGTTCTCTGGCTCAGGGGATCGTTGAAGATATCGATGACATGAATGACATTATCGATCAGTTTATTGATTATGTCCGTCTTGATCAGCAGGAGTGCAGCAGCAAAGAGTCTCTTAATGAACTCATTGAGCAAACGGTGGCGAATGTACCGGACAACTGGACAAAGCAATTTGAACTTGATTTAGGGACGTTGCCTTTGGTTTGGTTGCGCCCGTTATCGATGAAGCGCGTCATTATTAATTTGCTGGAAAACGCTGAGCGTTACGGTAAGCAGCGGGTTGTGGTCAGCTCTGGCCACGATAAAAAGCAAAAACGGGTCTGGTTCCGGATAACCGACGACGGCCCCGGCATTCCCGAGGAACAACAAGAGAAACTCTTTGAGCCTTTCACTCAGGGTGATAAAGCGCGTGGTGGTGTAGGCTCAGGGCTTGGGTTGGCAATTATTAAGCGTATTGTTGATCGTCACGACGGCGATATAAAACTGCAAAACCGCCCGGAAGGCGGTTTGTGTGTTCGAATTGAGCTGCCGCTGTACCAGAAACGGCAGTAACCTGGCTTATTGCAGCAGGCGGTTAATGCCATTTAATGCGGCAACGCGGTACGCTTCTGCCATAGTCGGATAGTTAAAGGTGGTGTTGACGAAGTAATCGATGGTATTACCACCGTTTTTCTGCTCCATAATAGCCTGACCAATGTGTACTATTTCTGAAGCCCTTTCACCAAAGCAATGAAGACCCAGCAGCTCTCTGGTTTCGCGGTGGAATAACAGTTTCAGGCAACCCACGTCGGCACCCGATATTTGCGCCCGGGCAAGATGCTTGAACTGAGCTCGGCCAACTTCATAAGGCACTTTCATTTCGGTGAGCTCTTCTTCGGTTTTACCCACTGAACTGATTTCCGGAATGGTGTAAATACCCGTCGGTATGTCACTCACCAGAACTTTGTCACAGTCGCCGTTAATAATGGCTGAGGCACAGATGCGGCCCTGATCGTAAGCGGCACTGGCTAAGCTGGGGTACCCAATAATGTCACCCACGGCATAGATATTTTCCACGGCTGTCTGGTAGTTGTCATTCACTTCCAGTTGCCCCCGGTAGTTGGGCTCAAGGCCGACAGACTGACAGTTCAGCTCTTCTATGTTACCGGAACGTCCATTAGCAAAAAGCAGGCAGTCGGCAGCCATGGTCTTGCCGGACTTGGTTTTCAGAACGACTTTATCGTCATAGCCAGTAATGGTGTCATATTCTTCGTTATGGCGGATGACCACGCCGCTGTTGCGCAAGTGATAGCTGAGCGCATCGGAAATTTCAGCATCCAAAAAAGACAGCAAACGCTCGCGCTGATTAATGAGATCCACTTTAACACCCATTCCGCGGAAAATACTGGCGTATTCACTTCCAACCACACCCGCGCCATAAATTAAAATGGTTTTAGGCTCGTGTGACAATGACAGAACCTTGTCTGAGTCGTAAATGCGCGGATGCGAAAAATCGACGTCTTCGGGATTATACGGCCGGGAGCCTGTCGCGATAACAACATGCTTTGTAATCAGGTCATCCACCGAACCGTCTAGCTTAGTTACCCGAATACGGTTCTTGTCTAAAAATGAGGCCTTACCGTGTACGACGGTGACATCATTGCGGTCGTAAAACGAACTGCGCAGCTTGACCTGTTTGCGGATAACCGACTCAGCGTAGTGCAATATGTGGCTGAAAGTCATGCCACTTTGCCAGCCTGGCCCAGAGAATAGTGGGTTGTTATTGTACTCAATTAAACGACTGACCGAATGGCGCAGGGCTTTTGAGGGAATGGTCCCCCAATGCGTGCAGCCGCCGCCAAGAGCTTTATGTTTTTCTACAATGGCAACGTTGTAGCCGCTTTTGGCCAGTTGCATAGCAGCGCCTTCGCCGCCGGGGCCAGTACCGATGACAACCACATCGTATTCAGTTTCGGTTTCAGGCTTTATTGCAGTCATATTACTCGCTTCACTACCGATGGACGGGCTTTAGATAGTAGCACTCTATAAGAAAAGCGTAAATTGACACTGTTTTCTGTGCGCAGACTCGTTATAGTAAAGAGAGACAATGACTTGGACCTGTCGTATGAGTAAAGAAAAACAAGTCCCGCAAATTTTATCCCGTCGCGTTGTTGCGCAAAGCAGGCTAATGCGTGTGGAAGCGGTTGATCTTAAGTTCAGCAATGGTGAGCAGCGCCAGTTTGAGCGTATGAAAGGCAGTGGCCGTGGCGCGGTAATGATTGTTCCCTGCATTGACGATGACACCTTATTGCTTATTCGGGAGTATGCAGCAGGTCTGCATGACTATCAGCTAGGCTTTCCCAAAGGGCTTATCGACCCGGGTGAAACACCAGAAGAAGCAGCACAGCGCGAGTTGAAAGAAGAAGTTGGCTACGGTAGTCACCAGCTTGAGTTTCTAATGGAATTGAGTCTCGCGCCTCAGTTCTTTTCCGCGAAAATGAGTGTTTTTGTCGCTCGTGACTTATACCCTGAGAGCTTACCCGGTGATGAGCCTGAGCCTCTGGAAAAAGTTACCTGGTCTATCAGTGACATTAATAACCTGTTTGCTCAGCCGGACTTTTCAGAAGCCCGCAGCGTTGCTGCGCTGTTGATGTTGTTGCGTAATCAGGGTGAGGACCGCTAGTGGCAGAAACCATGCTGAATCGACTGAAAGAGATTGCAATAGAAGCTGGTGGCGTTATTTTGTCCATGTACGAAAGACGTGACTACAGTACGGCAGAAAAGACCGATGACTCTCCCGTAACGACCGCCGATATTGTCGCCAGTGAGTTGATTGAAGACCGGCTTAAACAATCCTTTCCGGGCATTCCTGTTATTTCTGAAGAAAGTGAGCACCAGGACTATAACGAGCGCCGTCAGTGGAAGGCCTATTTCATTATCGATCCTATTGACGGAACTCAGGAGTTTATTGCCCGCTCGGGTGACTTTGCCGTAAACATTGCTTATGTGGAACACAATGAACCGGTTATTGGTGTTATTTTCTGGCCGGTAGGTGAAGCGCTTTATTACGCGCAGAAAGGGCTAGGAGCTTTTAAAAAGGACGCCACAGAAAGCCGGTCTATTAATGTCCGTAAGTTTAATGACCCTAAGACCGACCCCATTATTATTGCCATTAGCCGTCGCCAGGCTCGGGAACCGGTGCTAAACCGCCTTCAAACTGAGCGAGATGTACAGCCTCTGCCAACCGGAAGCTGTTCGCTAAAAGCTTGCTTCATTGCCGAAGGCAAAGCCGATTGCTTTTTACGGCTGGGCCCAACCGGCGAATGGGATACAGCCGCGTCTCAAGTGATTGTGGGTGAAGCTGGTGGGCGTATCGTCAATGAAAACTTTGAGCCAATTACCTACAATCGAACGGTCAGTTTGCTGAACCCTAACTTTCTGGTTTTGGGTGACCAAAGCGTTCCATGGGACGAGATCTTCATTGCTCGCCAGGCTCGCTTCCGGTAACACTGTCTTTATCGACAATATCGACGCTTTCGTGTAATTCGGAGAAAACAATAACGGCTTCGCCGGACTTTAATCGTTGCTTCAACTGCTCGACTTTTGTGTCGAAACTGAGTTCCTGACTGCCGTAATCTGTTCCTTCTCTCAGTACTACGGATTCGAGTAAATTATTCAGTGTTTCCTGATCCACTTCCTGCCAGGGGATAATCATTTGTCCTCCGTTTGCTGTAGTTCTTCGGTCAGCTCTGCCAGCTCTTCTTCCGCTGTCATCCAGACGCTCTCTTGTTGTTGTAAGTCTTTCTGCGCTTGCGCCTGCTGGTCTAATAGTTTCTGTAACTTAGCTTTGTTGGCATCCTCATACAGGCTGCTGTCGCTGAGTTGTTCATGAATATCGGCCAACTTCAGTTCTAATGTATGAATGCTTTTTTCTGCTTTCTCTATTTGTTGGCGCAAAGGTTTTGTCTTTTGTCGTGCTTCGGCTTCTTTGCGTTTTTGCTGTTTACGATCGTCGCGTTGACGCGTGGCCGATTGCTCGCTGCGTTTGTCATTGGCTGCCTGTTGCTGTAGCCAGTCATGGTAGGCCTCTAAATCGCCGTCGAAGGTTTCTGCTTTACCATCGGCAACCAGGCAGAACTCATCAACCGTAGTGCGCAATAGATGCCTGTCGTGCGAAACCACAATCAGTGCACCTTCGTATTCCTGCAAAGCCGCAACCAGAGCATCGCGCAGACCTAAATCAAGGTGGTTGGTTGGCTCATCGAGCAGCAGCAGGTTGGGCCGTTGGTAGATAATCAGGGCTAAAGCCAGTCGGGCTTTCTCACCACCTGACATGGGTTCGACCGAGCGGGTTGCCTGATCTCCGGAAAAGCCAAAGTTACCTAAAAAGTCACGCAGCTTCTGTTCACTGGCTTGTTTGTCAATGCGCTGTAAATGCAGTAGAGCTGAGGCTGCCAAGTCCAGTGTTTCCAACTGGTGCTGAGCAAAATAGCCAATACTGAGCCCCGGGTTAACCAGCCGCTCTCCGGCCATAGGTTTTAATTCCCCCGCCAGCAGTTTAATCAGCGTTGATTTACCAGCACCATTACGGCCAAGCAACCCTAAGCGGGTACCTGGCACCAGGTTGAGCTTAATTTTCTCTAGTATGGTGGTGTCACCATAGCCCGCTTTGGCGTCACGAAGCGTCAGCAGTGGGTTTGGTAACTTTTCTGGTGTCAGAAAGTGAAAATCGATGCCGCTTTCGGCGCGAAGTGGCGCCTGGTTGGGCAGCTTTTCAATAGCTTTTAAGCGGCTTTGTGCTTGTTTGGCTTTGCTGGCCTTATAGCGAAACCGATCAACGTAGGCTTGCAAATGTTGACGCATAACCTGTGCTTTTTCGTACTCACTCTGTTGTTGAGCCATATGCTCTGCCCGTTGGCGCTCAAACTGAGAGTAATTACCGCGGTAACTGTTCAGCTTTTTATGCTCAATGTGAACAATGTCGGTGGTTACAGAGTCGAGAAAATCACGGTCGTGCGATATCAGTAACAGCGTTCCATCGTATTGCTTTAGCCAGCTTTCCAGCCAGAAAATCGCATCAACGTCTAAGTGGTTGGTTGGCTCATCCAGCAGCATTAAATCGGCACGGGCAATCAGTACCTGTGCCAAATTAAGACGCATACGCCAACCACCGGAAAACGCTTTCACCGGTTGTTGCAGCTGCTGCTGAGTGAAACCAAGGCCGGCCATTAAACTGGCCGTTCTGGGCTGAATGTCGTAGGCACCAATTGCGGCGAGTTTGTCGTGACAGTGCGCAATAGCTTCGCCATTATTGCCGGCCTCGGCTTTGGCAAGTTGCGCTTCTAGCTGACGGAACTCGGCGTCACCGTCCATTACGTAGTCGATAGCGGACTTATCCAGTGCCGGAGTGTCCTGTGCTACGCTGGCTATGCGCCAGTCGGCGGGTAAATGTATGTTTCCGCTGTCGGCACTAAGCTCACCACGCAGCAAGGCAAATAGAGAGGACTTGCCGCAGCCATTGCGGCCTACCAGGCCAACGCGGTGTCCCGGGAATACTTGTAAGTCACTGTCTTCAAATAAAACATCACCGCCACGCAACAAGGTGATAGCTTCAGCACGGATCATAAACTACTCTTCATTTTGTACAGCTGTTCAGCTGCGGTATCATAGACATGTTCTGCTCACAATTCTAACACAGGAGCTGTTGTGGCTAGAGAAAAGAAGCGATTTATTGCCGGGGCGGTTTGTCCCAAATGCGATGCCATGGACACGCTCATGCTTTTTATCGAAAACGATATCGAACAAGTTGAGTGCGTGCAATGTAAGCACCGGTTTAGTGAGCCCAAGGAGCAGGGTGGTGGTAGCGAGCGTCAGTTTGACCAGGTCATTGGCGTATTTAAGCCAGACTAACGCACTATTGGGGAGGCACTATGACAAAAACCGACGGTAGCCGTTATGAGAACTGCCTTTATCGTGTTGAGCAATTGCAGAAAGGCGAAAAAAAGGCAGCTGAAGCCAGCACAATGAATATGATGCAACTGATGTCAGCGGCCGGTAAAGCGGTTTTCAAACAGTTACAAAAACGCTTCCCGGCACCGGCGCGTATTGCTGTATGTTGCGGTGAGGGCAATAACGGGGGCGATGGTTACATTATTGCCCGATTGGCTCAGGAGGCGGGGTATCAGGTACAGGTATTTGCTCTAAAGCCCAATGCAGAGCTTTCAAACCCCTTAGAGTCTGATGCGCACAGGGCTCGCTCAGCCTGGCGCGAGCAGGGGGGCAACGAAAAAGCCCTGCTCGATTGTGCACCTGATCAGTTTGATGTTGTGGTAGATGCGCTGTTTGGTGTTGGACTGAATCGCGCCCTCGAGGGTGACCCTGTGACTTGGGTACAGCACGTCAATGCCAGTTCTACGCCCGTGATCTCAGTCGATGTGCCTTCTGGTTTAAATGCCGATAACGGCCATGTTCCCGGTGCTGCCGTGCGAGCCCACCTAACGGTAAGCCTGGTGGCATTAAAGCGCGGTTTACTTACAGGTAAAGCTCAGAATCATACGGGTGAGCTTGTTTTAGAGGACTTAGGTATTGGTGAGACCTTTAAGCAGCAAAATGAAGCCGACTGGTTTCGGGTCGACGCCGGAGGTTTAGGTAATTGGCTACCTGCCCGGGCGCGTTGCACTCATAAAGGTGAACAAGGCCATGTACTTATCGTGGGTGGGCAACCGGGTATGTCAGGGGCGGTGATACTGGCTATGAAGTCGGCCTTGCGGGCAGGTGCCGGAAAAGTTTCTGTGGCTTGCCATCCCGATGTACAAGCAATTGTTGCAGCGGCACAGCCTGAAGCTATGGTGCATTCTATTAAGGATGAAGATACTTTAAAACCGTTGTTACGTGATGCCTCGGCGATTGCTCTTGGTCCCGGGTTAGGACAAAGCCGTTGGAGTCACGATGTGTTTTCACAAGTGATGAAGGCGGATGCATTGAAAGTGATAGACGCCGATGGGTTGAATTTACTGGCAAGTTATCCGGCCCGGTCGTCAAAGTTATTGCTGACGCCACACCCGGGAGAGGCGGCCAGATTACTGCAAACCACAGCTGATGAAGTGGAAGCCGATAGGTTTTTAGCGGTAACACAACTACGCGAAAAGTACGGTGCTCAAGTTCTACTTAAAGGCGCCGGCTCGCTGCTGGTCACCGATCGCGGGAGATGCCTGATTGACAGAGGTTCACCGGCAATGGCGTCGGGTGGTATGGGTGATTTATTAACGGGGTTGATAAGCGGCCTGTTAGCGCAAAGAATGGCACCGGCACAGGCATTAATTGCCGGCGCCTTATGGCATGCCATGGCTGGCGAAGAAGCAGGAAAAGATGGCGAGCGGGGAACCTTAGCCTCTGATTTGTTGCCCTATATACGGCGGTTGGTGAATGGATATGGAAGGGACGATGACTGAGGTACACCACTGTAAATTAGCAAATGAAGCTGAGACGCTGGCGCTTGCGAAGAAATTTTCAGAAGTTTTACAAGCTCCTTTGGTGGTCTATTTGAAAGGGGAATTAGGTGCCGGTAAGACAGCATTTTGTCGTGGTGTTATTCAGGCTTTGGGCCATTGTGGCGCGGTAAAAAGTCCCACCTACACCCTTGTAGAGCCTTATCAGCTGCAGGGATGGCGCATTCACCATTTTGATTTGTATCGGCTGGCTGATCCGGAAGAGCTTGAGTACATGGGAATTCGTGATTATTTTGCCGAAGATACGCTAAACTTTATAGAATGGCCTGATAAAGGCTATGGCTGGCTACCGGGAGCGGACATAGAAATCCGAATCGAGTATGCTGGTGAAGGACGTAAAATAACTTTCAGTGCGCTAACTGAAGCCGGACAAAGAATAATTAAAACATTATGATGCAGCGATTTTGGGTGTTTTTGTTTGCTTGTGTTCCTCTGTGGGCATGGGCTGACAATAGTGTAGACAGTGTAAGGGTGTGGCCATCTCCGGATAAAACGCGGGTGGTTTTTGACTTGTCTGATACACCGGACTATTCCTATTTCACGCTTTATCAACAAAAGCCTTATCGGCTGGTTATTGATTTCAACAATACGTCGCTAAAAGCGGATTTGAATAATTTGGGTAAAGACTCTCTACTGGTGGATAAAATTCGCACCAGTTCGCCCAAAAACTCCCGTAGCACTCGCATCGTTATTGAACTGGATTCAAAAAGTGACGCGAACTTGTTTACCCTTCCGGCCAATGACTCTTATAAAGATCGCTTAGTGGTGGACTTACCGGGTAAGTCGATTGAGCGCAGCGGACCGGCAAAGTCCGTTTCTGAACTGAAAGACAGGCGCGTAACCGTTGCCATTGACGCTGGTCATGGTGGTGATGATCCCGGCTCTATTGGTCCACGCGGCACCTACGAGAAGCACGTCGTTATTCGTATTGCGCGGGCGCTGGCTAAGCTGATTAATGATGACCCGGGTATGCAGGCTTATTTGATTCGTACTGGTGATTACTACGTAGGCCTTAATGAACGCCCGCAGAAAGCCTGGGATGTAAAAGCCGACTTTTTTGTCTCTATCCACGCTGACGCGTTTCGAACGCCACAGCCGAATGGTGCTTCGGTCTGGGTGCTATCGAAGCGGCGGGCTGATTCCGAAGTGGGTCGTTGGCTTGAGAACCGGGAACAACAGTCGGAACTGCTGGGTGGTGTTACCGACATCCTCAGTAAAAACGGCCACGAACCCTACTTAGCAGAAACCTTGCTGGATATGTCGATGGACAGTTCTATTGCGGGAGCATACAGCGCTGCAAAACACATTATTGATGAGATGGCTGGGGTGACAAAAATGCATAAAAAGACCCCTCAGGCAGCAAGTTTCGCAGTTCTTAAATCACCAGATAAACCGTCATTACTGGTAGAAACAGGGTTCATTTCTAACCCCAGAGAAGAGCAACTGCTAACCAGTAATGCTCACCAGCAAAAACTGGCGCGAGCGCTTTATAATGGTATCCGGCGTTATTTTGTCAGTAACCCAATCGACAATACTTACTTGGCCAATCAAAGTAGTTTTACCTATACCGTGAAGTCGGGTGACTCTTTGTCTGTTCTCGCTCAGCGTTATAACACTACCGTCAAAGCCATCAAATCTGAAAATAGTCTGGCCAGTAATACGCTCAAAATTGGCCAGAAGCTGACGATCCCGAGTCGCTGATGGCTATTCAGCAGTTACCCATTGAGCTGGCGAACCAAATTGCTGCGGGTGAAGTGGTTGAGCGCCCTTCGTCGGTGGTTAAAGAGTTAGTTGAAAATGCGCTCGACGCCGGTGCAACCCAGTTAGTACTGGATATAGAACAGGGCGGCAGCAAGCGAATAAGAATTCGTGATAATGGCTGCGGTATCGTTAAGCAGGAACTAACGCTGGCGTTAAGCCGACATGCCACCAGTAAAATCAAAAGCCTGGATGATTTGGAACATATTGGCAGCCTTGGCTTTCGTGGTGAGGCTTTGGCCAGTATTAGTTCGGTTTCTCGTTTACGTTTAATATCAAAACCGCCGGAGCAAGAAGAAGCCTGGCAGGCCTGGGCCGAAGGCCGGGACATGCAGGTTAATATTGAGCCGGCAGCTCACCCCGACGGCACCACGGTTGATATTCAGGACCTATTTTTTAACACGCCGGCAAGACGTAAGTTTCTGCGTACAGAAAAAACTGAATTCACTCATATTGATGAAGTGATAAAGCGTATTGCGCTCAGTCGTTTTGAAGTTGGTTTCCAACTGAATCATAACGGCAAATCAGTCCGTATGTTTCCGCAGGCGCTGAGCGAAAAACAACAGTTGCAGCGGTTGGCAAAAATTTGTGGTGGTGGCTTTGCTGAACAAGCTTCGACTATCGATGCGGTGGACGGAGATTTTCATTTAACTGGCTGGCTCGTTCCCCCTGAGCATTGCCGGCACCAGGGTGATATTCAATATTTTTTCGTAAATGGTCGCATGATGCGGGACAAGCTGTTGTCGCACGCAGTACGCCAGGCGTATGAAAAGTATTTGCCAAACGAGCGGGTCCCTACTTTTGTGCTCTATTTTGAATTGCCGTCAGAGCAGGTGGATGTGAATGTGCATCCGGCCAAACATGAAGTGCGGTTTCATCGCCAGCGGCAAGTGCATGACTTTATTCTGACGCGTATTGAGCAAGCTTTGATGCAATTGGTTGCAACAGATAGCCCGCAATCTGCTGTGAGCCATCAGCATTATTATGGTTCACACGAACGCTCGTCAGGACAACCGTCGTTTCCTTCCGGCAGAGCTTCAGGCGGAAGTGTCTTAGGTGAGAGAAAAGCATCAGGTTCGTTGTTGCCAAATGCCGCCCGAGTTCAAAATAGTATCAGTAGCGGACAACCCCAGACAGAGCCAGGAGCGGTAAAAATTGAAGAAAACTGGCGGGTCCTTACGGTTTTTAATGGTGTTTACGCGCTTATTCGAAATGAACAAAGCCTGGCCTGGCTTAACCTGGCAAAAGTGCATACCGAATGCGTTGCTCAAAAGCTGGTTCAACAACTGCAGGACGGGCTCAATGGCCAGCCATTGCTAGTACCTGTGGCAGTTAATTTAGCGAACTTACCGGGCCCGGCAAGTCAGTGGCCGCAACAGGAGTTGAATCAGTGTGGCGTAGTGTATCAGTGTCAGCGCGAACAGGTCATTATTGAGCAAATGCCTGAAATGCTGCGTCAGGGGAATGTGGTTAGTGGTTTTACCGAGTTATTAAAGTTATTAACAGAAGGTGCTGAAACTGAGGCGTTGGCGAGTTGGCTTGCGCAGTTTGCAGGTCTTGAGTCATACAGCATCACTCAGGCTGAACATTGGCTTATCCAGTGGCGTTCACAGCTTTGTGAAGCGCCGGATGTACTGCAGCGATTGCCGCTACCCGGAGAACGTCATGCACAGTAAGGATGCCGTAATTGCGATTTATGGGCCGACAGCATCGGGCAAAACCGCGTTGTCACTGGCTCTGTGCAGGCAACTGGATTGCGAAATTATTTCTGTAGATTCAGCACTGATATACCGCGGTATGGATATTGGTACAGCTAAGCCCAGCGCCGAGGAACAAGCTCAAGTTCCTCATCATTTACTGGATATTCGTGACCCGGCTGAAACCTATTCCGCGGCCGACTTTCAAAAAGACGCTTTGGCATTAATTGAAGACATTCAGCAACGCGGCAAAGTACCTTTGTTGGTCGGCGGCACCATGTTGTATTTCAAAGCATTACTGGAAGGACTCTCGCACTTACCTGAGTCGGATGCGAGCGTACGCGAAAGGCTTTCGGCTGATTTGCGTGACAAAGGGTTAGCTGAGTTACACAAGCAGCTGCAGGAAGTGGATCCGGTAAGCGCTGAACGCATTCACCCAAATGACCCTCAGCGGATCATACGTGCTCTGGAAGTGTATGAACTCGCAGATAAAAGCCTGACGGAGCTTACGCGTGAACGTTATGGTCAGTTGGATAAACCTATTTACCAGTTTGCGGTGGCTCCGGCAGAGCGGCATGTGTTACACCAGCGTATCGAACAGCGCTTTGATCAGATGCTGGCACAACCTTTCGAAGACGAAGTTAAAAAGCTGTTTGACCGCGATGATCTGCATCCGGATCTTCCGTCCGTACGGAGTGTGGGTTATCGTCAAATGTGGCAGTACCTTGCCGGTGAACTCAGCTATGATGAAATGCGCGAGCGCGGCATTATAGCAACACGGCAGTTGGCAAAACGGCAAATGACATGGCTACGGGGCTGGCCCGGCGTTCATTGGCTGACCACTGGCGATACCGACATGGAGGCCAAAGTATTAAGGGTAATGCAGCAGCCGGCAAAGAAATTTGACCGTCAGGATTGAAATACGACGTTTAAGCCCGCAGATCCAATTTCTGACTAAATGAGTAATTATTAACGTTTTTCTTATTGCAAAAATTCTTTACTGGTCTAGTGTGTCTTTACAGGTGACTGCAAATTGGCAGTCCTGTGGCTTACTATTTACACATTGGATATTAATAACGATAAAAAGGAATCCAAGATGGCTAAGGGGCAAACTTTACAAGACCCATTCTTAAATGCGTTACGTCGTGAGCGCATACCAGTATCTATATACTTAGTTAATGGCATTAAATTACAAGGGCAAATTGAGTCTTTTGATCAGTTTGTTGTCTTATTAAAAAACACGGTTAGCCAAATGGTTTACAAGCATGCAATCTCAACGGTTGTGCCTGCGCGTATTCCACAAAATTATTTGCCGCAGCAAGCCGCAGAAGATATGGCTGAGTTAGAAGATTAATAATGAAAGAGAGGTCTGAACAACTTGTTCGATAGGTATGAAGGTGGCGACTACGCAATATTGGTTCATGTGGATTTACCCGCAGAAGTTGACCGAGAAGATCTCTCAGAATTACAACTCTTAGCTGATTCTTCGGGCGTAAAAACTATGGGAGTGATGACATCCAGTCGTAGCTCCCCAACTCCCCGATATTTTGTTGGTAGTGGTAAGGCAGAAGAAATCGCCGAACAGGTCAAACTGTTAGACGCCAACATTGTTATTTTTAATCACGCCTTGTCACCAACCCAAGAGCGAAACCTCGAGGCTGTTTGTAAATGCCGGGTTTTAGATCGAACAGGTCTTATTCTGGATATTTTCGCGCAGCGTGCGCGTACTCACGAGGGTAAGCTGCAAGTTGAGCTTGCACAGTTGCGTCATATATCAACTCGTTTGGTACGAGGCTGGACTCACCTTGAAAGACAAAAAGGCGGTATTGGTTTACGTGGGCCGGGTGAAACCCAGCTTGAAACCGACAGGCGCCTGATTCGCGGGCGCATTAAAAACATTTTAAAGCGTCTGGAAAAAGTACAAAAGCAGCGGGAACAGGGTCGTCGGGCACGTAAGAAAGCGGATATTCCGACGGTATCGCTGGTGGGTTATACCAACGCCGGTAAGTCGACGTTGTTTAATCGCCTGACTGAGGCGGGTGTTTATGCGGCGGATCAACTATTCGCTACGCTTGATCCAACCCTTAGAAAACTTGCAGTAGAAGATATTGGCGAAGTTATTCTGGCCGATACGGTTGGTTTCATCCGTCACTTACCGCATGACCTGGTCGCTGCTTTTAAAGCAACGCTTCAGGAAACTCAAGAAGCCGACTTATTATTACATGTGGTTGATGTCAGCGACGAACAGCAGCAAAATAATATGGATCAGGTTGCTGAGGTTTTAGAAGAAATTGATGCGGGTGATGTACCTCAGTTAATTATTTGTAATAAAATAGATCAAGTAGACGGTGCTGAACCCAGAATCGATTACGATGATAACCAAAAGCCAATAAGAGTATGGGTTTCAGCTCAACAGGGGCTTGGTATTGAGCATGTGTTGGAAGCGTTGCGGCAGATACTTGGTCCACAGATGGTTGAGCTGTCCCTTAAAATCCCGCACTCAATGGGTAAATTACGTGGTACATTATACCGTTGGAATTGCGTAACATCAGAAGATGTTAACGAAAATGGCGAACTTGCGTTGCAAGTGCGAATGTCATCGGTAGACTGGCAGCGTTTACATAAGGCCTACGGCAATCAACTGGATGACTTGGTCATCCCTGAATAAAAATTATTAGCAACAGTTTTATTAAAAACTTGGAGCACTCAATGGCTTGGAATCAACCGGGAAACGGTAATAACAACGACCGTGACCCATGGAAAAATCAAGGTGGCCGGGATCAGGGGCCACCTGATCTCGACGAAGCAGTTCGTAAACTGTTTTCCAAATTCGGTTTTGGTGGCAAGAAAGGCGGCGGCTCGGGTGGCAGTTCAGGCATCCCGAGTAAAGGCATCGGTATTATCGCAATTATTGCGCTAATTGTTTGGTTTATCGCTGGCTTCTACACAGTAAAAGAAGCCGATCGTGGTGTTATACTGCGTTTCGGTCAATTCCATTCACTGGTTGAGTCGGGACTTCACTGGCGTCCGGTATTTATTGACTCGGTAGAGCATGTTGACGTAAATAACATTCGCTCAGATAAAACTGATGGCTACATGCTGACTCAGGATGAGAACGTGGTTCGTGTGGAGCTGGATGTTCAGTATCGCGTTGTTGATCCGCGTGCGTATTTATTTAACGTAGAAAATGCTGATGGTGTTTTATCACGAGCGACTGACAGTGCCTTACGTTTTGTGGTGGGTCACACCACCATGGATGAAGTGCTGACTCGTGGTCGTGAGGAAGTCAGAGCGAATACTCTGGATATGCTCGAAAAAACCATGAATCCATACACGGTTGGTTTGCAGGTAGTTGATATTAACTTGCTGCCAGCACGGCCACCGGAGGCGGTTAAAGACGCCTTTGATGATGCTATATCGGCACAGGAAGATGAAGAGCGCTTCATTAGAGAAGCTGAAGCTTATGCCCGCGAAGTAGAACCCTTGGCACGAGGCCAGGTACGTCGTATGTTGCAGGAAGCGCAAGCTTATCGTGAGCAAATTATTCTTGAGGCTCAGGGTGAAGTTGCTCGCTTTGAAGAGTTGCTGCCTCAATATCAAAACGCACCTGAAGTCACACGTCAGCGTATTTATCTTGATACTCTGCAGGAGCTTTATGCGAAAACGCCTAAGGTACTGGTTGACGTTGAAGGTGGTAACAACATGATGTACTTACCACTAGAAAAACTTCTCGAAAAGCAAGGGCGTAATACGAATACATTCTCTCCGGCGCGTATTCCTGAAGATGTTTCAGGCGGTTCCTCAAGTAGCGGAACCGAGACACAAAATACGCGCAGCAGTAACCGTAGCGGAGGTCGAAACTAATGAAAAACCTAATCGCAATTATTGTTGTGGTCCTGGTCGTTCTGGGTCTTTCCTCCGTTTATGTGGTTAAGGAAGGCGAACGCGCTATCTTAATCCAGTTCGGTAAGGTCGAGCGCGATGCAGAAACCGGTGAAGCTATGGTTTTCGAACCAGGGTTACACCTTAAAATTCCTTTCATTGAACAAGTGAAAAGGCTGGATGCACGTCTGCAAACACTAGACGGTGATCCTGATCGCTTTGTCACCAGTGAGAAAAAAGATTTGATTGTTGATACCTACGTTATGTGGCGTATTAATGACTTTTCGACTTTCTACTTAAGTACTAATGGTGGTAATTACCTCCAGGCTGAAGCTCTGCTGACCCGCCGTATTAACAGCGGTTTACGTAGCGAGTTCGGTAACCGGACTATTTCGGATATCGTTTCGGGCGAGCGTGACGAACTTATGCGTGAAGCGTTAATTCGTGGCGCAGAAAGTGCCTCTGACTTAGGTGTTGAAGTGCTGGACGTTCGCGTGATGCAAATTAACTTACCAACGGAAGTGAGTCAGTCCATTTATCAACGTATGCGTGCAGAACGTAAAGCTGTGGCCACAGAGCATCGTTCTGAAGGTCGTGAGCAGGCTGAGTTTATTCGTGCCGATGTTGACGCCCGTATCACGGTAATGCTTGCTGATGCTAAGCGCCAGTCACGTCAACTGCGTGGTGAAGGTGATGCGCAAGCGGCTAAAATTTATGCCGACGCGTATCAAAAAGATGCTGAGTTCTTTGCCTTTATTCGCAGCATGGAAGCTTACAGCAGCTCGTTCGGTACCGGCAATGACATGTTAGTGCTGGATGCGAACAGTGACTTCTTCCGTTATTTGCAAAATATGATGGGAAAATCTGAAGAGTAATCAAGAATGAGCGTCTGATGTGATCATCAGGCGCTCTCCTCCGATGTACAAACCCTCCGATAAAAGGTAAGATCGCTCCGATTTTTTTTACGCGGGGCAATCATGAGTCAGAACGTTGTAATTCTAGGCACCCAATGGGGTGATGAAGGCAAAGGTAAAATTGTCGACCTGTTAACCGATAAAGCCACAATGGTTGTGCGGTATCAGGGTGGACATAACGCTGGACACACATTGGTTATTGACGGTGAAAAGACCGTTCTGCATTTAATTCCTTCAGGTATTCTACGCACCAACGTTCAGTGTGTTATTGGCAACGGCGTTGTCTTGTCACCTGAAGCGCTGATGGAAGAAATGGCCATGTTGGAAGCACGTAATGTTCCTGTTGCTGACCGTCTTCGAATTAGCAAAGCCTGCCCTCTAATTTTACCATTCCATATTGCCCTTGATCAGGCACGTGAGCGTGCCCGAGGTAAAGAGGCGATTGGAACAACCGGTCGTGGTATTGGTCCTGCGTATGAAGATAAGGTTGCCCGCCGCGGTCTGCGCGTTGGCGACCTGTTCGATATGAAACGCTTCGGTGAAAAGCTAAAAGAACTGGTCGACTACCACAACTTCTCTTTGGTTGAATACTACAAAGCTGATCCGATTGACTTTGAAACTGTTCTGAAGCAATGCGAAGAATTCGCTGAAGTATTAAAACCAATGGTAGCCGATGTACCATCGTTACTGGATAAGGCTCGCAAAAACGGCGAGTCAATAATGTTTGAAGGTGCGCAGGGCACTTTACTGGACATTGATCACGGTACTTACCCCTATGTTACCTCTTCCAATACGACAGCCGGTGGCGTAGCGACTGGCGCTGGTTTTGGTCCTCGTTATATTGACTATGTGTTAGGTATTGTAAAAGCCTATACCACTCGTGTCGGTAGTGGACCTTTCCCGACAGAACTCGATTGTGAAGTGGGGCAGTATTTAGGCGAAAAAGGCCATGAATTTGGTGCAACAACGGGACGTAAACGTCGTACTGGCTGGATAGACGCCGTTGCCATGCGCCGGGCTGTACAAATCAACTCTATCAGTGGGTTCTGCTTAACTAAGTTAGACGTATTAGACGGCCTTAAAGAATTGAAAATTTGTACCGGCTACCAACTTGCTGACGGCAGTGTGACCGATCACCCGCCGTTATCTGCAGAAGATTACGAAGTTGTTGAGCCTATTTACGAAAGCATGCCTGGCTGGCAACAAAGCACAGTGGGTGTAACAAAGCACAATGAGTTACCTCCTGAAGCGCTGGCTTATATTGCCCGTATTGAAGCCTTAACAGGTGTTCCGGTAGACATCATTTCAACCGGTCCTGATCGTAAAGAAACCATCGTTTTACGGCACCCTTTCGGCAAGTAAACGACTATAGTATATGTTACTAAAAGACGGTCAGTTTTCATCCGATGTAGATAAAAACTGACCAGTCAGAACAAAAAAATTAAAAAAATTGCACGCATCTATTGCACTATCAAATTTAGTACCATAGAATGCGCTCCACCTAACCGGGGTGCCGGCATAGCTCAGCTGGTAGAGCAACTGACTTGTAATCAGTAGGTCGGGAGTTCGACTCTCTCTGCCGGCACCAATTCAAATTGCAAAATGCGGGAGGGGTTCCCGAGTGGCCAAAGGGATCAGACTGTAAATCTGACGGCTCAGCCTTCGCAGGTTCGAATCCTGCCCC